>JBARCH010000192.1:0-1951 GCA_049793875.1 Pseudolabrys sp. | reverse complement strand
CATATGGCCCGTCTTTTCCACCGGTTCGAAACGGTGCAGACTAATCGGCAGCAAACGACAGGGGGAGGAAGCGGATGAAACGTCGTCAATTTCTGAAAGCCGCCGGTATGGGTCTGGCGGCCAGCACGGCGGTTGCTGCGCCGGCGATCGCGCAATCGATGCCCACCATCAAATGGCGCATGCCTGCGAGTTGGCCGAAGTCGCTCGACACGATCTACGGCGGCGCCGAGGTGATGGCCAAAGCGGTCGCAGAGGCGACGGACAACAAATTCCAGATTCAGGTATTTGCCGCCGGTGAAATCATTCCCGGGCTGGCCATTGTCGACGCGGTTCAGAACGGAACGGTCGAGATGGGTCACACGGCCTCATATTATTACTTCGGCAAGGATCCGACCTTCGCCTTCGGAACCTCGGTTGCGTTCGGTCCGAACGCCCGGCTGAACCAGGGATGGTTCATGCTCGGCGGCGGCAAGGAAGTGCTCAACGAGTTCTATAAAAAATACAATTGCACGGCGTTGCTCGCCGGCAATACCGGATGCCAGATGGGGGGCTGGTATCGCAAGGAAATCAACTCGGTCAACGATCTTAAGGGGCTGAAGATGCGTATCGGCGGCTTTCCCGGCCGCGTATTGCAGAAGCTGGGCGGCGTGCCGCAACAGATCGCGGGCGGCGATATCTATCCGGCGCTGGAAAAAGGTACCCTGGATGCTTGCGAATGGGTGGGGCCTTATGACGACGAGAAGTTGGGCTTCTACAAGGTCGCTCCGCACTACTACGCGCCTGGCTGGTGGGAAGGCGGTTCGATGTTGTTCGTGTTCGTCAACCTCGACAAATGGAACACGCTGCCGAAGCAATATCAGGCCGTGCTTGAGCAGGCCGGCCAATACGCCAACAACTGGATGATGGCTAAATACGACCTGCTTAATCCGCTGGCGCTCAAAAGGCTTCTCGCCAACGGCACGAAGTTGCACGTGTTTTCGCAGCCGATCATGGAGGCCTCGTACAAGGCAGCCAAGGAACTGCACAGCGAAATCTCCGCCACCAATCCGACATTCAAGAAGGTATATGAATCGATGACCGACTGGACGACCAACGGTTATCAGTGGTTTCAGGTCGCGGAGCTTAGCTACGATTCATTCATGGTCCGCCACTCGCGCGGTTGAGTGGCTGTGAAAACAAAATCCCCCGGAGCGTCGGCTCCGGGGGATTTTTTTGTCCGCGATGGGCAGTTATTTGATTGCTGGCGGCGAACTGAAATCAAGCGGCGGCAGGTCGATTTGCGGAATCTCGATCTTGATCTTGCTTGGATCGATCTGCGTGGCTGCGCCTTTGTAATGCATGACCATAGCCGGGAAAAAAATCACCAGCAGAACCATGATGACCTGGATCACCACAAAGGGCATCGCGCCCCAATAGATTTGTCCGGTAGTGATGCCGTCGGTTCGCTTGCCCGTTAAACGATCGGTGTAGGGTTCGCGCGGCGCCACCGAGCGCAAATAGAACAAGGCGAACCCGAACGGCGGGTGCATGAATGACGTTTGCATGTTCACGCCGAGAATGACGCCGAACCAGATCAAGTCGATGCCGAGGTGCTCTGCGGCAGGCCCGAGCAGCGGAATTACGATGAAAGCGAGCTCGAAGAAGTCGAGAAAGAAAGCCAGCACGAACACAAAAGCGTTGACGAAGATCAGGAAGCCGACCTGCCCGCCGGGCAACGACGTCAGCAGGTTCTCGACCCAGATGTGGCCGCTCACGCCGTAGAAGGTAAGCGAGAACACGCGTGCGCCGATCAGGATGAAAACGACGAAGGCCGACAGCTTCGCGGTGGATTCTGTGGCTTGCCGGATCAAATCCCAGGTCAGACGGCGCTTCAGGGCGCCCAGGATCAATGCGCCGCTGGCGCCCATGGCGCCGCCTTCGGTCGGCGTTGCGACGCCGATGAAGATGGTGC
>JBARCH010000191.1:0-13951 GCA_049793875.1 Pseudolabrys sp. | reverse complement strand
TGGTTTGCGCGCGGCGCGCCCGACGCGGTGATCGACACCATCGATCACGACGCCGACCACGTGCATCTCGCACGCGAGCAGGTGGAAGCGCACAAGATGGACGGGCACGTGCTCGTGCATCAGGGTGAATTTACGCAGGTGCTGCGGCGGCTCGATCCGGGCTACGACGTTGCCTTCTTCGACGGCTTCACGCCGACGCGGCCGCTGCTGCGGGAATTGCGGCGGTTGCTGCGGGCACGCGGACTTTTAATCAGCGCCAACCTCACCCATAAGGGCGCGGAGGCCTACCTTGCCGCCTTGCAGGATAATAAATCCTGGCAAACGGCATTTATCGGCGAGGAACACGAGACAGCGCTGAGTATTAAAGTGTAAGCACCTCTGTAGGCCATTCACTGCGGGGTTAACCCATGCCAATTCCATTCGTTCTCCTGCCGCTGTTCGTCGAGGTCGTGCTCACCTTCGTTTTGCTGTTCTGGCTCGCGCCGTTGCGGCAGCGCGACTTCAAGGGCGGCGGGGTGCGCGAAAGCGATATCGCGCTCGGCCAGAAGAAGTGGTCGCCGCGCGCGCAGCAGGTCGCCAACAGCTTCGACAACCAGTTCCAGTTGCCGGTGCTGTTTTACGTCCTTACCATCCTGTCGATCATCACGCACCATGCCGACGTCATCTTCCTGGTGCTGGCGTGGGTTTTCGTGTTGTCGCGGATCGCGCACGCCTATGTGCACACCACCAGCAATCGCGTGATGGTGCGCGGCCCGCTTTATGGCGTCGGCGCGTTTGCGCTGGCTATCGCGTGGATCATCTTCATGGTCCGCATCCTCGCCGGCCTTCCCTGAGCGCCCCGCCATGACACCATCAGCGCGGCTTGCCGCCGCAATTGAAATTTTTGGAACGATCGAGACGGAGCGCCGCCCGGGCGCCGACGTCCTGAAGTCGTGGGGCGTCATGCATCGCTTCGCTGGTTCAGGCGACCGTGCCGCCATTGCCGGTCTCGTTTACGACGCGCTGCGGCGGCGCGCGTCGAGCGCCTATCTCATGGATGCCGCGACGCCGCGCGCGATTCTGCTCGGCATGCTCCGGCGCGAACGCGAACTCGGCACGGACGCCATTGCAAAGCTGGCGGACGGCTCGCAATACGGGCCGGCGGCATTGAGCGATGGCGAACGCGCCCGGCTCGACAGCGCGACGGTGGATGGCGCGCCCGCGCACATTGCGGGCGATTATCCCGAATGGCTCGATCCGTTTTTCAAGAAGACATTTGGTGACGAACGTGCGGAGGAAGGGACGGCGCTGGCGTCGCGCGCGCCGCTCGACCTGCGCGTCAATACGCTGAAGGCGGATCGCGGCAAGGCGGCCACGATGCTTGCCGATCTTGCGCCGCAGGAAGCGCGCTGGTCGCCGTGGGGATTGCGGATCGCGCTGCGCGCCGATGCCAAAAGCCCGGCAGTCCACGTCGAGCCGGCGTTTCTCAAGGGCATGGTCGAGGTGCAGGACGAGGGCTCGCAATTGGCCGCGCTGCTTTCCGGCGCGCAGCCGGGTGAGCAGGTGGTCGACCTTTGCGCGGGCGCCGGCGGCAAGACGCTCGCACTCGCCGCCATGATGGAGAACAAAGGCCAGATTTACGCGCACGACGATGACAAAAGACGTTTGGCCCCGATCCACGAGCGGCTCGCGCGTTCGGGTGCGCGCAACGTGCAGGTGCGCAATCCGAAGTCGGTCGGCGATGCGTTGGCCGATCTCGCCGGGCGCATCGATCTGGTGCTGATCGACGCGCCTTGCACCGGCACCGGCGCATGGCGGCGCAACCCGGACGCCAAATGGCGGATGCGGCCCGGTGCGCTCGATCAGCGTACGAAGGAGCAGGCCGAAACGCTCGACCGTGCGGTGCCGCTGCTGAAAGCGGACGGCCGGATCGCATACGTCACCTGCTCGGTGCTTGACGAGGAAAACGGCGCGCAGGTACGCGGATTCCTCACGCGCCATCCGGAATTTTCCGTGGTGCCGCCGTCCGATGTCATTGCTGCGCTCGACGAGCACGCAGCCGTCTTCGCCACGGCGGCGCGTATGTCGGACGAAGGCCTGCTGATGACGCCGCGCACGACCGGCACGGACGGGTTTTTCGTGAGTGTGTTGAGGCGAAGCTGACGGAGCCGTGCTATCTCTTCGGTCGTCGCCCGCGAAAGCGGGCGATCCAGTAAACACAATGCTTTCAGTAGGAAAAATAAAGCGTGGATGCCCGCGACAAGCGCGGGCATGACGGGAATATCTATGTGACGCCTAGACGGCGACCTTGGTCAGGAAGCTCTCGACTTCGCTGCGCATGTTGGCGGCGACGGCTTCGACCGATTCGGAGGCGGTGAGCACGCTCTGCGCCGAACGCTGCGTTTCGGTCGTGGCGCCGGCGACTTCGCTCAGCACCGAGACGATCAGCTTGGTGCCGTCGGAGGCGCCGACGACGTTCTGCGAAATTTCGCTGGTCGCCATGCTTTGTTGCTGGATGGATTGCGAAACCGCGGACGTGTGATTGTCGATCTCGCGCATGCGGTGCGCGATACGCCCGATGGCCTCGACCGCCTTGCCGGTGGAGTTCTGCACTTCCATGATCTGGCTGGAAATTTCCTCGGTCGCCTTGGCGGTCTGCACCGCAAGCGATTTCACTTCGGACGCGACGACGGCAAAGCCGCGGCCGGCTTCGCCCGCGCGAGCCGCCTCGATGGTCGCGTTGAGCGCGAGCAAATTGGTCTGCCCGGCGATGCTGCGGATCAGCTTGACGACGTCGCCGATGTTCTGCGCGGTTTTCGCCAACGCCTCAATGTCGTCGTTGGCGCCCTGCGCTTCGCTGACCGCGAGACGCACCACGTCGGCGGTCTGTCCGACGCGCTGCTCGATCTCCACGATCGAACTTGACAGTTCGTCGGCGGCCAGTGCCGCGCTCTCGACGTTGCTCGATGCCTTGTTCGACGTTAGCACCGCGTCCTCGGCGCGCTGCGACGTTTGCCCGGAAGCTTCGAACATGGTCGCCGCGGTCGATCGCATTTGATTGGCGCTGGAGGCGGCGGATTGCAGCAGCGTTTCGGCGCGCTGTCGGAACGCCGAAATGGCGTTCTCGACAATCGCGCGGCGCTCTTCCTGCTGCTGCATTGTCGTGTGCTGCTGCTCGGCCTTGCGCCGCTCGGTGACGTCCTCGTGCGTGCCGATCCAGCCACCGCCCTGCATCGGATGGTTCATGACGAGAAGCACGCGGCCGCCGGTGGATTTCACCTCGTGGACTTTCGTGCGGCCGCTCGCGATTTCCGTGAGAAACTCTTTGCGGTACTGGACGGGATCCTTCGAGAAGGTCCCTTTGGCGACGCGCCGTGTCAGGACGTCCGTCAGCGTCGACCCCGGCTTCACGTCGTCCGGCGTGAGGCCGTACATTTCGAAATATTGCGAGTTGCAGACGACAAGCCGCTCGGCAGCGTCGAACATGCACAGGCCTTGCGCCATGCTGTCGAGCGCGGTGCGCATCCGCGTGTTTTCGCGGCGCAGGCGGCGCGCGAGCAGCATGCTGGTGGCGCTCATCGCCAGTTGAGCGACGATGGCGGAGAGAATGATGCTGAGCAAGGTTTCGGAGATGCCCCGAAAGACTTTGGCTTCCCAGCCGACGGCAAAGAGATCGAGGGCGGCGAAGCTCACCCCAAAGCTGGCAATTCCGACGAGCACGAGCGCTCGCCAGCCGTGCTTATGATCGAGTGAAAAATAAGATCTGAACACGGTTTCGCCGCTCCATTCCGGGCGAAACCACAGTATTCTGCCATCGTTTTTTTTTGTGTTAAGTGTCGGTTAGTAATTCGTTAACGGGATATATTGGCCTGCAGTGGGTACTGCAGGTTGTCTCCGCACTGATCCGGAAACGCGCGTCAGCCGCCCGGCTGCCAGTCCGCCACGGTGGCAACGCCGGCCTCGACCTGCCAGCGGCCGTTTTTCCCGGCCATGCGATCGGCGGCGGCGAGACGCTTGAGGAATTCGTCGCGCGGAATATCGCGGAAGCCCATGTCGTGACAGGTCGGCGTCATGATCTTGCCGTCGTTGAAGGCGTAGCCCCAGCGCGCGAGGTGCCAATTGAGTACTGTGAAGCCGATCTTCGAGGTGTTCGGCTCGCGCGAAAATTGCGACTCGGTCACGAACACGCCACCGAACGCGACACCGTAGCCGCCGCCGGCCAGATCGCCGCGCTCATTCCACACTTCGAAGCTGTGTACGAAGCCGGCGTCGAAGAGTTCCGCAAAGGCGCGCATGATGCGCGGCGTAATCCAGGTCAGGTGCCAGCGGCCCGCGCGTTCGGCAGCGCAAGCGGCGATCACGCCCTCGAAGTCGCGGTCGAAAGTGACGCTGTAGTGCGCCTGCCGCATTTGCCGCTTGAGCCGCCTGGCGATGTGCAATTCGTTGAAGAACAGCAGCGAGCGTTCCGGTGGCGACCACCATTTGACCGGCGGCAGATGCGATAGCGGGAACAGCCCCTGGCGATAAGCGGCCATCAGGGCCGGCGGCGAAAGGTCGTGCGCGATGCCGGCAAGCCCGGGCGGATTGGCGAGCGCGCGTTCCGGGTCCGGCACGGCGTAATCGGGCGCCAGTATTTCGTCGAAGCAAAGCTTGGCGAGGGCAGGCAGGCCGGTGATGCGCGACGGCATCAGTGCCCAGGCGGTGCCGATCAGCCAGCGCTCGGCCATTGCCAGCGGCGACTCGCGAAACAGCCTGGCGCGGCGCGCTGCGCGTCCGAAGGCGGCAGCCGGCATAGGGAGTCGTTGGGTTTCGAAGGCCATCGCGCTTTACCTGAAGTGAGGCTCTACTTAAGTCCGGCTGTGCAAAAGCCCGGTTACCGCAGGTTTGAAAGCATAAATGCGGCTAACATCGGGTTACCCGATACTTGACCGGGCCATCATTCAGCCGCAAATAGCCGCCCCGAACGGCGTTGCGCCCCGATTTATGTCCGTTTCGGAGCGAACAAGCGCGGTCCATGCACGACAAGATTCTCATCGTCGATTTCGGCTCGCAGGTGACCCAACTGATCGCCAGGCGCGTGCGGGAGGAAAAGGTCTACTGCGAGATCGTGCCGTTCCAGAAAGCGGAGGCGGCATTCCGCGAGATGCGGCCGAAAGGCGTCATTCTTTCCGGCGGTCCGGCCTCGGTGCTCGACAAGGATGCGCCGCTCGCGCCCCAGGCAATCTTTGACTCCGGCGTGCCGGTGTTCGGCATCTGCTACGGCGAACAGGCGATGGCGCAACAGCTCGGCGGCACCGTCGAGGGCGGCCATCACCGCGAATTCGGCCGCGCCGAAGTCGAAGTGATCGACGACAGCCCGCTATTCGAAGGCGTGTGGCGAAAGGGCGAAAAATATCCGGTCTGGATGAGCCACGGCGATCGCGTGACGAAGCTGCCGGAAGGTTTCCGCGTGCTCGGCAAGGCGCCGAATTCGCCGATCGCCATGATCGGCGACGACGCCCGCAAGTTCTACGCCATGCAATTCCATCCCGAGGTCGTGCATACGCCGCACGGCGCGGCGCTGCTGCGCAATTTCGTGCGCAAGATCGCCGGCCTTTCCGGCGACTGGACGATGCGCGCCTTCAAGGAAGAGGCGATCGAAAAAATCCGCAAGCAGGTGGGCTCGGGCCGCGTGATCTGCGGCCTGTCGGGCGGCGTCGACAGCGCGGTCACCGCGGTGCTGATCCACGAGGCGATCGGCGAGCAGCTCACCTGCGTGTTCGTCGATCACGGATTGCTGCGGCTCGGCGAAGCCGAGAAAGTCGTGACGCTATTCCGCGACAGCTACAACATTCCACTCGTGCACGTGAACGCCGAGGACGAATTCCTCAAGGCGCTCGACGGCATCGACGACCCCGAACAGAAGCGCAAGACCATTGGCAAATTGTTCATCGACGTGTTCGACGCCGAGGCGAAAAAGATCGCCAGCGACGGCAAAGGTCTGGCGCAATTCCTCGCGCAGGGCACGCTCTATCCCGACGTGATCGAAAGCGTGTCGTTCACCGGCGGCCCGTCGGTCACCATCAAGTCGCATCACAATGTCGGCGGCTTGCCGGCGCGCATGAACATGAAGCTGGTCGAGCCGTTGCGCGAATTGTTCAAGGACGAGGTGAGGGCGCTTGGCCGTGAGCTCGGATTGCCGGAAGCGTTCGTCGGACGTCACCCGTTCCCCGGCCCGGGCCTCGCAATCCGGATACCCGGCGCGATCACGCGCGACAAGCTCGATATCCTGCGGCTCGCCGATGAGATCTACATCGAGGAAATCCGCCGCGCCGGTTTGTACGACGACATATGGCAGGCCTTTGCCGTCCTGCTGCCGGTCAAGACCGTCGGCGTGATGGGCGACTTCCGCACCTATGATTTCGTCGTGGGCCTGCGCGCGGTGACGTCGACCGACGGCATGACCGCCGACTTCTATCCGTTCGACATGAAATTCATCGGCCATGTCGCGACGCGCATCATCAACGAAGTGAAAGGCGTCAACCGGGTCGTCTATGACGTGACAAGCAAGCCGCCCGGCACGATCGAGTGGGAATAGGGGGATGGGGCACTGCGGAGGACTCTGGAGGGAAATAGCGCAGGAAAATAGATGATTACGGGATAGCCCGTTGATTATCCGCAGCCAATTATCAATCGAGCTGTGTTGAGAAGGGAATGAGACATGCCGACCATCCGTGTGTCAGTGTTGCACTGCCAGCCGCAGCATTTCGCCGGCCTCAAGAAATTGATGGCGGAGTCGATGGCGGTGCTCGAACCGGGCATCCGCCCGATGCGCGGTCTTATCCACTTCTACGCCGGCGAAGACGAGACCGGGAACGCGCTCATCAATGTCAGCATCTGGCAGACGTTGGCGGATGCGAAGCAGTTGGACACGTTTCAGCCGATGCTCGATCTCGGCAAGATGTTCGTGAGCAAGGGCGCGATCTTCGAGCGCCCCATCCTGAATTATGCGTCGCAGTGGGAAATCGCGCCGTAAGGCTTGGCTGCGGCTTGCGCGCGGTCGGCCAGGGATCGGGCCGCGTAGCCGACATCGGCGAGGCGGCTCGGCATCACTCGATGAGAACGCTGGTGATGCCTGACAGTATTCTGCAAGCGACGCAGATCGAGACTGATCGGATAAGAACGCCAAGAATCGACCGATCGATGCCGATAGTCGCCGAAATCGAGCGGATTTCGAATCGGAGAAATTCTGCTTTGAATTCAAGAGCGCAAGTTTCTGACGGATCGGCAAGACGGTTCTTCATCGGGCGCGGAAAAGATTTGCGCTGCTAAATCAGTGAGTTACCATACCTCTGAACCATCGAGTGGGAATAGACGGCGTGTAAGCCGCGGGACGACCGGAACGCCATAATGCACATCGACGCCTTCTCTATCCTTCTTTTCAGTCTTCTGGTGAAGGTACTGCTTGGCGTTCTATTTTTCGTCTTCTGGTTCAGGAGCCGGCGCGCAAACTGGTTTGCGTGGTGGAGCGCGGCCTTCCTTCTCGGCAGCCTCGCGACCGCGGTCCTGATGATCCGAGGCTTCGGCGACCAGATTTCTGCTGTCGGCGTCGGTGTCGGATCGCTTGTCGCTTCGTTTGCCTGTTGCTGGCAAGGCGCGCGCGTCTTCGAAAGGCGAGCGCCGCTGTGGTTTCCGGTGTTCGCTGCGCCGGTCCTGTGGCTTGCCCTCTGCCTCTTTCCTCCGTTCGTTCAGTTCACCGCTTACCGTGTCGCCGGGTCGTCGTGCCTGCTGGCACCGCTGATGGCAATGGCGGCGTTTGAGTTCTGGCGCGGGCGCGACGAACGGCTGCCGTCGCGCTGGACGATCATTGCGCTGTTCGCCAGCATCGCGTCGATCTTTGCCGCCAGGATTCCGCTGATCCCGGTCGCGCCGTTTCCCTTCGGCGCACTGCCGATGCAAGTGCCGTGGGTTGCCATATTCAATCTGCTTATTTTTCTTCACACGATCCTGCTCGCCGTTCTGCTGGTCGCGATCTCGAAGGAGCGGCTCGAATTCGAGCAGCGCACCAAGGCGCAAACCGACCCTCTTACCGGGGCGCTCAACCGGCGCGCATTCATGGTCCGGGGACGGCGGCTGGTGCTGCGGCACAAGAAAAGCGGCGAGCCGCTCTGCTTGCTGTTCATCGATCTCGATCGCTTCAAGGCGCTCAACGACAGATACGGGCATTCGGGCGGCGACGACGTGCTGATGAAATTCGTCACCATCGTGCATGACAATATTCGCCCGACCGATTTCCTGTTTCGCGTCGGCGGCGAGGAATTCTGCTGCCTCTTGCCGCACACGGAGACGGAACAGGCGTTGCGTGTCGCGGAGCGCATTCGCCGGCAACTTGAAGAGTCGACGGTCGACATTGCGGGAATGGCGGTGAAGGTAACCGTCAGCCTCGGCATCGCATCGACGGAGGCCTTCGGTTACGAGGTCGAGACGCTGGTGCGGCGTGCCGACATGGCGGTCTACGCGGCCAAGCGGCAGGGCCGCAACAAGGTTGTCGTCGCAAATGATGGCGAGGCGATTGAGGGCGCGCACGGTTCGCTGGCGGACGGCGGAACAGCAGCCGCTTCGTAAAGGCAGGAGGTCGCAATGGCCGATACCGACAGCGGGACCGTTGCGGCTTACGACAAAGACGCCGCCGCTTTTGCGGCCGATTGGCACAGTCAGCCGTCTCCCGCCGATTTGCACGCCGCCGTGCGGCAGTATTTTCGCCCCGGCCTGACCGCTGACATCGGTTGCGGCAGTGGCCGTGATGCGGCCTGGCTGGACGCCAATGGATTCTCCTGCGTTGGCTACGACGCGTCGGAAAGCTTGCTGGCGGAAGCGCGGCGGCGTTATCCCGGGTTGACGTTTGCGCATTCCACGCTGCCCGACCTCGCCATGATCGCGGACGCGAGCTTCGACAATGTGCTGTGCGAAACGGTCATCATGCATTTGCCGCAAGCAGCCATTGCGCCTTCGGTCAGACGCCTGATGGAAATTCTGAAGCCCGGCGGCACGTTCTACCTGACGTGGCGCGCGGAAAGAGAAGACCGCCGGGACGCTCGCGGCCGCCTCTATACGATGCTTGACGCGGACACGGTGCGCGCCGCGCTGCCGGAGGCAGACGTGCTTGTGGACGAAGAAGTTGTCAGCGCTTCGTCCGGCAACGCGATCCATCGTATCGTTGCGCGCAAGCGCGGAAAGTAAGGGGCGGGAAATGGCGGTAACGATTTACGGCATCAGGAATTGCGACACGATGAAGAAGGCGCGCGCGTGGCTGGACAAAAACGGCGTCGATTATGCGTTCCACGACTACAAGGCCGCGGGCATCGAGCGCGGCAGGCTCGAAGGCTGGGCGAAGAAAGCCGGCTGGGAGACGTTGCTCAACCGCGCCGGCACGACATTCAAGAAATTGCCTGACAAGGACAAGAGCGGCGTCACCGAAAGGAAGGCGATAGCATTGATGCTGGCGCAGCCTTCGATGATCAAGCGGCCGGTGCTGGAGCTCGGCGGCGGAAAGCTGCTGGTCGGGTTCAAGCCGGAGGAATACGCCAAGGCCTTTTGAACGGCCGGTTCGACCGCGAAATGTGATTTCTCCGACGAACTGGAGCGCGGAACCCTCCATCCCCGCAAGGCGTTTTCCATCGAACCGGAGAACGTCTCTTGTCGCAGCCGCTGCCGGCATCGAATGCGCCGCGTCTTGCCGCCAGTCTCAATCTGGCAGGCGTCGTGGTCGTCTGTTTTCTGGCTGCGCTGTCCATGCCGGGCATGCCGGCCGCCAGCCATGCGTCGCACTCATGGTCGTCGAAGCGGGTCAGCGCGGTTGACGCTTATGCCGGCAATCCGTCGGCAGAGCTGTCGCCGCTGACCGCCGTCAATCACAGGATTGTTCCGGGAATCGGTGCAGCCAGCGCGGAAACGGACAGCGCGCTTTCCGCCTCCGACATGGACACGGATGCGGTGCGGCCTTCAACGACCGGGATGGCCGCCGCGGAGCCGGACGAGGAGCCGCCGCCCGCCGCGACACGGCCGGAGCCGCATCGCCAAAAGCATCACCGGCATCACGTTTGGTTTCTCGGATTCAGGCTTTAGAGTCGTTCAGCCCTTCGCCGCACGCTCGATTTCGGCGACATCGATCTTCACCATTTTCATCATCGCCTGCATCACGCGCCCGGATTTTGCCGTATCGGAATCGTTGATCAACGTAACGAGTTGCCGCGGCACGATCTGCCACGACAATCCGTATTTGTCCTTCAGCCAGCCGCAGGCCACCGGCGCACCGCCGTCGCGGGTGAGGGCATCCCAGTATCTGTCGACCTCCGCCTGATCCTTGCAGTCGACCGACATCGAAACCGCTTCGGTGAATTTGTACTGCGGCCCGCCGTTGAGCGCCTGGAACGATTGCCCGTCGAGCATGAACGAGATCATCAGCGGCGAGCCTTTCGGCCCGGGCCCGGCGTCGCCCGACCGCATGATCTTGCGGATCTTCGAATTGGGAAAAATCGACACGTAGAAATTGGCGGCTTCTTCGGCATTGCCGTTGAACCACAGGCAAGGCGTTATTGTCTGCATGTGCTGATCCTCCACGTCACCGAATTCGTTTCAGATTGGGCCGGCCGCGCGTGTCAGGCGGGCCGGTATGTTTTCGCAACCACGCCGTTCGGACAGGCCGTCGCGTTCACAAGCTTCAACGCGAGCGGCTTCGCAAGCGCCGAGAATAGCGCCTTTCCGGCGCCGAGCGCGATCGGATGAACAAGGAGGCGATATTCGTCGATCAGCCCGCTCGCCGCCAGCGATTGTGCAAAGCCGGCGCCGCCATGCGCCAGGATCATCTTGCCGCCTTCCTGCTTCAGCCGCGCAATGTCGCGTTCGAGGTCGTGCAGCACGAGCGGCTTGGCCCAGCTTTCGCGCACGGCGGGCGAGGGCGTTACGGTACCCTCGCCATGCGCGCGTGTCGCGTCCGCCAGCGCCGGCGTCCCCGTTGCGTGCTCGATGCCCTTGCGCGTGAACACCGCCTTCGGGATGTCGTTCATCGGCGCCGCGAAAGCCTCGGACGACTTCGGCCACCAGGCCGCCATGTCCTTGAACGTCCGGCTCCCCATGATATGCAGGCCGGTCTCGCTCAGCGTCCGCATGATCCAGGCTCTCGTCTGGTCGTCAGACGCCTTGAACACCCAGCCGACTTCGCCGTCGCGATTGCCGACGAATCCATCGACCGATATCTGCATCTGGAGGACAAGCGGGCGTGTCTTGCGTTGCGTGTTTGAAACATCGTTCATGGTTCTTGTTCCAATTGCTGTGATGGCGACGCTTTTCCTCAACTCTCGAGCATGAGTTCGAAGCCGCCGTAGATGAGCCGCTTGCCGTCGAAGGGCATGTCGCTCGCCTTCATTCGCGGATCTTCCATCAGCTTCTTGCTGCCTTCGTCGCGCGCCGCCTTGGAAGGCCAGACGATCCACGAAAACACGATCGCCTCTCCCGGCTCGGCTTTCACCGCACCATAGAAGTCGGTGACTTTTCCGTGGGGCACGTCGTCGCCCCAGCATTCAACCAGTTTGAGCGCGCCGTATTCCCTGAAGACTGCCGCAGCCTTTTCGGCCGACTTGCGGTAATCCTCTTTGCGGCTCGCCTGAACCGGAATGATAAATCCATCGACATAGGTCATGGCGTTCTCCCGTTTTCCGATCGAAGTTTACTGAGCGTTCTGATCGAGTTTATTGAGCCGGTGACGATGCGGCCGCCGCGGCGATGTCCAACCACATGACTTGCCAGGTGTGGCCATCTGGATCTTCAAAATTGCGGCCGTACATGAAGCTGTAGTCGTCCTTGGGACCCGGTTCGCGGGCGCCTGCGGTCAGTGCCTTGTTAAGGGTGGCATCGACGGCGGCGCGGCTGTCCTCCGACAGGCAAATCAGCACCGCGCTGGTTGCATGGGCATCGGCGATCTTTTTCTGCGTGAACTGGCGATATTTCTCGTGGGTCAGCAGCATCGCGAAGATGGTTTCGGAAAAGACCATGCAGGAGGCGGTGTCGTCGCAGAACTGCGGATTGCGCACGGCGCCAATCGCTTCATAGAAGGCGGTCGATTTCTTGAGGTCGCTGACCGGCAGGTTCACGAAGATCATCCTGGGTTTGCTCATGGCCGTTGTCCTTTCCGTTTGGCTCACTTGCGCACCTTAGCGGAGTGAGTTATATTACACAACTATAAAGTTGGAAAAGATAACTAGACTTGGCGAGACGAGGTAAGGCCTTGAAAAAGCGGGTTTATGAAGACGGCTGCGCGACTGCGCACGCGCTCGACCTGGTCGGAGAGCGGTGGGCGCTGCTGGTGATGCGCGAACTGCTGCTCGGACCGAAGCGCTTCAGCGATCTGCGCGCGAGTCTGCCGGGAATCAGTGCCAACGTGCTCACGCAGCGTCTGCAAGACCTCGAAGCGGTGTCGATCGTGCGCCACCGGACGCTGCCGCCGCCGGCCGCGTCATCGGTCTATGAACTGACCGAGTGGGGGCAGGAGTCGGAAGAGCTGTTCCGCGTCATCGGCAAATGGGCCGCGCGCTCGCCATTGCATGACCCGAAATCGCCGCTGAGCGTGGCGTCGGTGGTGATGTCGATGCGCACGATGTTTTCGCGCGCGCGCGCCGGGCGCCTGTCGGGCTCGCTTGGTTTCCGCTTCGGCCGCGAGGAATTTCGTGCCGTGATCGACAAGGGCACGTTTTCGATCGCGCGCGGCGCGGCGACCGGCGCCGACGTTGTCGTCACGGGAAACCAGAATGCGCTTGCCGGCGCGCTCTACGGCGGCGTGCCGCTCAAGACACTGGAAAAATCCGGCGCGCTTGTCATCAAAGGCGACCGTGCGCTGTTCGAGCGTTATCTGACGTTCTTCCCCTTGCCGGAGAAAGCGCCGGGTCGGGATGCAGTGGGATGAGTGCCGGCAAACAGGGAGTGAGAGCGATGATGCAGCAAGCCGAAACAACCGAACGTCAAATCAGGACGCTTATCGAATCGTGGGCCGCCGCGGTGCGGCGGCATGATCTGCCCGCAATCATGGCTCACCACGAGCAGGACATCGTGATGTTCGATGTTCCGCCACCGCTGCAATCGCGGGGAATGGATGCGTACAGGAAAACGTGGGATTTGTTTTTCAAATATCACAAGCCGTCACAGACGTTCGACATCGAGGAGCTTGAAATTACCGCCGGCGAAGATGTCGCGTTTGCCGTGGCTATCATGCGGTGCGTCGCCAGTCAGGCGCCGGGCTGGTTTCCGTTCCGGCTGACGATCGGACTGCGGAAGATCGATGGCGACTGGCGCATCGCGCACGAGCATCATTCGGTCCCGGCTGAAGACTAGGATCCACTCGTGAACAGGGAACAGCATCATGCCGAACCAGACTCTCACCGAACCCGCCGAAGCCCAAATCCGATCGATGATCGACTCCTGGACGCAGGCCATGAGAGCCAAGGACGCCGCCGGAGTGGTCGCCCACCAGACGCAGGATTTTGTCCAGTTCGACTTCGCGCCGCCACTGCAAACCGTCGGCCCTAATTCCAAGGGGTTGCAGGACTGGTTCGCCACGTGGCGAGGCGAGATCGGCTACGAGATCGCCGACCTGCACATCATCGCCAACGATGGCATCGCATTTTGCTATGCGTTGATCCACCTGACAGGAAGCCGGACCGATGGCTCGCAGTCGGATGTCTGGTTTCGCAACACCTTGGGCCTGCGCAAGATCGGCGGCGTGTGGAAGATCGCTCACGGCCACGAGTCGGTGCCCATGCACATGGACGGAAGTTTCAGGGCGGCCATCGACCTTAAACCCTAGGTGCCTGTCCTCGGGGAGGTGTGCTGGATCGGGTTTCAGTTTATTCGTCTCGAACGCGACCGCCGCTTGACAATTTCAATGCTAGGAGTATATTCATGATTATCTAGATGACACCACAATACGCTAATGCTAGAGATT
>JBARCH010000190.1:0-22321 GCA_049793875.1 Pseudolabrys sp. | reverse complement strand
GCGTGAGTGCGACAAGGATAATGACGCCGATGAGCGCGGTCGTTCCAATCCAGAAATGAAAGAGGAAGCTGATGCCGAGATAAAGCGGCATCCACGGAAGATCGAAAAGCGCGGACGGGCCGCCGCTCGCCAGGAAGCCGCGCACCTGATCGAGATCGCGCAACGGCTGCAGCCCGTCGCCGTCACCCCGTGTTTTCAGCGGGAGCCGGGCGAGCGCATCGAATACGCGCAGAGACAGGGTTTGATCGAGGTGACGACCGACACGGACGCTGATTCGGCTGCGAACCAGATCGATTGCGCCTTGCGCGATGTAAAGCACCGTTGCGAGCACGATCAGCGCTATGAGCGTTGGAACGCTGCGGCTGGGCAGAACGCGATCGTAAACCTGCAGCATGAAGAAAGAGCCTGTGAGCATGAGGACGTTGCTCAGGCCGCTGAAGACCGCCATGCCCCAGAATATTCGCCGGCAAGAGATGAGGAATGCAGTCACCTCCGATTTTGCTTCTCCGGGGAGATCCGCAGGTTGTTTTTTTTTGGAAAAGAAGAACGGCCTCGCTGCGTCGAGTAGCCTCTTGAGGCGCTGTCGGATGCCAGGTGAGGGGCCCGCGCAGGAGTCTCGGCCGGAGCCCTTCAGGCGGGCGCCAAGCTGCGTCACCAAGGCGAGCCTTCGTGATGTTTCAGCGTTTATCAAATCTGATTTTATCCATCTGCTGCCGGTCATTCGTGCATGACGTTACGTGCTCACAAATGAGGCTCAGGGCGGCCCCCGCCGCCCTGAGTGCCGAGTTGCAGAACCCGGCCGGGATTTGGCTTTACGCTACCCGAAGTGGAAGTCGCCTTTATCCAGGGTGGACATTTTCGTATGTTTCAAAGTCAGCGTGTCGCCAGTGTGCGCGGAGATAACGACGTCAGCTCCGCTCTGCGTTGCATGTGCGAGTACATCGGCGAGATTGTTGAAGACGCTCTTGCTGAACTGAACGACGTCATGGTTGAAGCCGGTTGAGTGAAAGTCCTTGATGATGTCGTCTCCGAAATGCGATCCGAACACGAATGTATCTCGGCTCCCGCCTCCCATCATAAGGTCGTTACCCGAGCTGCTGACGATCGTATCCCTATGAGTCGATCCAACGGACGCATGTCCCGAACTGTCGGTAACATGATTGCTGCTGTCGAGGAGCTTGGCCGTGAAGTTGTGCTCCGAATTCGTAACGCCTGCCTTTGTGGTGAGGCTCCATGCACCATGGGCGTCGGCTTTGACGGTCCCCAACGCATTTGTGACGCCGTTGTCATAGATATTTACGTGACTGTTGGCGTCGGCAGTGCCTTTGAACGTCAGCGTGCCGTCACCGTGCTTGACCACGTCGGAGAATGCGACCGAATCGGCATGGTGGGAAACCGGGTTGACGGAGACGGCGGCCTTCGAGGAGGCTGCGCTGGTGTTGCCAGCGGCATCGGCCGCGGTAGCGGTAAGGCTGTGGTTGCCACTCGTCATGTTGCCCGCGTCATATTTCCAGGCTCCGCTGTCGTTGGCGGTGACGGTGCCGATCTTGTGGGTTCCGTCGAAGACCTGCACCGTGCTGTGCGCCTCCGCGGTACCGGTCAGGGCAACGTCGGTGACGCCGGCTTTTGCAGACGAGTGTGCGGCGATGGTCGGAGCGGCCGGAGCCACTGTGTCGATGACGATTGCCAGAGCAGCGGATGCCGCGGCTTTACCAGTCGCGTCGGTAACTTTTGCGATAAGGCTGTGGTGGCCGTCCACCAGCGCCTTGGTGGTGTAGCTCCACGTGCCGCTGTTGGAGGCGGTCGCGGTGCCGATCTGCTTGGCGTCCTCAAAAATATTGACGTGGCTGTTTGCAGCCGCCTTCCCACTCAAGGTCAACGTCGAGTCGTTGGTGATGCCGTCACCTTTCGTGCCGCTGTCTTGCGAGTAGGAATCGATGGTCGGCGCAACCGTCGACGGAGGCGTTGGAGTGCCGCCCGCCGGAGGAGTTGCGGAGCCCGCCGGAGGCTGTCCGGTCATGTGCAGCGACTGAGCGAGGGCATCGCCGTCACTGACGCTGCCTGAGATGGTAGGCTTGTCCCCAAGCTCGCTTCTCACATTCATCTCGCCCCAGGAACCGCTGCCGAGATGGTTATTGGTGAAGGAGACGTTCGTCACCGGTCCGCCGCCGGCCTGACCCTGCGCAACTTCGTTGATGTAGGCCGTGTAGCCACCGCCGACCAGAAGATTGTCGTCGACCTTAACGTTATTGATCGGACCCCAGTAGTTGTCGAGCATCAGCGCGGAGGTCTGGTTCTGTTCGTTGATGACAGTGTTGTGGATGACGGAAAGGTTGGAGAAACCGCCATCTGCCTGGATGCCGTCGTAATGCGATCCGGATGTGCCGCGCATGTTGTGGATGAAGTTATCTCGAATCATCGTGTTGTCGCCACGAACGTCGATGCCGTCGGCGCAGTCATGGATGTTGTTGCTCACGAACGTCCCTTGTCCTGCGATTCCCTGGCCACCCGAGCCGAGATTATTGATCTCGCAGTTCTGCACGACCGCGCCGGTAATTCCCGGTTTGACGAGGACGACGTCGTAATCGCCGGATGTGATCTTGCAGTTGAGCAAGGTTACGTTGGCGGCGTTGATGGTGACAGAGCCTGTGATGTCGAGCCCTTCAATCACTGTGCCTGGCGTGTTGATGACGAGGCTGCCAGAAGCCTTAAGAACAACGCCCGCGGGCACGCCCGTGTTCGTCGCATCGGGAAATCCGTTCGTGGAGGTCGCTATTGCCATGAGAGGGTCTCCTTTGATTTCGGAAGGGGTCGACGGTGGATAAGAATTCTGTTGTCTTTTTGTTTTTGTTTTTTGAGCTAGTGTTTGGCACCGAACTCAAGCGCAAACAGATTCTCTGCGTTTCTTGATCCCTGTGTTTCTTGCCCCGGTGTTTTTTTTGTGGCGCCGCTGGATAGATCTCCTGCGATGCTTGTTGCGCAATAGCGCGACAGATGCTGGCCATATATGCGGCCATCATCGATGTTTGTGCCTTAATCGGCCGCTATTGTAGATTTCCAATATTCATTCATTGCTGAAGTGACTCGAGTATCGCTTGAAAAGCCTGTGATTTTTCTCGCTTTAATTGTCTTGTGCGGAATTGTGGCAGCCGCATCCGCTGCCTCGCTTTTTACTTTTCAACAACAAAATAGTGTCCTCGCTCGCCGAATGAGTTGCGGCGGCGCGAAAGTGGCGTGAAAAAATTGACAGGTTTTAATTTGGACGGTGCTTTTCGGATGGATATGACAGGCTGCGCAATGTCATGGACGCGACATTGCGGGATGATTCGAATGCTGTCCCGGAAGCAAATCGCCAGTCGTCGCGTTGATATTTCCAGAGAGAATGGGGACCAGTCCAAGCTCGCTTCGTAAATCGAAAACGCCCCAGGAGCCTGCACCAATACGATTATTTGTAACAGTAACGTTCGTGACTCGGCCGCCGCCGGCCTGACCTTTCGCGACTTCGTTGATGTAAACGGTATAGCCGCCCCCAACCAAATAATTGTTGTCGATCGTGACGCCTTCGATCGGCCCCCAGTAATTGTCGATCATGACCGCAGAAGTCTGGTTCTGTTCGTTGATGACGGTGTTGTGGATGATGGAGAGGTTGGAGAACCCGCCGTCCGCCTGGATTCCATCAAGATGAGAATCCGCGGTGCCGCGCATGCTGTGAATGAAATTATCTCGAATCAACGTGTTGTCGCCGCGAACATCGATGCCGTCGGCACAGTCGTGAATATTGTTGCGCAGAAAAACACCTTGCCCGGCGATGCCGCTGCCACCGGCGCCGAGATTGTCGATCTCGCAGTCCTGAACGACTGCGCCAGTTATTCCCGGCTTGACGTGAACAACGTCATAACCGCCGTCCGTCACTTTGCAATTTTTCAACGTCACGTTTGGAGCGTTGATGATCACCGAACCTTTAATGTCGAGTCCTTCGATCACGGCGCCCGGCGTGTTGATGACGAGACCGCGGGAAGCCTTGAGAGCGACGCCCGCGGGCACGCCCGTGTTCGTGGCGTCGGGAAACGCGGAGGCGCCGGCCGCTTTCGCGTCACGTTCCGCCGATGAGGAACGCGTCTGAATTGCGAGGCATATCACGAGTGCGACTGAGGCGAAGGCGAGGAGCCGCCGGACCCGCCATGTCGCATGGCGAGGCTCGCAATCTACCGTCGATAAGTAAGATGCGTTGTCACGCAGGCGGCAATTCCACTTCATTGGATGTCATGCCAGTCCAGGTCGTGAGGATTGTGGGCAGTGGTCGGACGCTGCGGATCATCGTGACCATTTGAAAGGTGATCGAGTATTTGGTGCCGGCGCCGAAGTGCGACGGTATTCCATACGAAGGACTGTGCGCGCCGGGCCGCTGCCAGTCCCATCGCGCGACGCCGGTCGTGATCGGCGGCCAGGGTTCGGATCGCGGTAATCCATCCTTCGCGATCGTACGGGTCGAGTACAAAGCCTTCCTGGTTCTGACGCACGATTCGGCCGGCGCCCATCGGGGTGGTGATTACGGGCAACCCGCAGCCGCAGGCTTCGTAGGTCACTTGCGGTCCGCCTTCCTCGAGAGATGGAAAGACGAATACGTCGGCGGTGCGGTAGAGCGCCCCGACGTCGGGCACGAAATCAATCACCACCACATTGTCTCTGGCCAGTAGATCCGCGCATTTTTCCTTGATTGTCTCTTCCAGCGCGCCGGCCAAGATCAGACGGCCGCGCGTATTGCTTTGCGCCCAATAGTCCAGCAGCAGATGGCAGCCTTTGCGCACGCAAATGGTGCCCGCAAACACAGCGGTCATTCCGTCATATGGCCCAAGCAGTGCCTTCGATCCGCGGAAGCGCGCCGGATCCCAGCCATAACTGGTGCTGATATATTTCGATGCAGGCAGCCCATGCGCCAGAAGAGAATCCTCCACCATTTGATTGGGGCAGAAAATATAGTCCACCGCCTCCAGCATCTGCTGCTCTGCGATGACTGATACGTCGGTGATGGTATGTCGCGGCGGCGCGCCGATACGAGCATAGGCGTCGTCAAGGATGACCTTTGCCGTACCGCGATGGCAATTGATCATCTCGCGGAACACCGTGATGTTGGACCGCTTCAATTTGGTGACGGTCTCCAGCGAGGCGTCCGGCCAGATATAGGCTCCGTGCGGAGACGTTCGCGGTACTCCTGTCTGAGATAGAAATGCCGCTTCGATGGTGTCCTTCGCTCTGGAGCGGACCCATCGGTACGGGACATAGCGTGCCCAATTCGGAAGAACTTGCACGATGTCCGCCGGGAAGACCGGCTGGGCTCTGGCACGCGGCGTGACGATTGTAACGTTCAGCTCCGACCCGGCCATTCCCTGCGCGAGGACCCCACAGGTGTAACCCGGGCCACGATTGGTCAATGGAAGCGGCAAAAACACGTCCAGCTGCGCGGCCATCAGGATCACCCCGTATGAGATTCTCCGGAAAGTTCGCGGTGCCACTGTGGGCGTCCGACTTCGCCTCTTAGTCCCGCAACTACACCTTCAAGTGTGGCAATGAAATTCTTCGGCGCGCCGATGAACAGAAAGCGGACCGCATACATCAATGAGACGGCGACCCGAAAAGGCACCGTCCAGGGAAAATGCTTGCGGACGAAATGGATACCGTTCCGGTGCTCCAGGTAAACCGTCAGCCTCGGTATTTCGGTCGGGCTCCTCGCAGATCCGGTGCTGGTGCCTCGTTTGTGTCCGACGACAGACTTGCTTGCGTATCCAAGTCCGGATGCTTTTGCGCGCACGCCCCAGTCCAGATCCTCGAAAAACAGAAAATAGCTTTCATCCATGGGGCCGACGGTCTCAATGCATGACCGCGTGACATACATGGAAGAGCCCGAAGGACTGTCCATCGCGGATTCGATCGCGGGCAGGTCATGAGGCCCGTCGAGACGATCGCCGAGTCCGATCGCGATGCCGCGCGCCGCAAACCGTTGCCAATGAATACCGCCGCGAAAGCGGATGTGGTCCGGCTGTCCTGCTTCGAGGATGGTGCTGCCCACCATTCCTTTCCCGCCTGTCTCGGCGCGCTCGATGAGCGCCGCGAGCGCGTCTGGCTGGGGTTCGGTATCGGGATTGAGAATCCAGATTCCCTTCCAGCCGGGAATGTTCAGAAGATGCTGCAGCCAGGCATTGATGCCGCCGGCATATCCCAGATTTTCATGCGCGCAACCGACCCAGACATCCGATTCTCGCGTCCGGAAGTGCAGGCGGCGCATGTCGAGGAGGCGGCTCGATTTCAGTTCGTCCGTCGTCGCACGGTCTTGTGTCAGTTCGCACGGGCCATCAGGCCCGGTCAATTCATCGACAAGCTGCGCGTAGGCGTCGCTCCCGCCATTCTCGCAAATGAAGACATCGAATTTCATTTCGGCCGACGTGCGCGACAGGGCCGTCAAACACTCATTAATGTCGGCTGAGTTGCGAAACCCGACGATGATAATGGGAACACCTGCTGTGCGGCCGGCGATCACCAGATTATTTCCTCGTGCGCGCGCTTCGTGCGCTCTGCAACTAGGAAAGAATATCAAGCGGTGAGGGCGTTGTCAGTCGCTATGGCAAAACGGCGCCTATATATCGCGGCGTTTTATAGGCAGAGCGGCATAAAGAGGTATTCCGGAGCCGAAGAGGCGAATTCGAGGCAGCCGCCTGGCGGTCAGGGACCGCCGGGCGACGTGATGATGGTCGTCGTGCCGGTTCCGTGGCTGGCGGCCTTCAGCCCATACCAGTTGGTCGCGTAAATGATGGGATCGTCGGCCGTCGCCATAATCGTGCGCAGGAAGTTCAGGAACTTCGTGGCTTCAACCGATGCGGCGTTTGACGTGTAAATGACGTCCTTGTTCTGCAATTCGAATCTTTGCGCGAGGAAATATCCGGACGGATCGCGCAGGTTGATATTGTAGATGACCGGGATGATAGGTCCCTGGAATTTCGACGTGTCGATTCCAAGCTGCTCGGCGATTTCGCGCGGTTCCCCCCGGTAAAGAAAAACGGACGAGGGATCAGCGGTCGCATCGGTGAGGCCGCCCTGCTTGCCGACCGCCTCGGCCAGCGAAATTCGCCATGCGTCGAACTTGTATTGTCCCTGATTACCCGCAGCGCCAAACGCGAGGAACGTCTGCGGTTGCGTGAAGAGATAAATCACGTCGTTTGGAAGAACGTAGATATTATTGGACGGTTCATAGACCAATGCGCCGAAGGGCACGCTCGCCCGATGTCCTTTGCGTTCGAGCGTGACCCAAGTGTCATAACCTTGGGTGCTCGGCCCGCCGGCGCGGGTAATCGCATCGAGGATGCGTTCTCCCGACGCATTTGCGGGAAACCGCCCGGCAGTGTGGACATCTCCAAGAACGCTGACCAGAGAAGTTCGCTGTTCCGCCAGCGAAACGACAGCTTGCGGATCGATCGCGCGGTTTTTCAGCGCATCGACGATCAACTTCTGAACCTCGGTCGGCGTTTTCCCCTGCGCGTGAATAGCGCCGGCATAAGGCACCGTGATGTCGCCCTCATCGTCGACCGTCTGATTGGGAATGACGACAAAGTTGCCGGAACGCGCGCCGGCTTCGGCAGGAATAAACAATCCGCCCGAAGCCGCTTCAAAAACCGTCACGCTGACAGAATCGCCAATGCCGAAACGAAACGCTTTGGGCGGGGTTCGATTGGCGAAGGCGCTCGACAGTCTGGGCGCGAAACGGCTGAGCGTTCGAACGACGTCGGGCGTCACTTTTATAAGCGCGTAGGGCAGGCTGTTGGGTTCTTCGGATTGGGCGCTTCGGACGTCCGTGCTGAGCGGGCCGCTCGCAGGCATCAGCGCGCACCCCGCACACAAAGCCTGAACGAGGATGACGCTAAGCTTCCCCCACTTGGATACCAACCGGATCAGAAGACTACCCCCCGCATACCGTCTACTCGCAGAAGTTCGCACGCTTGCGAGATTTGGCCTAGAGCATCGCAAGGCATTTCGGCTACTGGTTAATAACAACATGAAATTGTTGTATATTTACAACAATTTATGATGCCGAATAAGCTGGGGATCGTCGAAAAACCGGCGGCTTCGAGGTTTATCACGCCGTTCCATTGCACGGTTCGGTAGCCGGTATCTGCCGATATCGGGTGGGCGGGCGAATCGGGCGGCATGAGGGGCGTGCGCTGACAACGGCCGTCGCTGTCGCTAGGCCGCCTTCAGCGTGTTGTTTTTGTAGCCATAGCGGTGCCGTTCACTGCTGTCATAGCGCCCGATCACTTTCATATCGGCTTTATTGAGAACGGCGCCGATCAGTGCTCGATGCACGTCCGGGGCCGTATCGAGCGCGTGCCGGACAACGTCGATATTGGTGCGTCCCCATTCAATCGTCAGAATATATCCATCGATCCACGGCGTCGTTGCCCGGACATCGGCAATAGGCTCCAGCGGAGGAAGGTCGACGATCACATAGTCGTATAGGACGCGCAGTTCATCGAACAGCCTCCCGGTCGCTTCGGCGGAGAGAATGTCGCAGGCTTGAACGAGCGAGGATCGGATCACCGCCGGCAGGAACTCCAGGTCTGTTTTTGAATCTCGCCAGATTGCTTCTTCCAGCGATCGTTTGCCGGACAGGACTTCGAGGAGGCCGGCATCGGCATTTGGCGCCAGGATGGCGGACAGCGAAGGATTTCGGAGATCGCAGTCGACAACGATCACACGTCCGCCAGCCTGGGCGATGTGTTCGCCCAGAGCCGCAGCGATCGTCGATTTCCCCTCGTTCGGACGCGCCGATGTGATGCCGATGACTTTGGTCGGCGGGATCGTTGAATTCTGATTGATCGCGAGCTTGATGAAACGTATTGCCTCGGCAAAGTGCGATAGAGGCATTCCGGACGCGGTCCAGAATGTATCCGAGCCGCGAGTGATCGTCTGTCGCGGGAGTACTCCGCTGATTGTTATCTGCCTGCGAGCGGCTTCCTTCCGGTGCGTTTTGTCTTCCACCAGCGGTACCAGGGCGAGACACCTTGTCTGCAATGCTGACTTGATCTGCGCCGGTGTCCGGAACATGCGATCCATGACATCGCGCATGGTGCCGAAGGCGGCGCCCATGGCCAGGCCACATACAAGGCCCAATGCCAGTATCAAAGACGACCGCGGCTTGGTCTTGCTCTGCGGCGGCGATGCCGGCGAAATCACGCGCGCGTCGCCGATCGGAAATGACTGTTGCTGAATGGACTGCATGTATTGCTGAAGGAAGCTATCGAACAGACTCCGATAGCTTTTCGCGTTCATTTCCAGATCGCGCATTGTCAACTCGGACGAGTTTGTGACCTGCGACTGCGACACGGCATTGGCTAGCTGCTTTTCAATTGCATTCTCGCGCTGCCGGGCGGTTTCGTAGTCGTTGCGGCTCGTCTCGGCGAGGCGGCGCAGTTCGGCAGCGATCGATGTGCGAATGTCCTTCATCTTTGTACGGAGATTGACGACGGCGAGGTGGTTACGACCGTAACGGGCCGACCATTCGGATTCACGCCTCGCGTATTCCAGATATTGCTGGCGCAGATTGTTGATGATCTGGTTGTTCAGAGAATCCGAAACCGGAGCATCCAGATCGGGATTACTCAACTTCACGGCGGCGGAATCGGAGTGAAGAACAGCCTCATACCGGTTCAGTCGGGCCAGCGCATCGGAGGTTTTCTCACGCACGGCGACGAGCCGGCTGTTGAGTTCCTTGACCTGTTGGTCGTCCATGAAATTTCCACCGATCGCGACCATGTTGTTCCGCAATTTGAACTCATTGACAGCGCGCTCGGATGTCAGGGCCTGGCGCCCCAGTTCCGCCAGCCGTTTCTGCAACCATGCTGTGGCGGTACGGCTGGCGTCGAACTTCGCGTTCATCTGATCATCGAGATAAGTGTCTGCGACTGCGTTGGCGACCTGGGCTGCCCGCTCCGCGTTGCTGGCGTTGAAACTGATAAGGATCACGTTGCTCATGCCGATCTGGGCGCTGGCAAGCCGATCCTGAAATGCCGCGATATCCTCCTCGGAAGGGTCTTGACCGGTTTGCGGCATGGATTTCGGCGCTGGCAGGCCGAACATCTTGCGCAAACTCGCCTGTAACCGGGGGAGGGCCTGGTTGGTGCCGGTGAGGTCGGGATCGTTGGCAAGGTTGAGCTTTTTGATGACAGCAGCGGCGATCGGTTTCGACTTTAAAATCTCGAGTTGATTTTCTACCTGGGTCCGATCCACGGGGGTGGCGGCCATGAGCGATTGTTGCTGAATAAACGGAGCCTTCGGGCTTTCCAGCAGGACCTTGGCCGTGGCTTTGTAGGTCGGCGGTGTGATTCGCAAATAGATAATGCTGCCTGCCAGCGCCATCGCTGTCGTGATTAAAATAACCAGATATTGCCGCCTCGCCAGCCCAAGGGCGGCCTCCAAGAATTGCCTGAAGCCCCCTTCTTCTTCCGGCTCCGCAATGACAGTGCCGTTGACCACAGCGCGGGAAAAGTCGTTTGTAACGATATTGCCGTGATACATCGGGCGACCTCGTTGCCGTGAAATTTAAACTGTCGGCGGCTTCCTTGCCCTCATTGGGGCGGAGCAGGCTGGTTATCAATTAAATATTGAATACCGCGATAAAGAGATTGATTCAAGATTTAATTCATTTAATATCATTAAATGTGAACGGACGTCATGGATACAGAAGGCCAGTGCGGCGCTTGACGGCAGGACTGAGGGGGTCCCATGCGGCTGTGTCTTGGTTCGCTTTCAATTCGGGATCTGAAATTCATTAAATCGGAACGATTTGCAGGCGCTCGCGGATGTTTCAGCGAGGCCTTCGCCCGCCATTTACCTGGAGTTTGGGGTGTTCGATGCGCGTGATGGTAACGGGCGGTGCAGGCTTTATCGGCTCGGCGGTCTGCCGTTTGCTTGTTCGCGAACATGGCGTCGCCGTCGTCAACGTCGACAGGCTGACCTACGCGGCGAACCCTGGTTCGCTGAGCTGCATCGCGAAGGAGTCGAGTTACGCCTTCGAGAAGGCGGATATCTGTGAGCGCGCCGCTCTCGATACGATCTTTGAAAAGTATCAGCCTGACGCCGTGATTCATCTCGCGGCCGAAAGCCATGTCGATCGCTCGATCACCAGTTCGGCTGCTTTCATCAACACGAACTTCGTCGGAACATATAATCTGCTTGAGGCTGCGCGGGCCTACTGCGATCGGCGATCGCCAAACCGGCGCGCACGCTTTCGCTTTGTTCATGTCTCGACTGATGAAGTTTACGGTTCACTCGGCCCGACCGGCCGTTTTTGCGAAGATTCACCCTATCAACCGAGCTCACCATATTCGGCCAGCAAGGCGGCCTCCGATCACCTCGCGCTGGCCTGGTTCAAGACCTATGGCTTGCCGGTTATCGTGTCGAACTGCTCGAACAATTATGGACCATGCCAGTTTCCGGAAAAGCTCATCCCGCTGACCATACTCAATGCCATCGAGCGCAAGGCGCTGCCGGTTTACGGATCCGGCTCCAACATCCGGGATTGGCTGCATGTTGAGGATCATGCCGAAGGGCTTGTCGCGCTGTTGGCGAGCGGCAGGCCCGGCGAGAAGTACAATTTTGGCGGCGATTGCGAGCAAAGCAATATCGATGTTGTCCGGCAGATCTGCGACGCCGTCGACCGGGCAGTGCCTGGATCGGTGACGAGGCGCTCGCTCATCAGGTTTGTCGCGGACAGGCCCGGACACGACCAACGCTACGCCGTCGATGCTTCGAAGGCGCATCGCGAGCTTGGATGGGCTCCGAAGAAAACGTTCGCAAATGGCATTGCGCAGACGGTCCGCTGGTATCTCGAAAATCGAGAGTGGTGGGAGCCGTCGCGCGCGAATGTCTACAACGGTGCGCGCCTCGGCCTGGTCGCGCTGAAGCATTAGGCCGTTATGCGACAACTGAGAGGGCGTTGACGCCATGCTGAAAGGAATTGTTCTGGCCGGAGGCAATGGGACGAGGCTCTATCCGATCACGCGCGGCGTGAGCAAGCAACTGTTGCCGATCTACAATAAGCCGATGATCTATTATCCGTTGTCGACTCTGATGCTCGCGGGAATCCGCGATATCCTCGTCATCACGACACCCTCGGATCGTTGCCAGTTTGAGCGGCTGCTCGGCGACGGCAACCAATGGGGCATCAGCATCAGCTATGCCGAACAGCCCAAGCCCGCCGGGCTGGCCGATGCCTTTATTGTCGGGGCGCCGTTTATCGGTCGTGATCCAGTCGCGCTGGTGTTGGGTGACAACATCTTCTTCGGACATGGGCTGCCAGACTTGCTTGCCGCGGCAGCCAGGCGTCCGTCGGGCGCGACGGTGTTTGCAAATCACGTGCGCGATCCTGAACGCTACGGCATCGTCGCGTTCAACAACGCCGGCCGTCCCATCAGCATCGAAGAAAAGCCGAAAATCCCGCGATCGAACTGGGCGATTACCGGTCTCTATTTCTTTGACAACAACGTCGTCCGTTATGCTTCCGAGGTGCGGCCATCCGAGCGCGGCGAGTTGGAGATCACCGACCTGCAACGCCGTTATCTTGCGAACGACACGCTTCGTGTCGAGCGGTTGGGGCGGGGCTTCGCCTGGTTCGACACCGGCACGTTTGAATCGCTCATCGACGCCGCTCACTTCGTGCAGACGCTCGAGACGAGACAGGGCATGAAGGTGGCCTGCCTCGAGGAGATTGCCTTCCGGCAGGGCTTCATCGATGCCGATCAGATTCAGACTCTGGCTGCGACGTTGGAGAAGAGCGGCTACGGAAGCTATCTGCTCGAGCTACTGGAGCCCTATGTAGAGCAGCGACGACTGTATTCCGGGTGTTGATCGCGGCTTTCCCATGAATGTCATTCCCCTTGGCAGAGACAGGCCTGGTGCGTCGCTCAACGAGGACGGGCCAAAACCTAATTCGCCGTTGGTGAATTATGCCCTTCGTGGTCTCGAGAGATGCTGGCTTCCGGAGCATGGCCGCTGGTCGCATATCTACCATCTGGACGGGCGCAAGCAGCCCAATGAGTCGCTTCCGCACAGCGATGTTTTTTACACGCTGAATGTTCTGCTGGGGATGTCGCGATTGAAGGAGAGACCCGGCACCGTTCGGGTGCGGGAAATATTCGAGCGGAACGCTCTTCTTTTGACGCGGCTTCCGATCGCAGACTACGCCCTCGGCGTGGCGCTCTGGGCCGCCGCGGAGCTTAGGCTGGAAATTGCTGAAGCAGTGCGGAAGCACATTGCACGGCTGCTGTCAGATCGGACCAAGTGGCTTGAGTTTCGTGCGCAGGACACCGGAATGATCTTGATGGGTGTCGTGGCCCAGGCCAGCGCCGGTAACAGGGAATGGCGCCGATTTGCTGGCCCGTTGTTTGAATTCCTCACGAAACGTTACCACAGCCGATCGGGATTATTTTTCGATGCTCCCTCCGGTTTGAGGCGGCGTTTCAGCTCCTTCGCCACTCAGACCTATCTGGCGATGGCCTGTTATCACTATGGCGAATTTGCCGGCGATCTAGTTGCGATCGAAATGGCGAATGCCTGCACAAGACGGTTGATTGCGCAGCAAGGGCCGCAGGGCGAGTGGCCGTGGTTCTTCGATACGAAACGAGGGGCTGCTGTCGACTTCTATGAAGTGTACTCGGTCCATCAATATGGAATGGCGCCCGCCTTGCTTGAATGTGCGGAACGTCATGGCGTTCGTGAAGCGCGGGTTGCGTTGATCAAAGGCTTTAACTGGGTGCTTGGCGACAACCAGTTGGCCATGCCGATGCTGGCGCCGGGTCTGCAACTCAGCATTCGCTCGCAAGTAAGGAAGAGAGAACTGCACACGAAGGCGTTGCGCATGCTGCGCGCGCTTCAGAATACCTGTCTGCGACGTCCGGCGTCTCTCGTCGATCCTGACTCGCTGACTGTTCGGCGCGAGTGCCGCAGCTATGAACTGGGATGGATATTGTGGTCGTTCGGGCAGCGGTCGGATCTTTCCCACCTGACTCACAACCCGATTTTCACGGATGCTCTGGCATAATTTTGGAGGTCCTGGCATTGAGGGCCGGCGCCGGAACGCGGTCGTTTGGTGGCGCAGGGCTCATTGGGTCGCGCGCGCCCGGATCCGGCGTCGCTGCGGCGCGATTCCAAACGACCGTACGCCGCAAGCCCAGCAGACTGAGCATGGTCCATGCGCGATGAGCGCGGACCCGGAAAAGAATCATGATTGCCTTCGTGCGCGCCGATAATCCTTGAACCCGATCGCTGGTCAGGACTTTCATGAAGTCGATGCAAGGAGAAACCAGAATCGCCAGGGCGCGAAGGGTCCATCGAATTTTCCACGCAGGCGTGCCATCAGCCATGTTCCGGAAATGCTGCGTATGCCGATCCCACTGCTTGTATAGTTCGTGCAGCGAACGGCGGGCGGGATGAAAGACGACCATTTTTGGAACGTATTGAAAGCGAAATCCGGCGTGGCGTGCGCGCTCGCCCCATTCCATGTCTTCCGCGCACTCGATTCCGGCGAACGGGCCGACCGTTTCGAAAGCGTCGCGGTGCATGACCATATTGCCGGTCCCGCAGAAGCCGTGTTGCTCGATGTATAATTTGAACCGGTATGAAAAGACCGACTCATAGGCTTCCACAGCGGTGAAGCCCGAGCGGCCGCCGCGCCAGATGCGGACATCGCCGCCCAACACCGTCCTCTCCGGACAAGAGCGAATTGTCTGCAGCGCGATCGTGAGCCATTGCGGATGCGCGCGGCAATCGGCGTCGACGAAGGCGAAAATATCTGAATCGGCATTTCGTGCCCCGGTGTTGCGGGCTGGGCCGGGTCCCGACTGTAATTCCCGCAGCATGCGGACTCCGGGATGACGGGCGATCGTCTCGGCCGGGGGGCAGGCAGAGCCATTATCGACCACGATCACCTCGAACAGCGCCCGGTCGAGATTCTGCGCGTCGAGGCTGGACAGACAGGCATCAAGGCTGTCCGGCTGGTTCAGGTGCGGGATAATGACTGAAATAAATGGCGCTTTTAATTTCATTTTATCGCCCTGTCCGTAGCTGCCTGAATGCCAACAGTGCTCTGCGAAATGAAAACGCCGTATGGCGCTGGTTTTGGCTCGGCTATGGCCGCGCCAGACCCTCCGGCATCTCACCGGGTTATATTTAATAATTAAATCACAACGCTTGTAAAATAAATATTTATTGGTATACGTCATATTTAAAGATATATTTAATTCAAGACCGGTGCCGAATGGGTCGGTTCGGCCGCGGCCATACAGGAGGGCAAGATGCGTCAGCATTTTCTGGGTTGCCCTGTCGATATTCTGACGATGGCTGAAACGGTCAATCTGGCGCGCGACGCGATGCTGCGCCGTCAGCGCTTGCAGCACGTCGCCCTCAACGTCGCGAAATTGGTCAATATGCGACGGAACGACGTTCTCGCGGCCGATGTTGCCAGCAGCGACCTGATCACCATGGATGGCATGGGGATCGTGTGGGGCGCAAAACTTCTCGGTCTTCCGGCACACGAGAGAGTCACGGGCATAGATTTGTTCGTCGAACTTCTTGCGGTGTGCGCCGGCGAAGGGTTCAAGCCCTATCTGCTCGGTGCTACGGCTTCGACTTTGCAGTTGGCGGCGAAGCGAACGCTCGACGCGCACCCGTCACTGCGTCTCGCCGGAGCGAGAGACGGCTATTTTACGCCGGAGCAGGAACGCGGCGTCGTCGATGAAATCCGCAATAGCGGAGCAGACTGCCTGTTCATCGGCATGCCGACACCCCGGAAGGAACGATTCCTCGCCGCATATCGCGACGAACTGAATGTCCCCTTCATCATGGGAGTCGGCGGCTCGTTCGATATCCTGTCCGGTCAGGTCCGCCGTGCTCCGGCGACCATAAGAGCATTAGGGCTCGAGTGGCTTTACCGCGTCTATCAGGAACCGGGGCGCATGTGGTGGCGATACGCCACGACCAATGCCGCCTTTGCCGGAATTTTGACGAAGGCGATTGTCCAGCACGGCGCGAGCGCGATGCTGAAATCGCGCACCGCATTGCCCGGCGGTTTCACCGGATCGAGGGGATAGCGCGTGCAGAAGCATTTCCTTGTCCTGGTAGGAACGCGTCCGGAGGCGATCAAGCTCTTTCCGGTGATCAATCGGCTGAAGGCCGAGGAGTGCATCGCGGTAACGGTTTGCGCCACGGCGCAGCACCGTGAACTTCTGGACCAGGTCTTGAAGCTGGCCAACATCGTTCCTGACGTCGATCTCAATGTCATGACGGCCAATCAAACGCTTGGCCGGCTGAGCGGCCGCCTGTTGGAGGATGTGGGCGACGTGCTCGATCAGGTAAGGCCGAGCAGGGTGGTCGTTCAGGGAGATACCACGACGGCAATGACGGGAGCGCTTGCGTCCTATTACCGGCGTATCCCCGTGTCGCACGTCGAAGCCGGCTTGAGGAGCGGTGACATCTACGCGCCATGGCCGGAAGAGGTGAATCGGAAGATTGTTGGAACGATCGCAGACCTGCATTTTGCGCCGACGGATACGGCGGCGAAGAAGCTTCGGCTGGAAAATGTGCCGGAGCAGCGCATCCACGTCACCGGCAACACGGTCGTCGATGCTCTTCTGCTGACGAAGTCCATCGTCGACAAGGATCCCGATCTGGCATCGCGCTGGGATGGCATACGGGCCAAGCACGGAAACCGCCGCGTCATTCTTGTCACCTGTCATCGCCGCGAAAACTTTGGGGCCGGCATCCTCAACATCGTCGACGCGTTGCTGACGATTCTCAATCGGGAAGATGTTGTCATCGTTCTTCCCATCCATCCGAATCCAAACGTTCGCGACGTTCTGGCGGAACGCTTGTCCACGCATCCCCGGGCGGAATTGATTTCGCCGCAGGAATATACCGATTTCGTCGGCCTGCTATTTCTGGCCTACCTCGTGCTCACGGACTCGGGCGGCGTGCAGGAAGAGGCGCCGACCTTCGGCAAGCCTGTTCTGGTCATGCGCGAGACAACCGAGCGCATGGAAGGTGTCGATGCCGGGACGGCGCGCCTCGTAGGCGCTAACAGCGGTCGCATCGTCGAAGAAACGTTCCGGCTGCTCGACGACGACGCTCATTACCAATCGATGTCATTGGCGCACAACCCGTACGGAGACGGACGGGCGAGTGAACGCATTGTGCAGGTGCTTCTCGATGCCTGACTATCAGAAAATTGTTGTCATCGGTCTTGGCTACATCGGGCTCCCGACTGCGGCGCTGATCGCGAGCCGCGGCATGAAAGTGCTCGGGGTCGATACGAAAGAAAATGTGGTGAAAACGGTCGCGTCCGGCGCAATCCATCTCGCGGAGCCGGACCTCGACGGCCTGGTGCAGAAGGTCGTCGCCAACGGCACGCTGACGGCGGCGGCCAAACCCGAGCCGGCGGACGTATTTATCATCGCCGTTCCGACACCCATCGATGCCGCCAACAAGCCCGACCTGAACAGCGTGATGGCCGCCGTCGACAGCATCGTCGACCTGATTGTCCCGGAAAACCTGATCATTCTGGAATCAACGTCGCCGGTCGGAACGACCGAGCGGATTGCAGCGCTTATCGCCGAGCGCCGGCCGGATCTGCGGATCGGGATGAACGGCAAGACCGAACGCACATTTATTTCCGTGGCCTATTGTCCGGAGCGCGTTTTGCCCGGCCGGATTTTGACGGAGTTGGTGAACAACGACCGTTGCATTGGCGGTGTCACGCCCGCCTGCGCGCGGCAGGCTCAGCGCTTTTACAAGACATTTGTCCGGGGCGCCTGCGTGACGACAACGGCGCGGGCGGCCGAGTTAGTGAAGCTCACGGAAAATGCGTTTCGCGACACCAACATCGCATTCGCCAATGAGCTCTCTCTCATCTGCGACCGGCAGGATATCAATGTATGGGAAGTGATCGACCTCGCAAATCGCCACCCACGGGTGAACATCCTGCGGCCGGGGCCCGGCGTAGGCGGTCACTGCATCGCGGTCGATCCATGGTTCATCATCGACTCCGCGCCAGACCTGGCGCGGGTCATGCGGACAAGCCGGGACGTCAACAACGACAAGACAAAGGCGGTGCTCGCCCGCGCCCAGACTCTGATTGACGATCATCCCTACGCCGACATCGCGTGTTGCGGTCTCACCTTCAAGGCGAACATCGAAGATGTGCGCGAGAGTCCGGCGCTTGAGATCGCGCTGAAGCTTGCCGAAAAATACGGTTCTCGCATCAAGATCGTCGAGCCCAATCTGCGTCATCTCCCCAGTGAAATCGCCAGGCATGGCGCCCAGCTCATGGATATCGATGATGCGGTGCGCACCTGCGAAATTGCAATCGTTCTTGTCGATCATGACGAGTTCAAGTTGGTGCCACTCGCGGAGCGCCGTCATCTGGATGTGATCGATACGCGTGGAATCTGGCAGGACATGCCCGTCCGCCTGTGAGTTGTGCTGTTTAAAGGTGCCGTATGCAAAATGGTCTTATCAATGTCGGCGTCGTCGGATACGGCTATTGGGGGCCAAACATTGTCCGCAATTTCGTCAACAGCACGTCGTCGCGTGTCACAGGCATCTGCGACCTGAATCCCGCGAACCTGGCCATCTGCAATCGCCTCTACCCGAACGTCCAGACGACTTCCGATTTTAACGAACTGATCAAAAATCCCTGGATCGATGCGATCGCGGTCGCGACCCCGGTCCACACTCATTACGACCTTGCCGTGGCCGCGTTGAGGGCCGGAAAGCATGTGTTCGTCGAAAAGCCGTTGGCGCAAACCTCTGGACAGGTGCGCCGGCTTATCGAAGAGGCCGAAAGGCGAAGGCTGGTCCTGATGGTGGATCACACCTTCCTTTACACCCCCGCCGTGCAGAGAATTCGCGGTCTGATCGCTGAACAGGCGCTCGGCGACATCTACTATTACGACAGCACCCGTTCGAGTTTGGGTCTGTTCCAAAGCGACGTGAACGTGCTCTGGGACCTTGCGGTCCATGACGTCTCGATCATTCGATACATTCTGGACGAGGAGCCGGTGGCGGTATCTGCGACCGCTGTGAGCCACATCGCCGGTTCGCCGGAAAACATGGCGCACATTACCCTGTTTTTCCAGAGCAGTTGTATCGCGCACGTCAGCGTCAATTGGCTTTCGCCGGTAAAAGTCCGAAAGACGTTCGTCGGCGGAAGCCGGAAGATGATCGCCTACGACGATCTTGAGCCGACTGAGAAAATCAGGGTTTACGACAAGGGAGTCACCGTAACTGGCTCATCCGAGAAAGAACGCCAGCTCAGGATCGGATATCGCGCAGGCGACATGTGGGTACCGCATCTTGCTGCGACGGAAGCGTTGCAGACCGAGGTCGAACATTTCGCCGATTGCATCGTGAACGGCACGCTTCCCATCTCAAGCGGGCTCTCCGGATTGCACGTCGTGGAAGTCCTGGAGGCGGCATGCCGCTCGATCGCCGTGCGTGGCAATCCAATTCAATTGCAGTCCAACCTGAAGAGCCTGGTGTCATGACGGTACACGTGCAGAAGGGGAAGATGGAAAGTTCGTCAGACAATGGCCGGCGGATCATCAAGGCAGTACACGGACTGCGTGAGATCGTGCCGGACCCGCAGTTCGAGCTGGATATGGCAGCGCATCTCAGGAAGCGTCTTGGCCGCGAGCAATTATTGACGGCGTTTGCACAACACGTTGCAGCGTCCGGCCCAATCGACGTGATGATGCGGAGAATCTGCCTGCGAGCGCTTTGCAGATCGCTGGGTTCGGGCCTGATCGTTCGAAACAACGTGTCGGTTATCTATCCGGAAACGTTCGAGATGGGCGACGGAGTATTTTTAGGCGAGCAGGCGATCATACAGGGTCGACATGACGGCCGTTGCCAGATCGGCAAGGGCGTCTGGATTGGTCCGCAGAGCTATCTCGACGCCCGGGACCTTGTGATCGAGGATTACGTGGGGTGGGGACCCGGCGCGAAGGTGCTCGGTTCCGAACACACGGGCTGCCCCGTCGACATTCCGCTCATTCAGACCGATCTGGAAGTCGCCCCCGTTCGTATCCGGGCATGGGCCGATATCGGAATGAACGCAGTGATCCTGCCTGGCGTCACCGTTGGCCGAGGTGCGCTCGTCGGCGCGGGCGCTGTCGTCACCAAGGATGTTCCCGACTTTGCAACGGTCGCCGGTGTGCCGGCGCGGATCATCGCACGGAGGAATGGAAGTCAGACCGGAGCGGCCTAGATCGGCGTTTCGATCATATGATCATCACGATGATTGAGCGATCTTCAAGTTTAACACGCCGCCGGCAGGGACTGTCATGAGGCGCATTCACCATGCGATCTTGTTCTCGGCCGTCGAGCGTTATGGAAGCATATTTTTATTCGTGATTGCGGCTGCTGTATTGTCGCGCCTGCTGACACCGGAAGAATTCGGACTCTATGCGGTGGTCAATGCGCTCATGGCGGTTCTGGCGGCATCGTTTCAGGAAATCGGCGGTGCGAATTACCTGATCCAAAAGCGGGAACTGTCGACGCGCAATATTGAAACGGCGTTCACGATCACGTTCTGCCTGTCAATTTTTGTCGGTGCCGTGCTTTTCTTCCTGCGGGATTTTCTCGCCGGGGTATTTTCCCAGCCAGGGTTGAATCTCGGCATCGCGATCGCAACGCTGAACTTTGCGTTGACGCCGTTCTCGATAACGCTCTCGGCTTTGTTTCGCCGCGACATGGACTTTGGCACCCTTGCCATCTGCGGACTCGGTGGGAGTGCCGCGGGGGCCGCGGTTTCTATCGGACTCGCCGCGCTGAATTACAGCTATATGGCGCCCATATGGGGAAGCATTGCGGGAAATGCCGTCACGGCAATTCTTCTTGTTGTGGCGTGGAAGGACATCCGGATATTCCGTCCGTCGTTGTCGGGTTGTTCGGACGTCATCGGCTTTGGCCTCTATTCGAGCGGGGTCAGTGTCATCAACGTGTTCTACAATCTGGCGCCACAATTGTTTCTGGCACGGATTCTCGATTTTACAGCCGTCGGTTTGTACAGCCGCGCGATCAACGTGACCCAGCTGTTCGACAAGCTGGTCATGCAGGTGCTGGCTCCCGTCATCATGCCGGCGATCTTCGCGCACACAAAGAACGGCGGCGATTTGAAGCGAATTTATCTCGATGCCATCGGGCTTCTCACCGCGGTCCAGTGGCCATTCCTGATTTTCGTTGCGGTCATGTCGCACTCGATCATCCTGATATGGCTTGGTCCGACGTGGATAGAGGTCGTACCGTTGATCCGCGTCCTTTGCATCGGATACCTGGCGCTGTTTGCGACTTCCCTGACGTATCCGATGCTCGTCGCGGTCGGCAGCGTACGGGACGCCCTGGTGTCGTCCTTGATCACACTGCCGCCTTCGCTGGCGATAATCTTTGGCGCATCGTTCTTCGGGGTGTACGCGGTCGCCGCGTCCGCGCTGGTGACCTTGCCATTTCAAGCTGCTGTTGCGGTCTATTTCGTCGGCAGGCACGTGGCCATGAGGCCAGCGGAATTCTTCCATTCGATAGCGAAGAGCAGCATCGTCACGCTCGGCAGCTCTGTCGGAAGTCTGATCGGCGCCACCCTGGTTGAATTTCACATCATGGCGCCAGTCGCAGGGCTCCTCCTCGCTGGGGTCGCTTCAGTGTCCGGGTGGTGGTTTGGATTGGCCGTCACGGGACATCCGTTGCTGCCCCGCCTGCAGTCCGCCTCAAGCAGCCTTCCGTTCGCGCTGCCGAAATTCTTTCTCTTTCTTTTCCCGAGCCCGCCGTGCAGTCGGCCTGAAACGGAGACCTGAATGCCTGTTGGAAAAGACGTTCACCTCGGCCGCGCAGTGCATATTCATCACCCCGATCTGGTGAACCTTTACGGCTGCACGGTGGGCGACGAAACGCGGATCGGTGCGTTCGTCGAAATCCAGGTGAGAGCCAAAATCGGATCGCGCTGCAAGATTTCGTCCCACAGCTTCATTTGCGAGGGCGTGACGATCGAAGATGAGGTGTTCGTCGGGCATGGCGTCGTCTTCACCAACGACAAATACCCAAGGGCAACGATCGGCGGAAAATTGCAGGATGCTGCCGACTGGAAAGTGGAAACGAGCCGTGTCTGCCGCCAGGCCTCGATCGGATCGAATGCGACCATCTTGTCCGGCACGACGATCGGTGAAGGCGCGGTTATTGGGGCCGGCTCGGTCGTGACACGGGATGTGCCGGCCTGGGCGGTGGTCGCCGG
>JBARCH010000189.1:0-2842 GCA_049793875.1 Pseudolabrys sp. | reverse complement strand
AGCGCGCGCCGATGCAGACCATCACGTCGCAATCGTGCATCGCCATGTTCGCTTCCAGCGTGCCGTGCATGCCGAGCATGCCCATCCATTGCGGATCGGCGGACGGGAAGGCTCCCAATCCCATCAGCGTCGAGGTGATCGGAAAGCCGGTGAGCTTGACGAGCTCGCGCAGCAGATCGCTGGCGTGCTTGCCGGAATTGATAACGCCGCCGCCGGTATAGAAAAGCGGGCGCTTGGCGTGCGCCATCAAGTCGATGGCCGCCTTGATCTGCGCCATGTCGCCCTTGAGCCTGGGCCGGTAGCCGGTGTGCGGAAAATCTTTCGGCTTCGAATAGGTGCCCTTGGCGAACTGGATGTCCTTCGGAATGTCGATCACGACAGGTCCCGGCCGCCCGCTCGACGCAATATGGAATGCCTCGTGCAGCACGCGCGGCAGGTCCTCGATGCGCTTCACGAGATAATTGTGCTTGGTGCAGGGCCGCGTGATGCCGACGGTGTCGGCTTCCTGGAATGCGTCATTGCCGATGAGGTGCGTGGGCACCTGGCCGGTGATGCAAACAAGCGGGATCGAATCCATCAGCGCGTCGGTGAGGCCCGTCACCGCATTGGTCGCGCCGGGGCCCGAGGTCACCAGTACGCAGCCCACCTTGCCGGTCGAGCGCGCGTAACCTTCCGCCGCATGCACCGCGCCCTGTTCGTGCCGCACCAGAATATGCTGCACGTCCTTTTGCGCGAAGAGAGCGTCGTAGATCGGCAGCACCGCGCCACCCGGGTAACCGAACAGGTGCTTCACGCCCTGATCGGCGAGCGCCGCGATCACCATTTCGGCGCCGGTCATTTCGCGTGTCATGGTCGTCATCCTTCTCGTCTCGCTCTCATTCACTTTTCGGGGCCGGGTGCCGGCAATAAAAAAGGCCCGTAAGGGCCATGTCCGGACGCTCGCCTGAGGGAGCCCTGTCAGGGCCGCCTGGGGCGCGTCCGGCTGCTAAGTACGATAATTTTATTGCTCATTGTAGTTCCTGCCCGCACTTTCATTGCGCGTGTTATAGGACCGCATCGGTCCCCGGTCAAGCCGGAAATCGTCGTCATTTAAGGCCGGAAAGCTGGCTTTCGAGCGCTTTTATCGCGTTTTCAGAGGCTTCCCACGGCCAATCCGGCATCTGATTGCGAAACCACGTGACCTGACGCTTGGCATAGCGGCGTGTGTCCATCTTCGCGCCTTCGGCCGCGGCCTCGCGCGAAATCTCGCCTTTGAGATGCCGGATCAGCCACGGCACGCCGTGCGCTTTCATCGCCGGCAGGTTGGGATCGAGCGCGCGCGCGGCGAGCGCCCTCACCTCGTCGATCGCGCCGGCCTCGAGCATGGCGTCGAACCGCGCCGAAATCCGCCGCACCAGTTCCGTGCGCTCGCAGGTGATGAAGATTCTTGCCGTTGCGCGCGGATCGACAATCGGCGGCATGCCTTCGCGATGCCAATCGGTGAGCGAACGCCCGGTCGCAATGACAACCTCGAGAGCGCGCGAGATGCGGGAACGGTCGTTCGGCATCAGCCGGTACGCCGTCGGCGGGTCGCGTTGCAGCAGTTCGTTGTAGAGCACGGCGACGCCGTCGCTCTCCAGCCGCCCGCGTACATCGGCGCGAATATCGGCGGGGATCGGCGGTACGGCGGCTAATCCGGCCGTCAGCGCCTTGAAATAAAGCCCTGTTCCGCCGACCACGATCGGCACGCGACCTTCGGCGGCGATCGCGGCCAACACCTCGCCGACGTCGCGGCACCAGCGGCCGGTCGAATAGTTTTCCGCGGCATCGACGTGACCGTAGAGCCGGTGCGGCACGCGGGCTTCGTCCTGCGGCGATGGCCGCGCGGTGATGGCATGCAGATCGCGATAGACTTGCATGGAATCGGCGTTGATCACGGTGCCGCCGAGCGTCTCGGCAAGCTGCATTGCCAGCGCCGACTTGCCGCTCGCGGTCGGCCCTGCGATAAGCACCGCTCGATTGCCGCCGTGCATCGCAAGATTCCCGCCATGACTCATGTCGCCACCCTGATCGCAAAACCGGATGCGCTCGATGCCACAACGGTCGAGCGCGCCCGTGGCACGTTGCCGAAAGCCGGCGCCGCGATCTGGCTTGCCGCCGGCACGGCCGCCGACATTCCCTTTACCCCGGATGCGGGCGCGGACCAACGCGCGCTGGCGGATGGTTTGCGGCATTTGACCGATGCGCTCGACGCGGTCGTGCAACCCGCCACCAACCGGCGCAAGAAGCTTTTTCTCGCCGACATGGATTCGACCATGATCGGCCAGGAGTGCATCGACGAACTGGCGGATCACGCCGGCCTGAAGGCGCACGTCGCCGCCATCACCGAGCGCGCCATGCGCGGCGAAATCGCCTTCGAGCCGGCGCTGCGCGAACGCGTTGCGCTGCTCAAGGGCCTGCCGGTATCGGTGGTCGACGACGTCCTGGCAAAACGAATTACGCTGATGGCGGGCGCACGCACGCTGGTCGCCACCATGCGCGCGAATGGCGCTTACACCGCGCTGGTGTCCGGCGGCTTCACGCTGTTCACCGACCGCGTCGCCGCGATGATCGGCTTCGACGAAAACCGCGCGAACATGCTTGTCACCGACAACGGAAAATTCGCCGGCGCAGTAGCCGAACCGATCTTCGGGCGTGACGGCAAGCGCGCGGCGCTCAACGACCTGCGCACGCGCCTGCAACTCGCGAAAGAAGACACGCTGGTCACCGGCGACGGCGCCAACGACATCGACATGATCGCGGAAGCGGGCCTCGGCGTGGCCTATCACGCCAAGCCGAAAGTCGCGGCGGCGGCGGCCGCGCG
>JBARCH010000188.1:0-14349 GCA_049793875.1 Pseudolabrys sp. | reverse complement strand
CGCGAATACCTCTTTTGTGCCTAAATTCGGACTCAGATTTTCCGCGATGATTTTGTGACTTGGAACTTGGGGGATTCTTCCTCGGGGTTATTATTAGTGACATTAAGAGCCACGCGCGATCCGACGTTTCATCCGGACGCGTATACGAGTCCAGCGCCTGATCATGTTTCCGCGGGCACGCGGCCGGCGGGGACCCCGCGGCTGACGCGCCTCGTCAGCGGGGTGCAATTGCTCAGCACACTGCTTGCGGTCCCGCTTGGCCTCGCCAGCGGCTATTCCATCTATCGCGCCAATTTCGCGCCCGAAACCAATTGCCAGAACCTGCGCGCCGGCATCATTGCGATGCTCGACAAAAACGTCGATGCCGCCACACGGCACATGCTGGTGCGCCGTGACGTCGAGACATTCGAGCGATCCTGCGGTGCGTTCGACCCGGACGCCAAGGCTGCCTTCAAGCGCCTGCTTGCTTCCGACCGCACGCCAACCACGGTCGTGCGCCACGCCGAAGCAAAGCCCAAGAACGTTGAGTCCAAGAACGTTGAGCCAAAGATTGTCGAGACGAAACCGAAGGAAGCTGAGGCGAAGTCGGTACGCAAGGTCGAATCGCATCCCCCAGTGGCCAAACAGGCCGCCACCAATGCCGACGCGCCGCGCAACGCGACTGTCCGCGCCGAGGCAGCACCGGAATCCGACACCGCGTGGGTTTCAGCCGTTCGCGAAGCACTCGTCAAACATGAGGCTGAGCCCAAAGCGCCGGTCGTAACCACCGCTGCGCCTCCAGCGCCGTTAACGCCGCTGCCGATCGATACCACCGCACCCGTCATGGCGCCGAAATTGCCCGACGCCCAGGTCATTGCCGGCCCGCCGGCGCAGCCGGCCACGGCACAGCCACCCGCCGCCGATCACCCAGTGCCGCCCGCCCCGGTTGGAGCGTTGTCGGAAACGCCCCCCGCGCCGCGCAGCGGAATGAGCGAAATGATCGCAGGCATTCCCCTGTTAGGGCCGGTGGTAGACGCTGTGCGCGGACGCTGACGAACGCCCTTTGCTCGGAGGCCGGCTAAAGCCGCTTCTTCCTGCTCTTCTTGGCGGATTTTTTTGCGGGGCGCTTTGCAGTTTTTTTGACCGGCTTTTTAGAGCCCTTTTTTGTGACCTTCTTCGATTTCCTGGCCACGACCTTTTTCTTCGCAGGCTTCTTGGCTCCCGCGCGCTTGGGTGCCGCTGGTGCGCTCATTCCTGTTGTAGCCGGCGCTGGCATCGCCGCATCGACAACGCTCTTCACAACCTCCGTTGCCTTGCCGAGCGCATCAGTCACTTGCTCGCTAATCGGTTTTTGGTTGCTCATGATCGCCTCCGGTTAAGCGGGAAGGCTATCCTGATTCGGGAAGCACTCGTTCAAACAGTTCAATAATCCGCAGGGATACAGTCCGCATCATTGACGTTGCTTGTTAGCCCAGCGTCGTCTATCCCGTCGTGGCCGGCCGCGACGGCAGCAACCGGAAAAAATGGCAACCCGACAGCACCGCATAAGTGAATTCAACGTGGGGGAGCCACCCCTCAACCAGCGCTGTCAGGTTCTCTGCGAAGATCACAACGGCACGTATTTGCTGCCATATCTTTGTGAATGGAGCGATGGCGCCTGGCATAATTGCGCCAGCACAAAAGCCATCGAAGCCGTTGTCGTTGGATGGCGGGAGCCGCCGCCATGGCAAAGGTGATTAGAGGCGCCGGCCACCGCCAGCCTCAAAAATCAAGAAGGTCCGGCACCAGCGGCCCGCCATAGGTGCGGCACTCGCGCTGACAGTAGCGGTCGCACGTGTTGCCGAGCTTGAGGCAGTGTCCCTGATTGTCGTGTTCGAGACAGACGGCAATGCCCCAAGTGCAATGCGAGCCACAATCCGCCCAGCACGCATCCGACGCCCAGACCGATTGCGCGCGCCAACTGCGCGGGAACGGCAATTCGGTGACATGGGCGGCCGGAGCCCGGCGGAGCGAATAATCGGCTGCCGCGGCCGATGCTACTCCCGCCAGCAACAGGAGGCTGCCCACCACGATCGACAATGTGCCGGATGTCTTCATTGAACCAAACCGCAAAGGAGCAGCGCCGCAAGGCGCCGGCGATCCTAGCAACCGGCGCCAGCCACGCCAATCGCGGCGGGGGATATCTGTCGCGCGAGGAACTTCCGTTGCCTCGCTCCTCTTTGCTATTGTGACAGCGTCAAATCGGGCCTCCAGCGGGGGGCTTTCGGAAGCGCGCGCCGCGCGGGGAGCAGCCGTTGAGTATCGTCACCGATCCACAATCCGGTCCAACTCAGAATCCAACGCAAAGCTTCGGTACCGAAGGCGTCAAGCCGATGGGGGCTAGCTTTGTCACGCGCTTCTTCATGCGCGTCGTTGGCTGGGCGGAGCGTCTCAACCTGAAATGCAGCAAGGTCGGTAATCCGCCGATCTACAACAATGCCGTATTCCCTTGGGCAGCCGAAATCGAGCGCGAATGGCGCGCCATCCGCAGCGAGCTTGAACACGTCCTGACCCGCAAGGACGACCTGCCCGGCTTCCACGAGATCGCCTCCGATGTGGAGACAATCAGCAGCGACCGCGGCTGGAAGACCTTCCTGCTGTCCGGCTACGGCTTCAAGTCGGATGCGAATATCGGTCTTTGCCCGGAGACGTGGCGCATCTGCCAAAAGATCCCCGGCCTGATGACGGTCATGTTCTCAATCCTCGAGCCGGGCAAGCATCTGCCGCCGCACCGCGGGCCCTACAACGGCGTGCTGCGGCTGCATGTCGGCCTGATCGTGCCGGAGCCGCGCGAACAGCTCGGTATCCGCGTCGACACCGAGACTTACCGCTGGCGCGAAGGCGAAGCGGTGATTTTCGACGACGCCTATGAGCACGAAGCCTGGAACCGCACGCCGCATACCCGCGTGGTGCTGTTCGTCGATTTCGTCAAGCCGATGCGTTTCCCGGGTAATTTCATGAACTGGCTGCTGCTGCATCTCGCGATGTTCACGCCTTTCATCCGCGAAGGGACCGAGAAGCAGAAGGCGTGGGAGAAGAAGTTCTACGAGGAAGCCGAAGCCTTCCGGAACAGGTAGGCAATCCTGCCCACCGGGACGTGGCGCGGGCCGTTGACCTTGATCTTGCCGCCAATCGCGGCTAGCCCCTGCCCGGCATGCCGACAGATCCCGCGAAAACCGATACCGCCGCGCCGAAAGTGAGTTTCGTCTCACTTGGCTGCCCGAAAGCGCTGGTCGACAGCGAGCGCATCATCACCCGCCTGCGCGCGGAGGGCTATGAGCTTTCGCGCCAGCACGAGGGTTCCGATCTCGTCATCGTCAACACCTGCGGCTTCCTCGACAGCGCCAAGTCCGAATCCCTGTCCGCGATCGGACAAGCACTGAAAGACAACGGCAAGGTGATCGTCACCGGCTGCATGGGCGCGGAGCCGGACAGCATTTCATCCGTTCATCCGGGTGTGCTCGCCATCACCGGCCCGCAGCAATACGAGTCCGTGGTGGATGCCGTACATCGCGCGCTGCCGCCGAAGCACGATCCGTTCCTCGACCTGGTGCCGCCGGAGGGCATCAAGCTGACGCCGCGGCATTACGCGTATTTGAAGATTTCCGAGGGCTGCAACAACCGATGCTCGTTCTGCATCATTCCGAGGTTGCGCGGCGATCTGGTGTCGCGTCCTGCCGCCGACGTGCTGCGCGAGGCGGAGAAACTGGCCGCCGCCGGCGTGAAAGAGTTGCTCGTCATTTCGCAAGACACTTCCGCTTACGGCCTCGATATCAAATACGCCGCCAGCAAATGGCGCGACCGTGACGTGCGCGCAAAATTTCTCGATCTTGCTCAGGCGCTGGGCGAACTCGGCGTCTGGGTGCGGCTGCATTACGTCTATCCCTATCCGCACGTGGATGATGTCATTCCGCTGATGGCTGAGCGCAAAGTGCTGCCTTATCTCGACATCCCGTTCCAACACGCCGCGCCCGATGTACTCAAGCGCATGAAGCGACCGGCGGCGCAGGAAAAGACGCTGGAGCGCATCGCGAAATGGCGCGACATCTGCCCGGATATCACGCTGCGCTCGACCTTCATCGTCGGGTTTCCGGGCGAGACCGATGAAGACTTCGAAATCCTGCTGCAATGGCTCGATGAAGCCGCGCTCGATCGTGTCGGCTGCTTCCGCTACGAGCCGGTGAAAGGCGCGCCGGCCAACGACTCCGCGCCGCACGTGCCGGATGAGATGAAAGAAGAGCGCTGGCATCGCTTCATGCAGGCGCAGCAAAAGATTTCAACGCGCCGCCTGAAACGCAAAGTCGGGACGCGGCAACAGGTGATCATCGACGAAGTCGGCGGGACGGTCGCCAAGGGCCGCTCGATGGCCGATGCACCCGAGATCGACGGCGCGGTTTACGTCGCCAGCCGGCGCCCGCTGCGCGTCGGTGAAATCGCGACCGTGAAGATCGAGCGGGCCGATGAATACGACCTGCACGGCACGGCCGTCGGCTTTTAACGACCTTTGATTACCGTCACGATTGCGCTTGTAAGCCTGTTCAATTCATCCGGCGTAATCGTGAACGCCGGTGTCAGATACACGATATTGCCGAACGGGCGGATAAAGACGCCCTCCTCCACGAAGCGCGCGCGCAACGCGTCGAGGTTATCGATGCGATCCATCTCGACCACGCCAATGGCACCTCTCACGCGAACGTCCTTCACGCCCGACAAGGCGCGGCACGGTTCGAGACCCTTTGTGAGCGCGGCGGAAATCTCCTGAACCTGCTGCAAGCGCGGCTCATGCTCGAACAGATCGAGTGAAGCATTGGCGGCAGCGCAGGCGAGCGGATTGGCCATGTAAGTCGGTCCGTGCATCAACGCCTTTTGCGGATCGTCAGCCCAGAACGCATCGAACACCTTTTGGGTCGCAACGGTCGCGGCCAATGGCAGCGTGCCGCCGGTGAGCGCCTTGGAGAGCGTGATGATGTCAGGCGTTACACCCGCTGCGTCGCAGGCGAACATCGTGCCGGTGCGGCCAAAGCCGGTGAATATCTCGTCGAAGATCAGCAGCAGATCGCATTTGTCCGCCAGCGCGCGCAATCGCTTGAGCGCGGCCGCATCGTGGAATTTCATGCCGCCGGCGCCCTGCACCAGCGGCTCGACGATAATGCCGGCAAGCTCGTCGGCGTGGCACTCGACGAGTTTTTCGACCGCCAGCGCGCTCTGATCGTTCTCCGGCAGGTCGACAATGAAATGTTGCGGCAACACGCCTGCAAATAATGCGTGCATGCCTTCATCGGTGTCGGATACGGCCATCGCACCCGTCGTGTCGCCGTGGTAGCCGCCCTTGAAGGCTACAAATTTGACGCGCCCCGGCATGTCGCGGTTGATCCAGTATTGCACCGCCATCTTCATCGCGATCTCAACGGCGACCGAGCCTGAATCGGAGAAGAACACCCGGCTCAAATCACCCGGCAGCATCACCGCCAGCCGATTCGCCAGCGTCAGCGCCTGCTCGTGCACCAACCCACCGAACATCACATGCGGCATTTGGGTGAGCTGCCGCTCAATTGCCGCCGCTATGTGTGAATTGTTGTAGCCGTGGCAGGCCGTCCACCAGCTCGCGATACCGTCGATCAGCTCACGGCCGTCCGCGAGGATGATGCGCGTGCCATTCGTGCGTGCGACCGGCAGAGACGGCGATGCCGTCTTCATCTGCGTATAGGGCAGCCAGACATGCGGCAGGCCTGCCGCAAGCCAGCCAGGCACATCGGTCTTTTTGTTGGCGTCGACGGACATTTGGCGCTTCCCTTCCCCGCTCGCGGGGGGCATTTTGCCCGCTGCGAGGCTCAAGGTCACGTCATGCAATCGCTCGACGACTATGCGTCGGAAAAGCTCGACAACCTGCAGCGCCGGCATCTGCGCCGGACGTTGACCGAAACCATGCGCGAAGACGGCATCTGGGTCGAGCGCGGCGGGCGAAGGCTGCTGTCTTTTTCCTGTAACGATTATCTTAACTTGACGCACCATCCCGAAGTCAAAGCAGCGGCCGCGGCGGCGCTGCAACTTTATGGGGCGGGGTCAGGCGCTTCGCGTCTTGTGACGGGCAATCATCCGCTTTACGCCGAGCTGGAAACACGCCTCGCACGCATCAAGGACACCGAAGCGGCTGTCGTGTTCGGTTCAGGCTATCTCGCAAATTCCGGCATCATTCCGGTCCTGATCGGCCGCGATGGCCTCGTGCTCGTCGATGAACTGGCGCACGCCTGTATCTTTGCCGGCTCGCAATTGTCGCGCGGCAAGGTATTGACGTTCCGCCACAACGATGTCGCGCATCTGGCGGATTTGCTGGCCACCCATCGCGCGCAGCACGATCACGCGCTGATCGTCACCGATGGTGTGTTCTCCATGGACGGCGATCTGGCCCCCCTCGCCGAACTCAACGCACTGGCGCAAGCGCATGACGCATGGCTGATGTCGGACGACGCGCATGGTCTTGGCGTCGTCGGCGGCGGACGCGGATCGAGTTTTGCAGGCGGCGAGCATGTCGCGCTGCCGTTACAGATGGGTACGTTGTCGAAAGCCGTTGGCGCCTATGGCGGTTATCTCTGCGCCTCGGCGCACGTGATCGATCTGATGCGCAACCGGGCGCGCACGCTCATTTATTCCACCGGCTTGCCGCCGGCGATCGTCGCCGGCGCGATTGCCGCGCTTGACGTGATCGAACGCGAGCCGGACTACGCCGCGCTGCCGGTACAAAAAGCGAAGAACTTTACGCGGCTTACAAATTTGCCCGACGCGCAAAGCCCGATCGTACCCATCGTCATCGGCGATGAGGAAGCCGCAATGAGCGTGGCCCGGCTTCTGGCGGACGAAGGCTTCCTCGCGGCGCCGATCCGGCCGCCAACCGTGCCCGAGGGCACCGCACGTTTGCGCCTGACGTTTACCGCACACCATCCGGACGCCGAGATCGAGCGACTCGCGTGCCTCGTGCGCGAACGCGTGCTGGCGCATTGAACGATGACCGCCGTCTTCGTCACCTCCACCGGCACTGATATCGGCAAGACTTTCGTCACCGCGGGATTGATCCGGCATCTGCGCCGCAACAGCCGTGCGGTCGATGCACTTAAGCCTGTGGTCAGCGGCTACGATTCGTCCGTGGTCGAGACCAGCGATCCGGCCGTGCTGCTGGCGGCTCTCGGCCGGCCGGTAAACGCCGACGAGATTGCGCGCATCGCGCCCTGGCGTTTCCGCGCACCGCTGTCGCCCGACCAGGCTGCGGAGCGCGAAGGCCGCAAGATCGATTTCGACGAATTGACCGCCTTCAGCCGGCGCGCTGTCGAGACAGCAGCCGGTGCGTTGTTTATCGAAGGCGTCGGCGGCATCATGGTTCCGATCGACGCGCGCCGCACCGTGCTCGACTGGATGACGGTATTGCGCATCCCGCTGCTTTTCGTCGTCGGCGGTTACCTCGGGACCATCAGCCACACGCTGACCGCGCTGCACGTGCTGGCGCAACGCAAGCTCGACATCGCCGCCATCATCGTCAGCGAGAGCGAACGCAATCCCGTCACGCTTGAGGAGACGGTCGCCGGCATACAGCGATTCTCCAACGGCATAGAGGTCGTCGGCCTGCCGCGCCTTCCGGCCGGCATTGTCGAACATCCGGCTTTCACGCGCGTCGCGGCGTTGCTTGACTAGATCTTAAAGCGCTCAATGAAACGGATCATTGCCGCAATTGCAGTGCCCATGTCCCGCGGGCTCGTGTATTCCGCCGGATTGTGACTGATGCCGTCGCGGCAGCGCACGAACATCATCGCCGCCGGGCAGAGCTTTGCCATCATCTGCGCGTCGTGACCGGCACCTGACGGCATGTGAATGGCCTTGTGGCCGAGATCGCCGATGGCCGCCGTCAGCGTGTCCTGCAAACCGGCATCGCAGACCATGGCGGACACGTCATGGAAATGCTCGAACACGACATCGAGCTTGCGCGCGGCGGCAATGGCGCGCGCCTCATCCTCGAATTTAGCCACAGCAGCCCTGCGGGTGGCGTCGTCCATGCAACGCAGATCGACCGTGAACATCACGCGGCCCGGAATGATATTGCCGGCGCCGGGCTTCGCATCGACGATGCCGACGGTCGCGACCATGCCGTCATGTGCACGCCCGATGCGTTCGGCGGCGAGCATCATCTCGGCGCTGCCCGCAAGCGCGTCGCGCCGGAGCGCCATTGGCACGGTGCCGGCATGGCCCGCCGTACCGATGACGATCACGCGCCAGCGGCTCTGGCCAACGATACCGGTTACGACGCCGAGTGGCTCGTTCGCGGCCTCCAACCGCGGGCCCTGCTCGATATGCAATTCAACGTAAGCGGCCGCCTCTTCGCGCGCATAGGCCGCTTTCGGAAGGTCGGCGGGATTCTTGCCGTATTTCCTCAACGCGTCCGCATAGGTCACGCCGTTGCGATCCGTAAGAGCGAGCGTCTCGTCCTCGAATACACCCGCGGACGCCGCCGACGTCGAAAGCGTGGATGGAAAGCGCGAGCCTTCCTCGTCGCCGAACGCGACCACGTCGATCGGCACCGGCGGACGGCCCTTGAAGTGCTCGACCGCAATGATTCCGGCGATGACACCGAGCGGTCCATCGTAATTGCCGGCATCGATCACGCTATCCAGGTGCGAGCCGATCAACAGACGCCGTCCTTCACCGATGCGGCCACGCAGCGTGCCAAGCGCGTCCTCGCTCACCTGCATACCGGCATCGCGCATCCACTGCGCGGTCACATCGGCCGCACGGCGATGCTCGGACGAAAGAAAAAGGCGTACGAGTCGTCCCGGCTCGGACGAAATGGGCGCGAGCGCCGAGATCATCGTCTCGGCACGCGCGCCCAATGCTTCGGCGTCAATCGCGGTCATGGATCCCATGCCCATGAATCCATTCCCGGCGCTGCCGCGCCGTCCACGTCGTTTAAGGGACGAGGATCGACGAGCCGGTGGTGCCGCGGCTTTCCAGATCCCGATGTGCCTTGGCGGCGTCCTTGAGCGGATATTTCTGGTTCACGGGGATCTTCACAGCGCCGGAACCGACGACCTTGAACAGATCGCTCGACGTCATCAGCAAATCCTCGCGCTTGGCGGCATAGTGATTGAGCGTCGGCCGCGTCGCAAACAGCGAGCCTTTCTGCTGCAGGATGTTGATGTTGAACGCTTCGATCTGGCCGGAGGCGCTGCCGAAGCTCACGAAGTAGCCAAGCGGCCGCAGGCAATCGAGCGAAGCCGGGAACGTGGTTTTGCCGATGCCGTCATAGACGACGTCGCAGAGCTTGCCGCTGGTGATCTCCTTCACCTTCGCGACGAAATCCTCATCGCGATAGAGAATGGTGTGATGCGCGCCATTCTTCTTGGCGAGCTCGGCTTTTTCCTTGGAACCGACGGTACCGATGACGGTCGCGCCGAGGTGGTTTGCCCACTGGCACGCAATCAGGCCCACGCCGCCCGCGGCAGCGTGAATGAGGCAGATGGTGCCCTTGCCAACCTTGAAGGTGCGGTTGATGAGATATTGCACCGTCATGCCCTTGAGCATCATGCCGGCGGCTTGTTCGTAGGAAATGTTGTCTGGCAGCTTCACCGCGCGGTCGGCCGGCAGCAAGCGCTCGGCTGCGTAGCCGCCAAGCGGCGCGACATAGGCGACGCGGTCGCCAACTTTGACGTCGGTTACACCCGGCCCAACGGCGGTAACCTCACCCGCGCCTTCATTGCCGGCGACAAACGGCAGGCCGACTGGCGACGGATACATTCCCATGCGGAAATAGCAGTCGATGAAATTCACGCCGGACGCGTACTGCTTGAGCTTGACCTGCCCCTGCCCCGGCGCCGGCACCTCGATATCGTCGAGCGTGAGCACTTCGGGACCGCCGTGTTTATGAACGCGTACTGCAGCAACCATGATTAACCCCTTTAGCGAGCGTGAACGACATTACGTGAATGGATGGCCGCGATCATAGGCAGGCGCGGCGCGAACACAAGGACTAGCGGCCGCCCGAAACGTTGAGCACGGCGCCGGAAACGTAGGACGCGGCATCCGACAGAAGGAACAGGACGGCTTCCGCAACTTCTTCCGCTGTGCCGACGCGGCCCATCGGCAGATTGGGCAGGATGCGTGCAATGCGGCCCGGCTCGTGTATTTCGGTATCGATTGCGCCGGGCGACACGGCGTTAACGCGGATTCCTTCCTTGGCTACCTCACGCGCAACACCGAGCGTCATGGTGTTCACTGCGCCTTTCGCCGCCGCGTACCAGGTATATTCGGTGGCGCCGCCGATTTCGGCCGCCATCGACGAAATCATGACGATCGATCCGCCCTTGCCGCCGTTTCTGGTGGACATGCGGCGCACGCCCGCGCGCAGGAAAAGCAGCGCGCCGAACGTGTTGACGTCGAGCACGTCGCGCACGGTAGCGGAATCGACGCCGTCGAGCCGTGCGCTTTTGCCGGTGATGCCGGCACTGTGAACGAGATGCGTGAGTGTCCCGAGTTTCTCGGCTTCTGTGAACACACGCTCGATTTCTTTTTCGTCCCCCATGTCGCCTTGAACCGCAAGCGCGTTGCCACCCGAGGATTTGACCGCGGCGACGACCTTTGCCGCAGCGTCGGCGTTGCTTTTGTAATTCACCGCGACGTCGTACCCGCGCCCGGCGGCGAGACGCGCGGTCGCGGCACCGATGCCACGACTGCCACCGGCGACAAGAAGGACTGGACGGGGCATGCTGATCTCCGACGATTGACGGTTAGGAACGGCCGGAGCGTTTCCGGCGATTGCGGCGCGCAAGCACGTTAAAGGTTTCCACTGCCGCCGCGAAGGCCATGGCCGAGTAGATATAGCCGCGCGGTATGTGGAAGTGGAAGCCGTCCGCCAGCAAGGCGGCTCCGATCAGCAGCAGGAACGCCAGCGCCAGCATCTTGGTGGTCGGATGCGCGTTGATGAAGCCGCCAACCGGGCCGGCGGCGACGTACATGACAACCATTGCTATGCAGACCGCAGCGATCATCACTTCGAGCTGATCGACAAGGCCGATGGCCGTGACGATCGAGTCGATGGAGAACACCATGTCGATGACCGCAAGCTGGACGATCACGGCTGTCAGCGCTCTGGCTTCTCCACCGGCTGCTGGCGGCTTTTCCTTATGTGCTTCCACCTCGCCGTGGATTTCGCGCGTCGCCTTGGCGATCAGGAACAGGCCGCCGGCCGTCAAAATGATGTCGCGCCATGAGAACGAAAGGCCGCGCAATTCGAGCACCGGCTGGGTCAAGCCGATAATCCAGCTCAGTGAGGCGAGCAATAGCACCCGGAACACAAAGGCGAGCGACAGGCCGATGGCACGCGCACGTTTGGCCCGCTTTGCGTCGAGCCGCGTGGTCAGGATCGAGATGAACACGAGATTGTCGATGCCAAGCACGACTTCGAGCGCGGTCAGCGTCAGCAGCGCAGCCCAGGCGTGGGGGTCGAGCAAAAGGTCGAGCATTATTTTTCTCGCATCGGCAGCAGGCCGAAACCAATGAAATAGACCGCCAGCGCGCCGAGCCCAATCTTGACCCAAAGATTCGGCTCCAGATCGGCGCTTACCGTAAACAACGCCAGCAAGGCCCATGCGGCCAGCAGCGCGATATTGAAAGCGCGCAGGCGCCTGACGCGCAACGGATGAATGAAGCGGATCGGCACAAAGGTCAAAATTGCAAGCGCTGCCACCAACACGGCGGAAAGCCAATCCGGCGGCTGCATCACATAAAGATAGAATGCGGCGAGATTCCATAACGCCGGAAAGCCGCGAAAATAATTGTCCGCGGTTTTCATGTCGCGGTCGGCGAAATAAAGCGCGCCGACGATCGTCACCAGCGCGCCACTCGGGATCGCCAGTTCCTGCGGCAGCAGGCCGCTGGCCGCAATCGCGTAAGCCGGCACGAACACGTAGGTGGAAAAGTCGACGACATGGTCGAGGGCCTCGCCGGACCAACGGGGCAGGATTTCGGCAACCCTGAACTCGCGTGCGAGCCAACCGTCAATGCCATCGACAATCAGCGCCAGGCCGAGACAGAAGAACATCGCCGCCCAATGCCCCCCGGTTGCGAGAATGAGCGCGAGCAGCGCCAACGCAGCGCCAGATGCGGTGAATACGTGGACGGCGAAAGCGCGGAGCCGCATCATCGCCGGCCAACCGGAAGGCGGGTCACTGATTGCCCCAATCGAGCTTGACGATCTCGGCGGAGCGTCCGGCCAGATTCCAGTTACGCCCGAAGCCGCGGAAGCGTGATTTGTCGGCGCGCGACACGATGACGTCCGGTCCGATCCAGTATTCGCTGTTGCGGATGACGACGTTCTGCCCTGCCTCCTTGCCGCGCACCGGCGTGATCGCTCCATCGACATATTTCTCGATGCGGATGACGCGCGTTTCGCCCTGCGTCTCGTAGGTGATCGGCGCCTGGCGGACGCCGAGGAATTGCCCGACCAGAATCGACAGCAGATGCGTGGTGCCGCCGACACGGCCAGTGAAAATGCGCGTGAGGCTTTTGACGGCTTGCGCCGACGCCGCGTCGTCCACGAACAGCGCCGCCGTCCAGTTGCCGCGCGACATGATGCCCGGCAGATCCATCATCAGACCGGCTTTGATGCCCGTCAGGTCGATATTGTCGAAATGCCCGTCATCGATGCGGATGCCGGCCCAGGTCTGGCAGCGGTCTTCGGTCGGCGGATGATCGCCCAGCGACAGCACGCACGGGCAAAACACCGTGCAACTGCACGACAGCGCCATTTCGCCTTTCAGGCTCCACGATTCACTCACCGCTTTGCTCCCGAATTCCTGGATTGCATGAGTAGCTCACTTCAGGGATTGCGGCAAAGAGCCGGTCAATGTCACGGCCACGAGGAAAACGCCTGTTGCAATGAATACTGCCCCGAGCGCGCGGCTGAAGCGCGGTCCCGTAGCCATCTTTTCGACCGTCATCAACGCGCCGAGCGCCGCCATCCAGATGACGTTCATGACACCGACAGCGAACATCACCAGCATCATCGCCCAGCAGCAGCCGAGACAATAGAGCCCTTGCTTGAGGCCGAGACCGAATACGCCGCGCGCCGTCGTTTTCCAGTTCGCAAAGAAAAACGGAAACGGATGCCGGCATTTCGCGAGGCAGGCATGCTTGAGCGCGGAGAATTGATAGCCGCCGGCCGCAGCAAAAATCGTTGCGGACAACAGCGTGCTTGCCGGAGCCAGGTTTCCGTTCAGGAAAGCGTAATGCGCAAGCATGATTTGCATCAATGCAGCGATGAAGGCGAACGCCAGCCAAACCAGCGCGTAGCCGGATGCGAGCGTGATCGGCGAGACAATCGGCTCGCCCTTGCGTGCGGCCGTATCGGCGATCTCCGCATAGGTGAAAATCATCGGCCCGGCGCTCGGCAGCATCATCGCAAACACCATCGCGCCCCACATCGGCAGTACGAGCGCGAATTGGCCGCTCCCGCTTGCGCCGGCCAGCGGCCGGCACAGCGCGCCGAAGATTTGAGAAGCGCCTGTTTCCATCCCCGCAGCCAGCAAGCCGAGATAAAGCCAGCCAAGCGCGGTCAGCGTTACCACGCAGGCGACGGCCAGCACCTTCGGCCGCGCAAACGCGTTGCCGAGCCGCGTCGCCGCAAGCGAAAGATGCGTGAGCCGCCGGTCCGCCGTATCGGTCATGGTCCGTCTTGGAACGATTTGGACCTCTCATCCATAGCCCATCATGCCGCGCGGCGGTACCGGCAGCGGAACCGATGGTTTCCGGGCGGGCTCGTCCGTGCTACCCGGTTTGCAGCAAACATGAACGATGCAATGCAAACGAGCGTGATTATTGTCGGCGGCGGCCCCGCGGGCCTGACCGCGGCCATCGCGCTTGCCGAAGAAAATGTCCCGACCGTGCTGGTGGGCAAACGCCCTGCGCGGCCGGACAACCGCACCACCGCCCTGCTTGCCAGTTCCGTTACCGCACTCAAGTCACTCGGCGTATGGGAAACTTGCGCGCCGCAAACGGCGCCACTGCGCGTCATGCGCATCGTCGATGACACCGGCAGGCTGTGGCGCGCGCCCGAGGTGAAATTCGAGGCTGGCGAGATCGGTCTCGATGCCTTCGGCTACAATATCGAGAACCGTCGTCTCGTCGCGGCGCTGGCGCAGAAGGCGCACGCCCTGCCGTCGCTGCGGATCGTCGATGCGCAGGTGAGCGCGATTGAGCCGCATGACGAGACAATAAGCGTGCATCTCAAGGACGGCACTGCCTTGAACGCCTCTCTTGTGGTCGGCGCCGATGGGCGCAAATCGCTGGCGCGCG
>JBARCH010000187.1:0-4672 GCA_049793875.1 Pseudolabrys sp. | reverse complement strand
ACCTATTATCCGACCATCATCGCCGAGACGGCGAAGCGCCAGCACCTGTTCGAGAAGGAAGGCATCAAGGCGGAGCTGACCATCTACCGCAGCGGCGCGGAGACCTTCGAAGCGATGGCAGCCGGTGCAGCCGATCTTCAACTCAACTCCGCCGGCCTTGTGGCCGCCGGGCGCACCAAAGGCGTCGCCACCAAAGCGGTCGCCGGCGCGGCGCTGGGTTATTACGGCTGGTATCTGATGGTGCCGGAAAACTCCAAGATCAAGGATGCGTCCGAACTTAACGGCAAGAAGGTCGGCATCACCTCCGCCGGCTCCGCCTCCGACACGCTCGCACGCTGGACCATGCAGGACCGCAAGATCAAGTTCACCACCGTTCCGCTCGGCGGCGGCGGACTGGTGCCGAATATGCTCTCCGGCAATGTCGATGCCATCGTTCTTTATTCGCCGCTGTCATTCGGCGTGATGCAGAAGAAGCAAGCCCGCAGCCTCATCGACTATGGCGCCAAGGTCCCGCCGCATCTCAGCGGCCTGTGGGTCGCCACCGACAAATACATCAAGGAGAAGCCGCAAAATATCCAGAAGGCGCTCAACGCGCTGTTCGGCGGCGTGGTGTATCTGCAAACGCACCGCGAAGACTCGATCAAATTGATTGCCGAGATCGACGACATTTCGCCGGAGATAGCCGCCGCGGAACTCGACGGCAATCTCAAGCACATGTCGACAACCGGCGAGATGAGCAAGGAGTGGATGCAGCGCGCGCTCGATCTCGCCCGTCTTGTCGGCATGAAGGATCTGGCACCGATCGACGACGACTACACGACCCAGTTCAAAGTGGTGCCGACCAAGAAGTGAGCCGTTTGTGACCCGGCTTCAACTGATCCTCGTGCGGCTTGCGCTTCTCGCCCTTGTTCTGGGCGCATGGGAAGTGCTGCCGCGCGCGGGCATTCTCAATCCGGCGTTGCTGCCGCCGCTTGGCGACGTACTGCACACGCTGGCCGGCATTCTGATGCGGCCCGCATTTCATGAAGCCGTCCTCGTCTCCGGCGCTGAATTCCTTGTGGCTTATTCCATCGCCGTTCCGCTGGGCCTCGCAATCGGCGTGCTGACGGTCGAGAACGACTACATCGGCGAAATCTTCCGGCCGATCCTGTTCTATGTATTCAGCGTACCGAAATCGATTTTTCTGCCGATGTTCATTCTGGTGTTCGGCATCGGCTTCCAGCAGAAGGTGGCCTACGCCACATTCTCCACCATCTTTGTCGTGATCATGAGCGCGGCGGCGGCCGTCGAATCCGTCAAGGCCGAACATCTTCTGGTCGCGCGCTCTTACGGCGCGACACGCGCCCAAATTCTCACGCGCGTCTATGTGCCGAGCATGATGCCGGTCCTGCTCGAGGCATTGCGCATCTCGATGATTTTCAACTTCACCGGCGTGATGATCGCGGAGATGTACGCCTCGCGCACCGGGATCGGCCAAATGATCGAGAACTGGGGCGAGAATTTCCAGATGCCGCAGCTTTTCTCGGGCGTCATATTTCTTGCGACCGTCGCTATCGTGCTCAACGAAATCATCCGCGCCCTGGAGGCCAAATGCAGCACGTGGCGCACGTGAGTCTCGCGCACGAGGACGCAAATCCTGTCGCGCTCGAGATCGCGGGGTTAAGTCACGTCTATGACGGGCGCGAGGGCCAGGTGCCTGCGCTCGACGATATTTCGCTCTCGGTCGGCGCCGGACGATTCACGGTCATCGTAGGCCCGAGCGGCTGCGGCAAGACTTCCCTGCTGATGATGATGGCGGGCCTGCGCCGCCAGACCACGGGCACCATCCTGTGCGCGGGACGCCCGATGCCGGACCCTGATCCGCAGCGTGTCGGCGTCGTGTTTCAGGAGGCGAGCCTCTATCCGTGGCTTACCGCGCTCGACAACATCGAGTTTCCGTTGGCGCTGCGGCATGCGCCGCGCGAAGAACGCCGCCGCCGCGCCGACGAGATGCTCAATCTTGTCGGCTTGCAGGGCTTCGGCTCGCGCTATCCGCACGAGCTTTCCGGCGGCATGAAGCAGCGCGTGTCGATCGCGCGCGGACTGGTGCAGGACCCGCCGGTGCTGCTGATGGACGAGCCCTTCGCCGCGCTCGACGAACAGACGCGCATGACCATGGGGCATGAACTTTTGCGCATCTGGTCGATGACCAACAAGACGGTCGTGTTCATCACCCATAGCCTGACCGAGGCGGTCTATCTCGCCGACGAGGTTCTGGTGATGTCGGCACGGCCGGGCAGGATCATCGACCGCATCGCGATCACGCTGCCGCGCCCACGCACCTACGAGATGATGGCGACCGACGTCTTCGGCCGGCTGCGCGACCGCATCTGGCAGCAAATCCGCAGTCCCGCGTGACGCCCATGCGACGCCCCTCACCCACCGCCGTACGCTGGATGATCTTCGTGGCTGTGCTGGCGCTGTGGGAAATCCTGCCGCGCGCCGGTCTGATCGCCGAACTGTTCCTGCCGCCGCTGTCGAAGACCCTGACCGTGCTGTTCCAGGATCGCATGCAATACGCGATGGCGATGCTCGTCACACTGTATGAAGTCGGATTTGCGATGCTGATCGCCTGTGGCGGCGGTATTTTGATCGGCGCGGTCGTCGGCGGCATTACGCTGTTGCGCAAATTGCTGCTGCCGGTCTTCTCGAGCCTTTACGCCGTGCCGATCGTGATCCTCTATCCGATCTTCACCGCGTGGTTCGGCATCGGCTCGGAATCGAAAATCCTTTTCGCCGGCGTCTACGGCTTTTTCCCGGTGATGCTGTCGACTGCTGCCGGTATCCGCACCATCGACGAACAGTTTCTGCTTGCAGCGCGCAGCATGGGCGCAACCGTGCCACAGCAGATCGTCCGCGTGATTATTCCAGCCGCGATCCCAACGGTGCTGACGGGCTTGCGGCTGGGCGGCGCACTCACCATCATCGGCGTCGTAGTATCGGAAATGCTGACGTCCGCCGCCGGTATCGGCTACCTCGTCACCAGCTACCGCACCGTGCTCGACAGCCCACACGTGTTCGCCGCCGTGCTGATGATCCTCGTCTTTTCGATCCTGTTCGACGCCCTCGCGCGCTTCGTCGAGCGCCGCACGATCGTCTGGCAGACCGCCGGCCGGCGCGAGCGTGCAGGTTCACGTCCCGATGCGCGCGTCGCGCCGGCAGTTGCAGCGGCATAATTCCTCAGGAGTTCTCGTCAATGGCAGAGAAAATTTTGCAAACGACTGTGGTCGGCAGCTATCCGCAGCCGGACTGGCTGGTGAACCGCGAGATGCTGTCCAAGGTCGTGCCGCGCGTGCGCATGACCGAACTGTGGCGCGTGGCGCCGGAGCTGCTCGAACAGGCACAGGACGATGCGACGATCCTGGCGATCCGCGACATGGAGCGCGCCGGCATCGACGTCATCACCGACGGCGAGATGCGCCGCGAGAGCTATTCCAACCGGTTCGCGACAGCGCTGGAAGGCGTCGACATCGAACATCCCGGCGAGGTCAAGGCGCGCAGCGGCATGACCAAGGTGCCGCGCGTGGTCGGCAAGATCCGCCGCACCAGGCCAATCGAGCTGCGCGACATGCAATTCCTGCGGCGCAATACCGACAGACTGGCGAAAATCACGCTGCCGGGTCCGTTCACGATGAGCCAGCAGGCCAAGGACGATTTCTATAAAGACGACGAAGCGATGACGATGGACTTCGCCGTCGCGGTGAACGAGGAATTGCGCGAGCTTGAGGCTGCCGGCGCCGACGTGATCCAGCTCGACGAGCCGTGGCTACGCAACAATCCGGAAAAGGCCAAGCGCTACGCGGTGAAGGCGATCAACCGCGCGCTCGAAGGGATCAAGGTGCCGACCGTCGTGCATCTGTGTTTCGGCTATGCGGCCGTGGTGCCGGGAGACAACAAACCGCAGGCCTACGCCTTCCTTGCGGAACTTGCCGACACCGTGGCGCAGCAGATTTCGATCGAATCCGCACAACCGAAAATCGATTTCGGCGTGCTGAAGGAGCTTTCTGGCAAGAAGATCATGCTCGGCGTGCTCGACCTGAGCGACCTGAACGTCGAGACGCCGGAGACCGTCGCTGCACGTATCCGCCGCGGGCTGGAATACGTCGCGCCGGAGAATCTCCTGCCCGCGCCCGATTGCGGCATGAAATATCTTCCGCGCCATGTCGCGTTCGGAAAATTGCAGGCGCTTGCCAAAGGCGCGGAAATCGTCCGCAAGGAAGTCAGCTAGCTCTCAGCGCGCCGGCGCCGGGAAAAGCTCGCTTGTGCGGCCGGTCAGCCGGTAACTGACGAGGCCGAGCCATTCGTGCATGGCGTTGTCGGTAAGCGCCAGATTGTCGGCAAATGAATGTGAGAACGGCTCCACGCCGGACTTCGGCGTGCGCCAATCCACTGGATAGGCCTCGACCGGAAATCCAACGCGCCGAAAGCACCCGACCGCGCGCGGCATATGCGCCGCCGACGTGACCAGAAGCCACCGTTCTCCCGGCTTGGGATTGACCAGCGCTTTCGTGAAGGCCGCGTTCTCCGCCGTGGTGCGCGACCGGCCCTCGAGCGTTACGCGGCTCGGCGCGATGCCGAAACTTTCCAGCAGCGGCAGGACGAAATCGGCTTCGCCGAAGTGCCCGGGGAAAAT
>JBARCH010000186.1:0-11773 GCA_049793875.1 Pseudolabrys sp. | reverse complement strand
CGGCACCGGGCGGCCCCACGCCATCATCTGGCGGGCGAGCTGGCTGATGCGCGCTTCGGAGCTTTCGAGCGCCATCAGCAGGCCGGCTTTCATCTGAGCTTTGGTGCGCGCGACTTCGGCTTCGTTGAGATTCTCGGTCGTCGCATTGATTTGGTCGATTACAACCTGCATGAGTTCCGGCGCGTCGGCCGCGTCGGTGCCGGCGTAAAGCGCGAACAGACCCGTGTCCGTGTACGGCATGTGGAATGCCGAGATCGCATAGCAAAGCCCGCGCTTCTCGCGCACCTCCTGGAACAGCCGCGAGGACATTCCGCCACCGAGCACGCTGGTATAGACCTGCAGGCTGTAAAGCTGATCGTCGCATTGCGACACGCCTTGCAGCGCGACGGCGAGATGCGCCTGCTCAAGATCGCGCGACTCGACATGCGTGCCGCCGCCGAATTGCGCGGTTTGCGGCACCGGCGCCGCGGGGCCATTGAAACTGGCAAAGCGCCGTTCGACTTCGGCGACGACGTGCGCATGCTCGACGGCGCCGGCAGCCGCCACCACCATGTCCGGTCCGCGATAGTTGCGCGACAGATAGCTGCGCAGCCGCGCCGGATTGAAGGAGCGCACTGTGTCCGGCGTGCCGAGAATGGTGCGGCCGACCGGCTGGCCGGGGAACGCCTTTTCCTGCAGGCGTTCGAAAACGATGTCGTCGGGCGTGTCTTCGGAGGCGCCGATTTCCTGCACGATCACGTTCTGCTCGCGACGAAGTTCCTCGCTGTCGAAGGTCGGGTCGGCAAGAATGTCGGAAAGCACATCGAGCGCCAGCGCCACATCGGCCTTGAGAACCCGGGCATAATAGGCCGTCGTTTCCACGCTGGTGGCAGCATTGAGATCGCCGCCGACCGCCTCGATTTCCTCGGCGATCTGGCGCGCGGTGCGGCGCGAAGTACCCTTGAATGCCATGTGTTCGAGCAGATGCGAGATGCCGTGCTCGTCGTGCTGCTCGTCGCGGCTGCCGGAGCCAACCCACACGCCGAGTGATGCCGTTTCCAGATGCGGCATACGGTCGGTAACCACGGAAAGGCCGGACGGAAGACGCGTTACTTCAACACTCATGCCGCAGCTCCTTCACGCGCCGCACGCGACGCATTCGTGACAAATCGTTCGACCGCGGCCTGATCCGCCGGCAACACGGTGACGCGCTCCTTGCGCGCATTGAGATCGCCGAGCCATTCCGGCAGTGCGGGCCGCATGCCGCATGCGGCTTCCACCGCATCGGGAAACTTGGCGGGATGGGCGGTCGATAATGCGATCATCGGAATTGTGGGGTCGCGGGCTTCCTTTTCGGCAACAGCAAGCGCGACCGCCGTGTGCGGATCGGCGCAATAGCCCGCCTCGCGCTTCATCGCGCGCATGGTGGCGGCGCTTTCCTCTTCGTCCGCGCGGTCGGCCGTAAACAACGCGCGCATCTTCGAGAGCGCCGGCGCGGCAATGGAAAACCGCCTCGACTGCGCCAGTGACCCCATCATCGCGCGCACGGATTTGGCGTCGCGGTCGTAAGCGTCGAACAGCAACCGCTCGAAGTTCGACGACACCTGAATGTCCATCGACGGCGAGGTGGTCGCCACCACATCGCGAATTTCGTAGGCGCCGGTCGCAAAGGTGCGCGCGAGAATGTCGTTGACGTTGGTCGCCACCAGCAGTCGATCCACCGGTAAACCCATGCGCGCGGCCGCATAGCCGGCGAACACGTCGCCGAAGTTTCCGGTCGGCACCGTAAAGGCGACCTTGCGTTGCGGTGCGCCGAGCGCAACCGCCGCCGTGAAGTAGTAAACGATCTGCGCGACGATCCGCGCCCAGTTGATCGAATTGACGCCGGAGAGGCGCACGCGGTCGCGGAAAGCGTGGTGGTTGAACATCGACTTCACCAACGCCTGACAGTCGTCAAAGGTACCTTCGATCGCCAGCGCATGCACGTTGGTGTCATCGGCGGTTGTCATCATCCGCCGCTGCACGTCCGAGACCCGCCCGTGCGGGAACAGCACGACCACATCCACCTGCGAACGGCCACGGAATGCTTCGACCGCCGCACCGCCGGTGTCGCCGGACGTGGCCACCACGACCGTGGTGCGCTCGCCGCGTTGCTGCAACACGTGGTCCATCAGCCGGGCGACGAGTTGCATCGCCAGATCCTTGAAGGCGAGCGTCGGCCCGTGGAACAACTCAAGCACGAACAGGCCGGGGCCGAGTTGCACCAGTGGCGCGACGGCCGGATGCCGGAACGTGCCGTAGGCCTCCCGCGCCATGCGGGCGAGATCGGCTTCCGGCAGGCTGTTGCCGACGAAAGGCCGGATCACCTCGACCGCGGCTTCGGCGTAAGGCCGCCCAGCAAGTCCCGCGATGGCCTTGGCGTCGAGCGTCGGCCAGGATTCCGGCACGTAAAGGCCGCCGTCGCGGGCAAGCCCGGCCAGCATGACCTCGACGAAATCGAGCGCCGGGGCTTCGCCCCGCGTTGATACATAACGCATTGAATCAACTAATTTTTCTGCGTTGGCCGGGGCCACGATTGGGCGGAGACTAGCCCCGGGCGGCGGCTTTCACAAGAAACCGCGTCCCTGTACATGGCCATGCGCGAGCGGATCGGCGCCGAACCGATTGCCGCCTTGCATGCCCGGAAAAACCCCGATCACGGCGAGGACGCCGGTAAAACCGAAGCTCAGGAGGTGCGTGCTCATGCTCGCGCCGCCGACACAGGCGGCCGTCATCACCGGCAGCCACCAGCCGGAAAGATTGATGTCGTGCAACCGCTTCACATGGATGACGGTCAGCGGCCATATCACGATCAAGGGCGCGAGGATTTTCGGCAGCGCGATGACGAACTCAAGTTCATCGCGGTACCAGAGGCCGTCCATCGGACGGCGCAGGTAGATAAACAGGTCTTCCAGTTTCCATCGAACGAGAAACAGAAAAACGAACGTCGCGGCGTAACCCCACCAGAATTCCTGGCGGCTGATGCGCCCTTTCATCGAAAAGAAATACCACGCAAGCACATTCATACCGGCACGCAAAACGCGAACGCAGAACGGCATCCGTCTGCGCGCCGATCCTACCCCGACCCTGGTTAATGTTTGCGTAGCGCCTGGTTAACCCGGTATCAGGGCGTCCGCCGCCAGCGGCCGAACAGCCAGAAAAGGTAGACCCCGGCGATGCCGGCTGCCGTCAGGAACCAGGTGATCGCGTATTGCAGGTGGTTGTCCGGCAGCGACACGGACAGCTTGCCGGCGCGCGGCCAGCCACCCGGCGGCTGTGGCGATTCCTGATCGACGTAGAATGGCGCCACAGCGCCCCAGTTCTTTGCCGCAGCGATGATTCGCGGGTCGCGCAAGTACCAGACGTCGTGTTGCGGGTCGTCGTTCGGCGTGAACGTGCCGCGCTGTTCCGGCCAGCGCATGACGCCAACGATGTCTCCTTCGGACGTGCTCTGCCCGCCTCCCGCGAGGTCCCTGCGCGCGAGTGGCACGAAACCACGATCGACCACGACGATGCTTCCATCGGCGAGTTTTGCCGGCGTGAACACCCAATAGCCGGCGCCAGAAACATCCGGACGGAACGCAGAACCGGCAGTGTAGACCAGCGCTTGCTGCCCGATGAGATAGTCGGCCTGAAAGGTGACGCGGCGATATTCATCCTTGCGGGGGTCAAGCCGCGGCCATTGCGCGCGCGGCGGCAAATTTTCCGGCGGTGCGGATAGCCGCGCCGTTATCGTCGCGATCAGGTCTTCCTTCCAGACCTTGCGATCGAGCTGCCATTTTCCGAGCCCGAGCAGAATGGCGATGCAGACAATGGCAAAGATGGTCGGCACGGCAATGCCGCCTCGCCGTTCAGCGGCAACGCTCATTCGTCGCCCCGATATTCAATCTGGCCTTCGGCGGCCTTGTGATGGAATTGCAGGGCTATCAGCAGGCCCTTCATCGACCGCAGCGGCAACAACGTCACGATCACGACCAGCGGCAGCCACAATATCGCGTACACCCACAGCGGCGGCTGGAACATCACCTCCGTGAGGAGCGCGGCAAACACCACCACGAACCCGGACAGCAGGATGACGAAAATCGCAGGGCCATCGCCGGAATCGGCGAAATTGTAGTCGAGTCCGCAAACCTCGCAACGCGACCGCAAGGTCAGAAATCCCTGGAACAGTTGCCCCATGCCGCAGCGTGGACAACGGCAGCGAAGCCCCTTGGCGATCGGCAGCCGATTTTCGGCCATGGCCACTACTCACAAAACACAAAGGGCGGCACGCTGCGCGCCGCCCTTTGGCAACTCAAGATCGCCGGCGGCGATTATTCGGGATGCGGCACGCCTGCACCCCAAACGTAGATGCAGAAGAACAGGAACAGCCACACGACGTCGACGAAATGCCAATACCACGCAGCGAACTCGAAGCCGAGATGCTGCGTGGGCGTAAAGTGTCCCTTGATCGCACGAACCAGGCACACGATCAGGAAGATCGATCCAATGATGACGTGCGCGCCATGGAACCCGGTCGCCATGAAGAAGGTGGCGCCGTAGATGTTGCCCGAATAGTTGAAGGCGGCGTGCGAATATTCGAAAGCCTGGACGCAGGTGAAGGTCAGGCCAAGCGCAATCGTCAGCGCCAGACCCAGCTTGAGCCCCCTGCGGTCGTTCTCCAGCAGCGCGTGGTGCGCCCAGGTCACCGTCGTGCCCGAGGTGAGCAGGATGAGCGTGTTGAGCAGCGGCAGGTGCCAGGGATCAAAGGTGGCAATGCCCTTCGGCGGCCAGACGCCATGCGTAAAGGCGACGCGCCCGATATCGGTCGCCAGATCGGGAAAGAGTGCGGTGTTGAAATAGGCCCAGAACCACGCGACGAAGAACATCACTTCAGAGGCGATGAACAGGATCATGCCGTAGCGATGGGAAATCTGCACGACGCGGGTATGGAAGCCTTCGAACTGCGCTTCGTTGATCACGTCGCGCCACCAGCCGACCATCGTGTAGAGCACACCGACCGCGCCGACCGAAAACACCATCGGCGCAAACCGCGTCATATGGTGCATCCACATGATCAGACCGACGGCCAGAATGAATGCGGACACCGATCCGATTATCGGCCATGGGCTTGGATTCACGAGGTGATAATCGTGATGCTTGATATGAGCCTCGGCCATCGTCTTCGTCTCCGTTCGATTCTCGTTTCAAGGCGACGCGAGCCGCCGTTATCTCGTCAAAGCTTGCTGTTGCCCGGCTTGGTGTCCGCTTCCGCCACCGGCGTATCCGGAAGCCGATAGAACGTATACGAAAGCGTGATCGTGTTGAGCGGATCCTGATCGCGATCCTTCGCGATCGACGGGTCGATGTAGAACACCACCGTCATCTCTCGCGTCTCACCCGGCTTCATCGTCTGCTGCGTGAAGCAGAAGCAATTGATCTTGTTGAAGTAGGCGCCGACGGTCGGCGGCGAGACGTTGTAGGATGCCTGCGCAGTGATGGTACGCGCGGCCTCGTTGATGACCTTGTAATGCACAGTCACCACATCGCCGATGCGAACGTTGACCACGTTCTGCTCGGGCTTGAAAATCCACGGCAGACCAGGCGCCACATTGGAATCAAAACGGACGGCCACCATACGGTTGAGCGTATGGCTCGGCGCGTGCTTCGACACCAGCGGGGTGCCGGCAAAACCGGTGGTGCGGCAGAACCAATTGTAGAATGGCACCGCGGCGTAGGCAGCGCCCACCATCGAGGCGACGAACGCGCCGCAACAAGCGGCGATAACGACATCGCGGCGTGTGGACTTCCTGCTCTCGTTGGGTGCGTTCATGGCGTTACATCAACCGCGTCAAAGTGGCCGCATCAGAACGATCGGCCCCTTCACCAGCGTTACGACATAAAACAGGATCACCAGCGCCGCCAAAGCCACCGCGATGGCAATCGAACGCGACCGCCGCGCGCGCTTCTGCGCCTCGGTGAGTACGATCCCGTCGTCTTTGCGTTGCTCGTCCATTGCTTTGCCCTTGCGCCGCGCTCACGCGACCAGCCGGCCGATGAGGCCGCCCCACCCGCGTTCGACCAGCAGCACAGCGAACAGTAAGAAAAGGTACAGAATTGAGAAGGCGAAAAGATGCTTGCTCGCGCGGTCGGCGGGGCGGCGTTCGGCGCGCACCTGCCACGCCAGCACCAACATGATTGCGCCGGTGACAAGCGCAGTAGCACCATAGAGCAGCCCGGCATAGCCAAGTGCCCAAGGCGCAAGACCGATCGGTACCAGAACCAGCGTGTAAAGCAGAATTTGCCGCCGGGTTTCGGCGTCGCCGGCGACGACCGGCAGCATCGGAACTCCGGCGCGAGCGTAATCGTCGGCGCGGTAAAGCGACAACGCCCAGAAATGCGGCGGGGTCCAGAAGAAGATGAGAAGGAACAGCACGACCGGCTCGAGCGACAGCGTTCCAGTGGCGGCAGCCCAGCCGATCATTGGAGGGAGGGCACCAGCGGCGCCGCCGATGACGATGTTCTGCGGCGTCGAGCGCTTGAGCCACATCGTGTAGATCACGACGTAGAAGAAAATGGTGAAGGCGAGCAGCAACGCCGCAAGCACATTGACCGTCAGTCCAAGCACCGCCACAGCGAAGGCCGCCAGAGTCAAACCGAAGGCGAGCGCCTCACCGGGCTGGACGCGTCCGGTGGGAATCGGCCGCCGCGCCGTGCGAACCATGCGCGCGTCGATGTCGGCGTCGTACCACATGTTGAGAGCGCCGGCCGCGCCAGCGCCAACCGCGATGCAAAGCAACGCAACAAAGCCAATCACGGGGTGGACCGGCACCGGCGCAATGGCAAGGCCAACGAGCGCGGTGAACACCACCAGCGACATCACCCGCGGCTTCATCAAAGCGATGTAATCGCCGACTTCCGCCAAAGACGGCTCCGCATCGACCCGAACGGCCGCAGCCGGCATCGAACCGCCGAAGTTTGCGCCTTCGCTGACGAGCGACATGATCGTTAAGCCGAACCGGCTCCTACTTTATGCGCGGCAGGGTCTCGAACTGGTGGAACGGCGGCGGCGAGGACAGCGTCCACTCAAGCGTGGTCGCTCCGGGGCCCCAGGGATTGTTGCCGGCCACCCGCTTCTTGATGAATGCCTCAGCCACGCCGATAAAGAACACGAACACGCCCAGAACGGCGATATAGGAGCCGTAAGACGAGATCTCGTTCCAGCCGTGGAACGCATCCGGATAGTCGACGGTACGGCGCGGCATGCCGGCAAGCCCGAGGAAGTGCTGCGGGAAGAAGATAATGTTCACGCCGATGAACATCACCCAGAAATGCACCTTGGCGATGGTGTCGTTGTACATGTAGCCGCTCATCTTCGGGAACCAGTAGTACCAGCCGCCGAAGATCGCGAACACAGCAGCCACGCCCATAACGTAATGGAAATGGGCGATGACGTAATAAGTATCGTGCAGCACGCGGTCGACGCCCGCGTTGGCGAGCACAACGCCGGTCACGCCGCCGACGGTGAACAGGAAGATGAATCCGATCGCGAACAGCATGGGCGCGCGAAATTCAATCGAGCCGCCCCACATCGTTGCGATCCATGAGAAGATTTTCACGCCGGTCGGCACCGCGATCACCATGGTGGCCGCGACGAAATAGGCCTGCGCCCCGGTCGAAAGGCCGACAGTGTACATGTGGTGCGCCCACACGACGAAACCGATGCCGCCGATCGCGACCATCGCGTAGGCCATGCCGAGATAACCGAACACCGGTTTCTTCGAGAAGGTCGCGACAATCTGGCTGATCATGCCGAAGCCGGGCAGGATCAGGATGTAAACTTCCGGGTGGCCGAAAAACCAGAACAGATGCTGGAACAGCACCGGATCGCCGCCGCCTTCCGGATTGAAGAACGTGGTGCCGAAATTGCGGTCGGTCAGCAACATGGTGATGGCGCCGGCGAGAACCGGCAGCGCGAGCAGCAGCAGGAACACGGTCACCAGGATCGACCACACGAACAGCGGCATCTTGTGCATCGTCATGCCCGGCGCACGCATGTTGAAGATGGTGGTGATGAAGTTGATGGCGCCGAGGATCGACGACGCGCCCGCGAGATGGATCGACAGGATGACGAAGTCCACCGCCGGCCCGGGATGGCCGCTGGTCGACAGCGGCGCGTAGAGCGTCCAGCCCGTACCGGCTCCCAGGGAACCCGGCTCGCCTTCGACAAACATCGAGGCAAGCAGCAGCGCATACGAGGCGGGCAACAGCCAGAACGAGATGTTGTTCATGCGGGGGAACGCCATGTCTGGCGCGCCGATCATGAGCGGAACAAGCCAATTGCCGAAGCCCCCGATCATCGCCGGCATCACCATGAAGAAGATCATGGTCAGGCCGTGCGCTGTCGCGAATACGTTGTACTCATGCGGCGACGGGAAGATCTGTATGCCGGGGTTTTGCAGCTCCATGCGGATCGCGATCGACAGCGCCCCGCCAATCACACCGGCCACGATCGCGAAGATCAGGTACATGGTCCCGATGTCTTTGTGGTTCGTCGAATAGACGAAACGCCGCCACCCTGTCGGATGATCGTGCGCGCCGTGAGCTTCGTGTCCGCCGTGTGCAGTCGCCGTGCTAGCCATCGTCCTTATCCTTCGACCTTCTTACCGCCGCCCTTTTACTGGCCGCTCAGAGCTATTTCGCCGTCCCGATTGCCGCGATCGCGTTCGGATCCGGATGCGTGTCGTCGCCTTCCGCGTATTTCTTCTTCGCGTCGGTGAGCCACGCGGAATAGTCCTTCTCGCTGACGACCCGCACCGCGATCGGCATGAATGCGTGGTCGCGCCCACAGAGTTGCGAGCACTGGCCGTAATAGATGCCCTCGTGCTCGGCCTTGAACCAGGTTTCGTTCACACGGCCGGGGATAGCGTCGATCTTGATACCGAACGACGGCACCGAGAACGAGTGGATGACATCGGCGCCGGTGACAATCACATGCACCACCTTGTTGACCGGCACGACCATTTCATTGTCGACCGCCAGCAGGCGCGGTTGATCGGGCTTGCGCTCCTTGTCCTGGAGCATCAGAGAATCGAATTCGATCTTGGCGTCGGGATAACTGTAGCTCCAGAACCACTGCTTGCCGGTGACCTTTACGGTCATATCCGCTTTCGGAACCTTCAGTTGGTAGAACAACAGCCGGAATGAGGGCACGGCGATCGTCACCAGAATCAGCACCGGGACAACCGTCCAGAGGACCTCGATGAAAGTATTGTGCGTGGTACGCGACGGCACCGGATGGGCACGCGCGTTGAATCGCACGATCACGACGACCAGGAGCACCAGCACGAACACGGCGATCGCCGTGGTGATCCACATCAGGAAGTCGTTGAACCAGGAGACGTCGTCCATGACGGGGGTGGCAGATTGCTGCAACCCGAGTTCCCATGGAGTCGGCTGGCCTAGGCCTGCCTGCGCCAATCCGCCGCTTGCGAGAACGGCCGTGCTTACGACCACAAAGGCGATCAACCGCTTGAGCATTTCGAATGCGCTCCTCGACGAAATTCTGCCGCGCCGGGCCCTGCTTGCCGCACACCGCACGCGTGATGTTCGGCTCAGCCCGCCGTGCACGACGTTTGCCACAGGCGTGGCATCTTGGCGGACGTGCGGCGGGACAAGGGGAAATCCCGGCCTCTCAAACCACAATTCCGGGCATGCCGCAATGCGCCTTGTTGCGTAGCACCTGCGACAAACGGGTTACCCCCAGCGCTGCTTGGTGGTGTCGCGCGGCTTCCGTTCTTCCCTATCACCACGTCGCCATAATGGCCCTGTTGGTGGCTCCATCGGCGCGCCCATTGCTGGGCCCCGTGATTGCAGTTGCTTGACATGAATATCCAAGCATGACCCAACCTGACCGAATAAAATGCGTGGCGGGCGGCGATTCGTCCTCGCCGTGGCGAGCAAAGGCCGGTGTGGGCGCATCCCAAGGGTCTGGACAATGAGCATATTCGGACATGGCAGGAGTGCGCGTCGGATGAGGCCGGCCGCTTTTTGGGCCGCGCTCGCCGTGACGTTTTTTGCCGGTAGCGGCGTCAGCGCCTTCGCCCAGGGCGCGGTAAAATCGGTCCATCAGGACTGGCAGATTCGCTGCGATACCCCACCCGGTGCCCATAGCGAGCAATGCGCGCTGATCCAGAGCGTCACTTCCGCAGACCGCGCCAATGTCGGCCTCACCGTAATCGTGCTGAAAACCGCCGATCAGAAAAGCCGGCTGATGCGCGTCGTTGCACCGCTCGGTGTGCTGCTGCCATCCGGACTCGGCTTGAAGATCGACAATGCCGACGTCGGCCGTGCCGGCTTCGTGCGCTGCCTGCCGAACGGCTGCATCGCCGAAGTCATCATGGACGACGAGCTGATCAAGAAATTGCGCACCGGCAAGACCGCGACTTTCATCATCTTCCAAACGCCGGAAGAAGGCATCGGCTTTCCGATGAGCCTGAAGGGCTTCGGCGAGGGCTACGACAAGCTGCCGTGACCGCCGCACGCGTGCTAGCATCGCGCTAATGTGCGGAGGGTTGTCGTGGAATTGGGCTTCGTCGGGCTCGGCGCAATGGGCCGGCTCATTGTTCCCCGCCTCATGGCGGCCGGACATGTCGTTACCGGCTGGAATCGGTCGCGCTCAAAGGCAGAACCGCTGATCGCAGCCGGGATGCAATGGGCCGACACGCCGCATGCCGTCGCGGCGAAATCCGAGATCGTGTTTTCGATCGTCACCGACTCCAGGGCTGTGAAGGCAATTGCCCTCGGCGCCGATGGCATCGTTGCCGGCCTGCGCAAAGGCGGCATCTACATCGACATGAGCACCATCGAGCCGGATGCGAGCCGCGAGATCGCCGCGGAATTCGCCAAGGCCGGTTCGATCATGCTCGATGGGCCGCTCTCCGGCAGCCCGGTAACCGTCGTGCAGGGCAATGCGTCGATCATGATCGGCGGCGATGAATCCGCATTCGAGCGCGTCAGGCCGGTGCTGCTGGCGATCGGGCCGAAGGTCACACGAATCGGCGGCAACGGCCTCGCCTGCCAGATGAAGATCGCAATCAACCTGCTGCTGATGGTGGAAGTGATCGCCTTCGGCGAAGCGGTAGCGCTCGCAGAAAAAGGCGGCGTGAGCCGCGAGATCGCGCTCGATGCGATCCTCAAAAGTGTCGCCGCCTCGCCGGTGCTCGGCTATCGCGGCGCGTTCATCCTCGACGGCAAAATGCCGGAAGTGCCGCTCGCCGACGTGACCCTGCAGCAGAAGGACATGCTGCTCGCGCTCAATCTCGGCCGCAATCTCGGCAGCCCCGTGCCGCTCGCCGCCGCCGCGAATGAAATGATGAATGCCTGCCGGGGTCTTGGCATCGATCACAAGGATTTTGTCGCCGCGCACGAAGTCTATCGCCGGCTTGGAGGTCAAACATGACGTCAAATGCGGAAAAATTCGGTACTGCGCTTGGCAAGGCGGTGAAAAGAACCGCTGAGAAATTAGCGGCGGATCGGCCGGCCACGAAAATGTACCGCACGAATCTGCGCGACGTGCCCAAGGTCGAGGGATTGAAGCGCGACGACGGCTGGGTCGACATGCAGGTGCAATTCCTGATCGACAAGAAATCTGCCGGCGTCGACAACGTCGTCGGCTGGACCGTGCTCAAGCCCGGCGCGCGACACGAGAACCATCGTCACCATAATTGCGACGAGTTTTTCATCGTGTTGAAGGGCAAAGGCCATATCTATACCG
>JBARCH010000185.1:0-11494 GCA_049793875.1 Pseudolabrys sp. | reverse complement strand
GAGCGGTGCCGGGCGAAAGCTGGATCGGCGCCGTCGAAAGCTTCATCGCCACCGCCGAGAGGCTGAATCGCGCCAATCGCGTGGCGACCTTCCGGAGGGACGGCCATGGCAGCCTCGAGCGTCCCGGTTTCGGCGAGATCGTCGCGTTGCTGCGGCTGATGCTCGGCGGCGGCGCCCATCCCGAACAAGGCCTGCTGATCGGCCGGCGCTTCTACGAATCGATCGGCGGCCATCCGGCGGGCGACGATGCCGATGCTGCGCTGTTGCGGCGGATCGGCAGCCGGCGCCTGGCGCTGTTGCCCTGCTCCATGGCCCCGCCGCCCCGCCACGGAGATACTTGACTTAGTCAAGTAGTTGCCGGACGCTTGGCGGCATGGCCGATATTACGACGGCAGATCCCCAGCGCGAGCAACGCATCGCCGCGGTGCGGCGTTTCAACCGTTTCTACACGCGACAGATCGGCGTGCTGCGCAAAGGCTACCTGGACACCCCCTACTCGCTCGGCGAAATGCGTGTGCTCTACGAAATCGCGCACGGCGCACGGACCGCCAGCGACGTCGCGCGCAATCTCGAACTCGATGCCGGATACCTGAGCCGCGTGTTGCGGCACTTCGAAAAGCGTGGGGTGGTCAAGCGCACGGCCTCCGCCAAAGACGCACGCCAAAGCCATCTCGCTCTCACCGCGCGCGGGCGAAAAATGTTCGCGCCGATGGAGAAGCGCTCGCAGCAGCAAGTCGGCGTGATGCTCGATGCGCTCGACCCTGCCGCGCAATCGCGTCTCGTTGCGGCGATGGACTCGATCGAGAGTTTGCTCGATGCGAAACCGGAAACGAAAAGGCCTTCAGGCGCGACATATATTCTGCGCGCCCCGCAGCCCGGCGACTTTGGCTGGATCGTCAAACGCCACGCCGAAATCTACGCGCAGGAATATGGCTGGACCGAGCCGTTCGAGGGATTATGCGCGCAGATCGTGGCCGAGTTCGCCAACAAGAACGACCCGAAACGCGAGCGCTGCTGGATCGCCGCGCTCAACGGCGAGCCTGTCGGCGCGGTGATGATCGTGCGCGACGCGCCGGAGGTCGCGCGGCTGCGGCTGCTGCTGGTCGATCCGAAAGCGCGCGGGCTTGGAATCGGCGCGCGGCTGGTCGGCGAATGCGTAACCTTCGCGCGTGCCGCCGGTTACAAGAAGATCACGCTGTGGACGCATAGCGTGCTCACCGCGGCGCGGAAAATCTACCAGAATGCCGGGTTCAAACTGACGTCGAGCGAAAAGCGCCACACCTGGAGCCAGGACGTGGTCGCCGAATTCTGGGATTTGAAGTTGTAGGCCTTATGGTTCGAGACGCGCAGCTTGGCGGCGCGCCTCGCCAGAAGATCAAACCGTCGCGCCTTGCGCCTTCGGCCGCCGCAAATGCTCATCGAGCCGCGGCATGATCTCCACGAAATTGCACGGGCGGTACCGGTAATCGAGTTGATGCACGAGTATCTCGTCCCAGGCGTCCTTGCAGGCGCCGGGCGATCCCGGCAGGCAGAAAATATAAGTCGCCTCGGCGACACCCGCGGTCGCGCGCGTCTGCACCGCGGATGTGCCGATCTTGCGTTCGCTCACCAGCAGAAACATGGTGGCGAAGCCTTCCATGCGTTTCTGGAACAAAGGCTCGATAGCTTCCGGCGTCACGTCGCGGCCGGTGAAGCCGGTGCCGCCCGTGGTAATGACCACGTCGATCATCGGATCGGAAATCCACGCGCGCACGCGCTGACGAATCGCCTCGACATCGTCAGTGACGATTGCGCGCTCGGCGACATGATGGCCCGCGGCGCGAATGCGCTCGCTGAGCGTATTGCCGGATTTGTCGTCGGCGAGTTTGCGCGTGTCCGACACGGTGAGCACCGCGAACTTCAGCGCCACGAATTGTCTCGTTGTATCGATGCCGGGCATGTCGGTCCTGCCTACCGCGCAAGCGCGATCCAGTTTACGTCAAAAACCGTTCCGCCTGAATTATTCATCAAACGAAATATTTCCAGAACGGCTTGTGTGCCTCCTGCATGGCTTGCTCGCGCGTCAAGCCGATGTCTTTCAGCAATCGGTCATCGAGATCAAGCAATATACGCCGCTGCCGCATTTTTTCGAGCTCGATCCACACCGCCACCGTTTCGCCCGATCGAGCACCGCGCCATACTGTAGCCAAATTCTCCAAAGACGGGACCCGCGCCACGCCGGTTCCGGACCGCGCGCAGCTGTGATGGTCGTGATCCGTTTGCACGTGCTGCTGCCGCAAGAAATGTCTCACCTCCTTGAAGGAGTGAGACAACACTTGGCTGCGGACAGCTGGCCGGGTGGCTGTCGATAACCCGGAACGACCGGCTATATAGCAAGCCGGCAAGATGCCTTCAACGCACAATGGAAGTCATAACGATGACGCGGAAAAGGTATCGCACGCCGACACTTTTCCCTGGCGCATTCCGGCGGTGAACCAGCGTTGCCGCTGCTCCGACGTACCGTGCGTGAACGTGTCGAGCACGACGTAGCCTTGCGCCTGTTTCTGCAGACGGTCGTCGCCGATCGCCGCGGCGGTCTGCAACGCGGCTTCGACATCGCCCGGTTCGATTGACTTCCAACGCTGGTTGGAATGAAACGCCCAGACACCCGCAAAGCAGTCGGCCTGCAACTCGATGCGCACCTGAATGCGGTTCGCCGCCGCCTTGCTGCCGGCGGCATGTTGCATCGACGTCGCCTTCGGCAGGATGCCGAGCAAATTCTGCACGTGGTGGCCGACCTCGTGCGCAATCACATAAGCCTCGGCGAATTCGCACGCCTTGCCGCTGCAGCCGTGGAAGCGCACCTGTATGTCGCGGAAGAACGACGTGTCGAGATAGATGCGCCGGTCGCTCGGGCAATAGAACGGCCCCATCGCGGATTGCGCGAAGCCGCAGCCGCCCTGCTCGCCGCCGCGATAAAGACGCAAGCGCGGCGCACGGTACTCGCGACCTGATGCCTGGAAGATTCCGCTCCATGTGTCTTCGGTATTGCCCAGAACGGCGGCGACGAATTGCCCGGTCGTGTCGGTGGGCGTGCCGGTACGCGTCGGCGCCTGCCGGTAAGGCTGTTCGTAGCGCGAATGGGAAACCATCTCGGCGCCGCCGATCAGGATGCTCGGATCGATGCCGGTGAACCAGCCGATCAGAGCCAGAACGGCCACCGTGCCGATGCCCAGTCCGCCGCCGCCGATGGGAATGCCGAACCCGCCACCACCGCCACCGCCGCCATATCCGCCGCTGTCGCGGTCATCCTCGACATTGTCGCTGCGGCGAAAATCGTCCCAACGCATTCAACGTTCCTTTCAACGTTCCTTTCAACGGCGCGCCTGCCGTCATCATCGCCAAAGCGGCGTTAGCCGTCCAATCCGGCGCTTTTAAGCCTCCCGCGAACTGCGGCTAAACCACGGTTACATAGGCAGAATTTGCCGATCAGATTGTTCGTCCGGTTAAGTCGATTTTTACCTTGCCCGATCAATATCCAGACAGTCGGTTTGTAGGTCCCGCGTCGCCGACGACGTCACCTGAGTCAGAGTAGTGAGTCATGGTTGTGTCGCGTCGCGGGGCGCCCGAAAGGGCGCCCCGTGGAGTTTCCGAGAGCACCCAATCGGCTCGCATTCTCGTTGGCGATTGCGTCGCCGAGATTGCAAAGCTTCCGGCTGAATCCGTCGATCTGGTGTTCGCCGATCCTCCTTACAATCTCCAGCTTCAAGGCGACCTGAAACGTCCCGACGACAGCCGCGTCGATGCGGTCACTGACGATTGGGACAAGTTCGCGAATTTTTCCGCCTACGACGAATTCACCCTGGGCTGGCTGAAAGCCTGCCGCCGGGTGCTCAAGCCCGCCGGCACGATCTGGGTGATCGGCTCCTATCACAACATTTTCCGCGTCGGCGCGCTGATGCAGGATCTCGGCTTCTGGATCCTGAACGATGTCATCTGGCGCAAGTCGAATCCGATGCCGAACTTCCGCGGCCGCCGGTTCACCAATGCCCACGAAACGTTGATCTGGGCCTCGCGCGATCCGCAGGCCAAGGGCTACACGTTCAATTACGAAGTGCTCAAGGCCGGCAACGAAGACATTCAGGTGCGTTCCGACTGGACGCTGCCGCTCTGCACCGGCGACGAACGGCTCAAGGGCAAGGACGGCAAGAAGCTGCATCCGACGCAGAAGCCGGAAGCGCTGCTCGCGCGCGTGATCCTCTCGAGTTCGCGCGTGGACGATCTGGTGCTCGACCCGTTCAACGGCACCGGCACCACCGGCGCGGTCGCCAAGCATCTCGGCCGCCGCTACATCGGCATCGAGCGCGATCCGGCCTATGCCAAAGCGGCCGAAAAACGCATCGCCGCCGTGAAGCCGCTGGAAGCGCCGACCCTGGCGCCGTTCATGACCGCCCGCGAGGCGCCGCGCGTGCCGTTCTCGGCCTTGCTCGAACGCGGCCTCGTTTCACCAGGCGCGAATCTGGTCGACGCCAAGAAACGGCACAAGGCGCTGGTGCGTGCCGACGGCGCGGTATCGATTGGCGAGAGTGTCGGCTCGATCCACAAGATTGGAGCGCTGGCGCAAGGGCTCGATGCCTGCAACGGCTGGACCTTCTGGCATCTCGAAACGCCGAAGGGCCTGACCCTGATCGACGATTTGCGCGCGCAAGTGCGCTCCGAGATGGCGACGGCCTGACACCTGCCGCGTTTTCTTTTGTCGTCGCCGGACACGGCCCTCCGGTGACCCGGCCAATTCGCATACCAACAGTTCCATGAACGCCTCTCAGTCGGTCGCAAGCCGGAACGCCGTCCTCCCGGAGACGTTATCCGGCCGGAAAGCACAACGAGGAGGCGACCATGACGTATCCCAACGACCCGAACTTGAACCGCGATCCAGGTCTAGACCGCACCAATCGGGGCATGGCCCGTGGAAGCGGCTACACCGGCTGGATCATCGGCGTGATCGTGCTTGTCGCAATCGTCATCGCTATCGTTGCGACCACAGACCGCGGCCCCAACTCAAATACTGCATCGAACGTCATTGCGCCGGCCAGCAAGGCGCCGGCGATGACAAGCCCCGCTCCAACAGCGGCGCCGCCCGCCACGACCGGTTCCGGAACGACCTCTCCGCAGCCCGCGGCTCCGGCCGCACCCGCGCGATAGCCGTTACATGAAGCACAACCGCCGCGCCTGATCGCGCGGCGGGTGAGTTCCGTCGCGGCCTGGTTCCAAGCGCCGCCTAACCGGCCGCGATTGTTCCGGCGAACAATTCGAGCGCATGGGCGGCGAAAGCCCTCATGTTGGCCTGCCGGTCGCCGCTGCCGGTTTCCAGTGTGATGGCGCGCTCGACTTTGCCCGCAATCGCGATGCAGCAGTGTCCTGCCGCGTCCCCATACCGGTTTCCGGTGGGGCCCGACGCGCCCGTTTCGCCGATACCCCACGTCGATGCATGTCGCTCGCGCACGCGCCGGCCGACCAGGAGTGCGTAAGCCTTCGTCGAAGCGCGCATGTCCGCCATCTCGGCGTCGGCGATGCCGAGAAGCGCCGCGCGCGACGTGCGGGTGTAAACCACCGCACCGCCGACGAAATAAGCCGATGCCCCCGGAACGGCGAGCAAAGCGGCAGAAATCAATCCGCCGGTCGACGATTCCGCGACTGCAACGGTTTCGCGGCGCGCGGCAAGAAGCAACGCGATCTTTTCCGCCAAAGGCATCAGGGTTTGCATGTCCGCACCTTGCCGACTGAGCCCCGCTCTCGCGAGGACGACCGAAGCGGTTACTTCTTCGCCGCCACCACCATGATCTCGACCTTGTAGTCCGGCGCAGCGAGGCCTGCTTCGACCGTCGCGCGCGCCGGCGTGTTGCCGGGCGATACCCAGCCGTCCCACACCGCGTTCATTTCGGCGAAGTTCGCCATGTCGGTGATCCAGATATTGGCCGTCAGCAGCTTCGATTTGTCGGTGCCGGCCTTGGCCAGGAGTCCGTCGATCTGCGCAAGGACGCTTTTGGTCTGCTCCCCGACGCTCTTGCCCTTCGGATCATCGGCAACGATGCCGGCCAGATAGACGGTGTCGCCGTGGACCACGGCCTTGCTCATGCGCGGTCCCGTCTCGTGACGCTGGATTGTCATTCGCTGTCTCCCGTTGCTGCTCGAACTGGAACGTGCCGGAACCCGGCCGCTCACAAAAGCTTATCAGGCAAGGTTCCCCACAAACGCAAGGAGACGCGCGATGGGCTGGTTTTCTCCCGACATCATGACGATGGACGACCTCTTCCTGCACACGTTGCAGGACATCTACTACGCCGAGCATCAGATCGAGAAGGCGCTGCCCGACATGGTGCAGAAGGCGAGCGACAGCGAGCTCAAGAAAGGCTTCCAGAGTCACCTCAAGCAGACCAAGGGCCAGATCAAGCGGCTCGAGCAGGTGTTCAAGAAACTCAAGCTGGAGCCGAGCGGCACCAAATGTCCGGCGATCGACGGCATTCTCGATGAAGCCAGCGACATCGCCAGCGACGTCACCGACAAGATCGTGCTGAACGCCGCGCTGATTGCCGCGGCGCAAGCGGTCGAGCATTACGAGATCACGCGCTACGGCACGCTTGTCGCCTGGGCGAAGGCGCTCGGCCGCAACGATGTCGCCAAATTATTCGCCGCCAATCTCAAGGAAGAGAAGGCGACGGATAAAAAGCTCAACGGCATCGCCAAGCGCAAGGTCAATCGCAAGGCCGTGTTGCGCAAGCGCAAGCCGTTGAGCCGGCGCGAGCAGGACGCGCTGATGGCGGCGTCGATGGGCGTGCCGACGGTGTGATCCGGCACCCGCTACGGCGTCGGCGCGCTCAACCACCCGGCGCGCCTTGCGTGTTGACGTAGAGCGCGTAGAGCGAGTGGCTCGCCGCCATGAACAGGCGGTTGCGGTAGCGGCCGCCGAAGCAGACGTTGGCGCAACGCTCCGGCAGGTCGATCTTGCCGATCGGCGTCGCGTCCGATGCGAACACCATCACGCCGTCCTGCTCGGGATTGCCCATGCCCCAGCCGCACCACAGGTTGCCGTCGACGTCGACACGAAAACCGTCCGGCGTGCCGCCGTCCCTGTTGGCGATGAACACCTTGCCGTTGCGCGCGCTCGTTCCGGTCACGTCATAGGCGCGGATGGTGCGCGGCGCGACGCCGCAATCGACGACATACAATCTGGATTCGTCCGGCGAGAACGCCAGCCCGTTCGGCAACACAACGTCGTCGATTGCAACGGTGACTTTGCCGCTCTGTCCATCGACGCGATAGACGTTGGTCGGCAACTCGGGCTGCGCGACATGGCCCTCGTAATTGGCAAGGATGCCGAAGAACGGATCGGTGAACCAGATCGAGCCGTCGGACTTCACCACCACGTCGTTGGGTGAGTTGAGCGGTTTGCCTTCGAAACTGTCGCAGATCGCCGTGATCGAACCGTCGTATTCCGTCCGCGTGACGCGGCGGGAGTCGTGCTCGCAGGTAATGAGCCGGCCCTGACGATCGCGCGTATTGCCGTTGGCATTGTTCGACGGCCGGCGGAAAACGCTGACCGCGCCGGTCTCTTCCTCCCAGCGCAGGATGCGGTTGTTCGGGATGTCGCTCCACAACAGGTGACGGCCGTCGCCGAACCAGACCGGCCCCTCGCCCCACCGCGTGCCGGTGAAGAGCCGTTCGACGCTCGCGAGGTTGACGCGGTATTTGGCGAAACGCGGATCGAGATTTTTCACCGCCGGATCGGGGTATCGCTCGCTGACAGTCCAGTGCGCGCGGCCGGGAGCGGAAACATCGTCGGATTGCATGAAAAACTCCGAATACTGGAAGATATCGAGTTCAGCTTAAAACTCTTGGTCATTCCGGGGCGCGCCGAAGGCGCGAACCCGGAATCCATGACTACCGCGTTTCGTCCATAACAGGCACAGGGGTTATGGATTCCGGCTCTCGCTTCGCTCGGCCGGAATGACTCAATCCTTGTGCGAACATCGCTACCTCAGCGCCAGGTCCAGCACCTTGCGCATGAGCGTCGGCAGCGCCTCATCGGCCAGCTTCCCCACCGCCACCCAACGGCCGCCCGCGGACGCCTTGGCATTTTTCGGCACGATTGTTTTGTAGACGATCAATTCGAGCGGGAAATGCGTGAACACATGCCGCACCACGCCCACCGGCTTTTGCCATTTCGCCGCGGGGAATTTGGGCGCGAATTCAAGCGCCCGTGCCGCATCGAAGTCATGCGTCCACTCGCTGTTCGGCACCTCCGTCATCGCGCCCAGCAGGCCTTTTTCCGCACGCGTGCGCAAAAGAACTTTCCCGTCTGCGCGCAAAACGACAAATGCCGCGCCTCGTCTCAGCTTTCCTTCACGCTTTGCCGCCTTGCGCGGAAACGTCTCCTGATCGCCGCGCGCAAACGCAAGACAGCTTTCATTCCAGGGACACAGCGCGCAAGCCGGCCGCTTCGGCGAGCAGATCGTCGCGCCAAGATCCATCAAGGCTTGCGCGAAGTCGCCGCTACGTTTTGGCGGCAGCAATGATTGCGCCAGTGTTTTGATTTGCGGCTTCGAGGCCGGCAATTCGTCTTCAACCGCAAACAGGCGCGTGACGACACGTTCGACATTGCCGTCAACCGGCACCGCCGGCGCATCGAATGCAATCGAAGCGACGGCCGCCGCCGTATAGGCGCCGACGCCCGGCAATTCGCGCAAACCCTTTTCATCGCGCGGAAAGCCGCCATGCCTGGCGATTTCCTTTGCGCAGGCATGCAGATTGCGGGCGCGCGCGTAATAACCGAGCCCCGCCCACGCGCGCAGCACGTCCTCCAGTTTCGCATTCGCCAGCGCCGTCACCGTCGGCCATTTCGCCAGGAAGCGCGCGTAATACGGTCCAACCGTTTTCACGGTCGTCTGCTGCAACATGATTTCCGACAGCCACACACCGTAGGGGTCCGGCGTTTCGCCGCGCCGCGCGCGCCACGGCAAGACGCGCCGATGACGGTCGTACCAGGCCAGCAGCGCAGCGGCCTGCGGTCCGTCCGCCTCTTTCTTTCGCCGCGCCTTGAGGACTGCTACGGTCATGGCATCGACGATGACACACACCGGCACCGTATGAGCAAGCCCTCGCGCAGTTTTCCCCGGCCGCTGTCCGAGGTGACAGGCGCAACCTTGAGCGAAGGCCTGGCGCGGCAAGGCTTTGCCTCCACCGAGCTCATCACCCGCTGGGCCGATATCGCCGGCCCGGAAATCGCCGCGCACAGCGAGCCGATGAAAATCCAGTGGCCGCGCACGGCCGACGGCGACAATCCCGAACCGGCAACGCTCGTGCTGCGCGTCGAAGGCCCGATGGCGCTTGAAATCCAGCACCTCAGCGCCGTCATCCTGGAGCGGGTGAATCGCTTTTTCGGCTGGCAGGCGGTCGGCCGCATTGCGCTCCGGCAGGCGCCGCTCAAACGGAAGGTTCCCCCGCTCCGCCGGACGATCGACAGCGAAGCCGCCGAGCGCATCGCCGCCGCGCTGCCGGAAGTGACCGACGATGATTTACGCCAGGCGCTGGGCCGGCTCGGCGCCGCGATCAAGCGAAAGTGACCCTCCGGCGGCCCCTTGTGAGAACGGCCTGCCATTGCCACAATTATTGTTTCCAGCTAGCCACTTGCTGGCTTCCATTTGCCGGCTTCGACTGTCTTTAGCCCACGGAGTTTCCGTTGCAGATCACCCGTCGTCAGTTTTGCGAAGGCACCGCCACCGTCGCGCTCACCGCCACGTTGCTCGGCACTTCATCGCTCACCGGTTTCGTGGGCGAAGCGCAGGCGCAAGCAAAAGAAGAAAAGACGCCTTCGGCCGCCGATCTGCTGAAGCCCGGAGCACTCAGCGAAATGTCGCTCGGTTCCGACAAGGCGCCGGTCACAATCGTCGAATACGCGTCGATGACCTGCCCGCACTGCGCGCACTTCCAGGAAACGACGTTCCCCGAACTGAAGAAGCAATACATCGACACCGGCAAGGTGCGTTACATCCTGCGCGAATTCCCGCTCGATCCGATCGCCGCCGCCGGGTTCATGCTGGCGCGCTGCTCCGGCACCGACGATGCCAACAAGTATTTTGCGATGGTCGACACGCTGTTCCGCCAGCAGAGCGAATGGGCGGTTCAAAAGCCGTTGCAGCCGATGCTCGCTATCGCGAAACAGGCCGGCCTCACCGAGCAGACCTTCAACGCCTGCCTCGCGAATCAGAAGCTGCTCGACGGCATCGAGGCGGTGCGCCAGCGCGGCATCGACGAGTATGGCGTGAACTCGACCCCGACCTTTTTCATCAACGGGAAAAAGCAGACCGGCGACGTTTCGCTGGCTGACATGGAAAAGGTCATCAAACCCTTCCTCAAGGAAGGATAAGGGCTTTTTGGCGCCTGCGGAGCCGGCCGCAGGGCCGGCCGGACGATATTCCAGGCATTAGCGCGTTGAAACCTCTGCAAAACCCGGTCTATCGGCCGCTTGGCTGTTGCTCCCGGCGGCGGCCCGATTCATTCTCCCGGCCGATGCGGACCACGAGATGCTTGCGCCGGGCCCTCGCCTGGAACGGACCCCGACTCCGACAATGCCGGATCATGCCGAAGCACGGCTTCATCGCGCACTAAGGTGACGGCTACTCCATGAAACTTACGCGGCTGCGCCTGATCGGATTCAAGTCTTTCGTTGAGCCGACCGACTTCCTGATCGATCCCGGACTGACCGGAGTCGTCGGCCCGAACGGCTGCGGCAAATCGAACCTCGTCGAAGCGCTGCGCTGGGTGATGGGCGAGTCCTCGTTCAAGTCCATGCGCGCGTCGTCGATGGAAGACGTCATATTCTCCGGCACCAATAACCGGCCTGCCCGCAATATGGCCGAGGTCGGCATCTCGATCGACAACGCGGAGCGCTCCGCACCGGCTGCGTTCAACGATCAGGACAGCCTCGAGATTTCGCGCCGCATCGAACGCGATGCCGGCTCGACCTATCGAATCAACAGCCGCGAAGTTCGCGCCCGCGACGTGCAGATCGTTTTTGCCGACGCGTCGACCGGCGCGCGCTCGCCCGCGCTCGTGCATCAAGGCCGCATCGGCGAAATCATCCAGGCGAAACCCGAGCAGCGCCGGCGCGTGCTCGAGGAAGCCGCCGGCATTGCCGGCCTGCATGCCCGCCGGCACGAAGCCGAATTGCGCCTGAAGGCCGCCGAAACCAATCTCCAGCGGCTGGAGGACGTGATCGTCCAGCTTGCCGGCCAGATGGACGGCCTCAAGAAACAGGCGCGCCAGGCGGTGCGCTACCGCACCGTTTCCGCGCAAGTCCGCAAGGCGGAAGCGACGCTTTTCCATCTGCGCTGGACAGCCGCCAACAGCGAGGTCGCCGACGCCGAGCACGCCAAGACGGCCTGCATCACCGCCGTCGCCGAACGAACGGCCGCGCAGGCCGAAGCCTCCAAGCGGCAGACGCTTGCCGCCGCCGCGC
>JBARCH010000184.1:0-2731 GCA_049793875.1 Pseudolabrys sp. | reverse complement strand
CCCTACCGCGCGCCTTCGGGCGATGCGGTTTCGCGTCCGTGTACGCGATCGGGGCTGGGGGACACGGGGATAGGGGCGGGGGATGGCCAAGACCGTCCTGATTGTGGAGGACAACGAACTGAACATGAAGCTCTTCCACGATCTGTTGGAAGCGCATGGCTATCAGACAGTCGGAACGCGCAACGGCATCGAGGCACTCGATCTTGCCCGCAAGCATCGGCCCGATCTCATTCTGATGGATATTCAATTGCCGGAAGTTTCCGGCCTGGAAGTGACCAAGTGGCTCAAGGACGACGCGGAATTGAAATCGATACCGGTGGTTGCAGTGACGGCGTTCGCCATGAAAGGCGACGAGGAACGCATTCGCGAGGGCGGCTGCGAGGCCTATCTCTCCAAGCCGATTTCAGTGGCGAAGTTCATCGAGACCATCCGGCATTTCCTCGGCAACGCGTGATGGGGCAACGATGAGCGCCCGAGTCCTTGTTGTCGACGACGTCCCCGCCAACGTGAAGCTGCTCGAAGCACGGCTGTCGGCCGAATATTTTGACGTCACCACGGCGCAGAACGGCACCGAGGCGCTGGCGCTATGCGACCGCGCCGAATGCGACATCGTGCTGCTCGACGTCATGATGCCGGATATGGACGGCTTCGAGGTGTGCCGGAGGCTCAAGTCAAATCCGGCGACCCACCATATTCCGGTCGTCATGGTGACCGCGCTCGACCAGCCGTCCGACCGCGTACGCGGGCTGGAGGCGGGTGCCGACGATTTCCTCACCAAGCCGGTAACCGACGTGGCGCTCATCTCGCGCGTGCGGTCGCTGGCGCGGCTCAAGCTGGTGACCGACGAGTTGCGCATGCGTGCGGTTACATCGAAGGAAATCGGCATCCAGAGTCCGGAGCGCGAAGCAGTCACGGAAACCGGCCGAAACGGCCGCATCCTTATCGTCGACGACCGGCGGAGTTCCTACGAGCGCATCGTGTCGACGCTCTCCGCCGAGCATACGGTCGACGTCCAGAGCGATCCGAACGAAGCACTGTTTCACGCCGCCGAAGGTCATTACGACCTCGCGATTATTTCGCTTGGTCTGCAGAACTACGATGGCCTGCGGCTGTGCAGCCAGGTTCGCTCGCTCGAGCGTACGCGCAGCGTGCCGATCCTTGCCATCGCCGAGGCCGACAACAACGCAAAACTGATGCGCGGCCTCGAGATCGGCGTCAACGACTACCTCATCCGCCCGATCGACAAGAACGAGTTGCTTGCGCGCGTACGCACGCAGATCAAGAAAAAGCGCTACACCGAGCGCCTGCGCGACAATATGCAGATGTCGATCGAGATGGCGATTACCGATGCGCTGACCGGGTTGTTCAACCGGCGCTACATGGAAACCCATCTGGGAACGCTGGTGGAGCAAGCGGCGGCGCGCGGCAAGCCGATTTCGGTGTTCATTCTCGACATCGACTACTTCAAGTCGATCAACGACGGCCATGGCCACGACGCCGGCGATGACGTGTTGCGCGAATTCGCGCTGCGCATCCGCAAATCGATCCGCAATATCGATCTCGCCTGCCGCTACGGTGGCGAGGAATTCGTGGTGGTGATGCCGGAAACCGACATGGCGGTGGCGACCATGGTGGCGGAGCGGTTGCGCCGGCGCATCGCCAGCGAGCCATTTGCGATTCAGCAGGGCAGCAACCATCTCAATGTCACGATTTCGGTCGGCATTGCGGCGATGAATGCGCCCAACGAGACTGCGGCCGCGATCCTCAAGCGTGCCGACCAGGCGCTCTATCGCGCCAAGCGTGACGGACGTAACCGCGTCGTTCCCGACGCCGCCTGACGGGCCGAATCGGGTTTTTCGCGACGGCGGAGATGGAACCGGGCGTGTGCCGGATTCATGTCTGATTCCAAGCGTTTGAAAAGTTGATTTGTGGGAAGGGGCGGTTGGACTAACCTCCGCCCGACGGCTGCAAGTGTGCGCGCGCTCTTTGGCGTTGCGCCTATGTGGTCTTTTCAATGCCCTGCGGGGTGCTCAGGTCCGCCGCATCTCCTGGGTCCGTGGGGTTCGGTCGGCCGTGAAGCGGTGCGAGTGGCCTCCTCAAGACACCGTTTCCGGCCGGCCACCTTTCCATGAACTGATGCGTTCACCCGAAATGCAAAAGGGCGCCCAAGGGGGCGCCCTTTGTGGTCGGCGTTTGTGCCCGCAGGCCTTACTTGATCTTCGACTCGCGATATTCGACGTGCTTCTTCGCGATCGGATCGTATTTCTTCTTGGTGAGCTTGTCGGTCATCGTGCGCGAATTCTTCTTGGTCACGTAGTAGTGGCCGGTATCGGCGCTCGAGATGAGCTTGATCTTCAGACTGACGGCTTTGGCCATTGGCTTTCCTCAAAACTTGAACCTGCCGGGCTCGGCCGCGGCGTTTGGGGCGGAACCTAGCGGCGAGCGCGCAAATGTCAAGAAAGCCCTGTTTTGCGAGCGCTTACAGCAGTTCCCGATGGAACACGTCATCGGCCATGAAATACATTGGCACCGGTAAGCGGTGTTCCATGCCGGCGGTGACGCGTGCTGCAAGCTCCTCCAGGACGACGCCGGTGATTGTCGGCATGTCGAGTTTGGTCGCCTCCGATACCGGCACCCACACCAGTTCGACCAATTCCGACGTGGGGCTGACCACGCCCTCAATCTTGTGAGCGACGGAGGATGCATCCGCGGTGAAAAACCGGGAATCGAA
>JBARCH010000183.1:0-13273 GCA_049793875.1 Pseudolabrys sp. | reverse complement strand
AGATGCGCTGTGACCCGGCCTATTCGCGCTTGTAGATGTCGTCGAGGCGCACGATGTCGTCCTCGCCGAGATAGCTGCCGGTCTGCACCTCAATCAATTCGAGCGGGATTTTTCCCTGATTGGCGAGGCGGTGAACGCTGCCGATCGGAATATAGACCGACTCGTTTTCATGCACGTTGCGGCGCTCTTCGCCGATCGTCACTTCAGCGGTGCCGCGGACGACAACCCAGTGCTCTGCGCGGTGCTGGTGCTTCTGCAACGACAGCTTTCCGCCCGGATTGACGACGATGCGCTTGACCTGAAAGCGCTCGCCCATGTCGATCGATTCATAATAGCCCCAGGGTCGGTGCATGCGGCGGTGATCGGTCGCCTCCGGCCGCTTGGCGGCCTTGAGCTTGGTCACCAGTTCGCGCACCTCTTGCGCGCGCGATCGCGGAACGACCATGACGGCGTCCGCCGTGCTTACCACGACAAGATTGTCGACGCCGACGACGGCAGCGAGACGGCCGCTGGCGTGGATGACGCTGTCTCTTGTGTCCATGGTAACGACCTGGCCGTGCACGACGTTGCCCTGCGCGTCAGGCGTCGAAACGTCGAGCAGCGAATCCCACCTGCCGACGTCCGACCAGCGAAAATCCCCGACCACGACTGCGGCGCGATCGGTCTTTTCCATCACTGCATAGTCGATCGACTTTTGTGGCGAACTTGCGAACGCTTCCGATTGCAGCCGCAGGAATCCGAGATCGTTTTCAGCGCCTTCGACCGCGGCAGTGATCGCCGCGGCCATTGAGGGCTCGAGACGTACCAACTCGGCCAGCAGCGCGTCCGCGCGGTAAAGGAAATTGCCCGAATTCCATAAATAGCCGTCGCGCACATAGCGTGCGGCGGTTTCGGCATCCGGTTTCTCGACGAATTTCTGAAGTGCGAAGACACCGTTCGTGCCGATCGGCTCGCCCGGCAGGATGTAGCCGTAGCTCGTCTTCGGTTCGGTCGGCTTGATGCCGAATGTGACGATGCGGCCGGCGTCGGCGGCCTCGCGCCCGGCCAGACAAGTCGCGCGGAAGGGCTCGACATCGAGGATAATGTGGTCGGCGGCGAGCGCCAGGACGACGGCATCAGCGTCGCGGCCTTTGGCGACCGCGGTAGCCGCGGCGAGAGCCGGCCCCGAATCCCGCCGCACCGGCTCGATCACAACCGTGGGGTCGACGCCAACCTCTTCGGCCTGCCGGCGTGCGAAAAAATGGAAATTCGGGCCGGTGATGACGATCGGTGGCGCGAACATCGGGCCCGTCACGCGAAGCAGCGTCTCCTGATAGGTCGAACGCTCGCCGACCAGGGGCAAAAATTGTTTGGGATAGCTGTCGCGCGACACCGGCCAAAGCCGGGTCCCGGCGCCGCCGGCAAGTAGAATGGGGATGATCGGAGCGGGCATGATTATGGCGGGTTATTGGCTATGGCAGGTAAATGCGGCGGGCTATGTTTGGTTCAAGAGTCGTTTTAAGTCACTTCATCGTATGTGGCCATCTATATCGTCGCGGGAGGCCCGGTTTGCGGGCCTGCCCGACAGGATTTGCCGATGATCAATCGTATTATTACCGTCGGCGGGTTGACCCTATTATCGCGGGCAACCGGATTTATTCGTGACATAATTTTGGCAGCAATTCTCGGCGCTGGTCCGGCAGCCGATGCCTTTTTTGTGGCCCTGCGGCTCCCCAATCACTTTCGCGCCATATTTGCCGAGGGCGCGTTCAATGCGGCTTTCATTCCCGCCTATGCGCGGATCCGCCAGCAGGGCGGACCTGAGCGCGCCGGAATTTTTGCCGACCGTATCTTTACGCTGCTGTTGACGAGCCAGATCGTGCTTCTGGGTGTCGCGCTTATATTCACCCCGCAAGTCATCGACGTACTGGCGCCGGGCTTTTCGCACGATCCTGGCCGCTTTGCACTTGCGGTCGAGCTGACGCGCATCACCTTTCCCTATCTGCTGCTGATTACGCTGGTGACGCTTTACGGCGGCATCCTGAATGCGCTGCAGCGTTTCGCCGCTGCCGCCGCTGCGCCCATTCTGCTCAATTTCTCCATCATCGTGGCACTTCTTCTTGCCGCCTTTTTTCCGACCGCCGGACATGCGGCGGCGTGGGGCGTTTTGATTTCCGGCGTGTTGCAGGCGCTGCTTGTCGGCGGCAACGCCTGGCGCGCCGGCGTAATGACGGTCTTTCGGCGGCCCGAACTCGATGCCGATGTGCGTGCGTTCTTTCGCGCGCTCGGTCCCGCGACCGTCGGTTCGGCCGGCGTGCAACTCGCGCTCTTTGCCGATACCATCATCGCCAGCTTCTTGCCCGCGGGCGCGATCTCCGCGCTCTATTATGCGGACCGCATCAATCAATTGCCGATCGGCGTCATCGGCATTGCGGCCGGCACCGTCGTCCTGCCGGAAATGGCGCGGCGCATCGCGTCTGGCGACGAAGCGGGTGCGAAGCACGCGCAGAGCCGCGCCGTTGAGTTCACGTTGCTGTTGTCGATCCCGTGCGTCGTCGCGTTCTTTGTCATTCCCGACCTGATCATGCGCGCGCTATTCATGCGCGGCGCCTTCACCAATGCCGATGCGCTTGCGGCCGGGTATACGCTGACGGCGTACGCATTCGGACTTCTGCCGTTCGTCTTGATCCGCAGCACGGTCGCGACGTTTTTCGCGCGTGGCGATACCGCGACGCCGGTCAAGGCGGCGCTTGTCGCTGCGGCCGTCAACATCGCATTCAAGATTCTCCTGATGGGTCCGCTCGCGCAAGCGGGCCTTGCGCTTGCGACATCGATTGGCGCCTGGATCAATCTCGGGTTGGTCGTCTGGTTTGCGCATCGTGCGGGCCTTGGCGGCATCGACAGCCGTTTGCGGCAGTCGGCATTGAAACTCGCGGTAGCGGGGTTGGCGCTTGCTGCCGTGCTGTGGCTAGGCCGTGCGCCGCTGACAAATTTATTTGATGGCTGGCATCACTTCCGTGAATTGGCGGTGTTGGCGGCGCTGACCGTAATCGGCTTCGGCGTTTATGGTGCTGTCGTTCTGACTTTTTTCGGCCGAGGTTGGATTGCGGCCTTTCAGGCGCGGCGGCGGCGTTGAACCAAAGATGCGTGACGCGCGACAGGCGGTGGACATCCCGTGCGCGCGACGTTATGGGGACTGGTTCGGCAAGCCGAATCCCGCCCACCCTTATGGGCACTTGATGAAACACCACATGAAACGATTATTTTCGCCGTCGATTCGGGCCGCGCGCGGAGTTGCTGCAATTATAGGCATTGCGGCTTTGCTCGCGGGATGCGGTGAGCGCCAGAAGCAGGCTGCCGCGCCGCCACCGCCGACCGTAACGGTTGCGACGCCGGCCAAGCGCACGATCGTCGATTACGACGAATATGTCGGCCGCTTCATCGCGGTCGATTCCGTCGAAATCCGCGCGCGCGTGTCGGGCTATCTCGCCAGCGTCAATTTCAAGGATGGGCAGATCGTCAGGAAGGGCGATCTCCTGTTCACCATCGACAAGCGGCCGTTCCAGAACACGGTCGATCAAGCGCGCGCGAATCTGGAACAGGCGAAATCCAACGTCACGTTCACGAAAGCCGACCTCGACCGCGGCCAGCAACTCGTGCGCGACAAGACCATCACCGACCAGACTTTCGAGCAACGCTCGCAAGCCTATCGTAATGCGCTGGCTTCCGTCGGCGCCAACGAGGCGGCGGTCCGCCAGGCCGAGCTGGATGTGGAATTCACCGAGTTGCGCGCGCCCATCGCCGGCCGTATCGGCGACCGGCGCGTCTCGCCCGGCAACCTCGTGACGGGCGGCACCGGCGGCAATACCACGCTGCTCGCGACCATCGTATCCACCGATCCGGTCCGGTTCGAGTTCACGTTCGACGAGGCGTCCTATCTGCGCTACGAGCGCCTGTCCAGGAATGGCCACGACATCGCGAGCCGCGACGGAACCGGCGTTCCCGTTGCGCTCAAGCTGATCGACGAGAAGGATTTCGATCATGCGGGCCGGATGGACTTCGTCGACAACGTCATCGACCGCACGACCGGCACCATTCGCGGCCGCGCGGTATTCGACAATCCCAACGGCATGTTCACGCCCGGCATGTTCGCGCGCGTGCGCGTGCCGGGAACCTCGCCCTATGAGGCGCTGCTCATTCCTGATGCCGCGATCGGCACCGAGCAGACGCGTAAATACGTTCTCGTCGTCGGCGCCGATAACAAGGTATCCAACCGTTACGTCACGCTCGGCCAGACGACATCCGACGGCCTTCGCGTCATCAAGGAGGGCCTCGGACCCGACGACCGCATCATCGTCAACGGACTGATGCGGGCGCGGGCGGGACAGACCGTCAATCCACAGGAGCAGGGCGCGCCGCCCGCCGCTCCCGGCAAGCCCGCGGGCCCGCAGAAACAGTCGTTGAAATAACAACCGGTCACGACCGATGCGCATTTCGCATTTCTTCATCGACCGGCCGATCTTCGCGGCGGTGGTCTCCATCGTGATCGTGATTCTCGGCGCCGTTGCCTATACGCGGCTGCCGGTCGCGCAATATCCCGAAATCGCGCCGCCGGTCATCAACGTCAGCGGCCAATATCCCGGCGCCAACGCAGATGTGGTCGCGACCACGGTGGTTGCGCCGATCGAGGAGCAGATCAACGGCGTCGAGAACATGCTCTATGTGTCCTCGAATTCGAACGCCGACGGCACGTTCTCGATCGCGGTGACCTTCGACATCGGCACCAATCTCGATATCGCGCAGGTGCAGGTGCAGAACCGTGTCGCCATCGCGACGCCGCGGTTGCCGGCCGACGTTCGCAACATCGGCGTCACCGTCACCAAAAGCTCGCCCGACCTGATGATGGTCGTGCATCTTTATTCGCCCGATAAGTCGCGCGATCCGCTGTTCATCTCGAATTACGCCACGCTTGAGATCAAGGACGAACTCACGCGCGTCGACGGCGTCGGCTCGTTGATCGTGTTCGGCAGCCGCGATTACGCCATGCGCATCTGGCTCGATCCGGACCGGCTGCAGTCGCTCGGCCTCACCGCCAACGATGTCGTCAGCGCGCTGCAGGCGCAGAACGTCCAGGTGGCGTCGGGAACGCTCAATCAACCGCCCGTGGCCCACCCGGGCGCGTTCCAGATTTCGGTGCAGACCCTCGGGCGGCTCGCCAATCCGGACGAATTCTCGAACATCGTCGTGAAGCAAACCGCGAATGCTGTGGTGCGCCTGAAGGACGTGGCGCGCATCGAGCTTGCCGCGCAGGATTACACGTCAAACTCCTATCTCAACCTCGACCCGGCGGTGGCGATTGCGGTGTTCCAGCGTCCGGGCTCGAACGCCTTGTCGACCGCCAAGGCCATTCGCACGACGATGGCCGGGCTCTCCAAACGTTTTCCGCCCGGCGTGAAATACGACATCGTCTATGACCCGACCCAGTTCATCCAGCAATCGGTCGAAGCGGTTCAGGAAACCATCGGCGAAGCGATTGTCCTGGTGGTGCTTGTCGTCATCATGTTCCTGCAGACGTGGCGCGCCGCGATCATACCGCTGATCGCGATACCGGTGTCGCTCGTCGGCACGTTTTTCATCATGTCGTTATTCGGTTTCACACTAAACACGCTGTCGCTGTTTGGCCTGGTGCTTGCCGTCGGCATTGTCGTCGATGACGCAATCGTCGTGGTCGAGAATGTGGAACGCAATATCGAGGCGGGTCTGCGGCCGCGCGAGGCGGCGATCAAAAGCATGGATGAAGTCGGCGCGGCGCTGGTTGCGATCGCGCTGGTCCTGATGGCGGTCTTCGTGCCGTCGGCCTTCATCACCGGCATATCCGGCCAGTTCTACCGGCAATTTGCGTTGACGATCGTGGGCGCAACCATCATTTCGTTGACCTGCTCGCTGACGTTGTCGCCGGCCCTGTGCGCGCTGCTGCTCAAGCCGCATGCAGAGCAACGTCATGGGCAGTGGTGGCAGAAGCCGTTCGAGATTCTTTTTGGCGCTTTCAACAAAGGCTTCGACTGGCTGGCGCGGGGATACGGCAAGCTGGCGGCACGCACGGTGCGGATCGTTGTCGTCATGCTGCTCGTCTATGCGGCCGTCCTTGCCTTCGGTCTCAATGAATTCCGCAAAACGCCCGTCGGGTTCATCCCGCAGGTCGACGCCGGTTATCTCGTCACCGTGGTGCAGTTGCCGCCCGGCGCATCGCTCTCCCGCACCGATGCGGTCAACCGACGCGTCGTCGAGATGGCGCTGAAGGTTCCCGGCATACTGGGCGCGGTGAACATCGTCGGATTTTCGGGAGCGACGTTCACCAACGCGCCGAATTCGGGCGCGATCTTCTTCGTGCTCGATCCGTTCGATGAGCGCGCCAAGCACGCGGACCAGTCCGCCGCCGCCATCCAGGCCAAGCTGTTCGCGCTGACTGCATCGATTCAGGAAGCGTTGATCATTGTCGTGACGCCGCCGCCGGTGCGAGGCGTCGGCAATGCCGGCGGCTTCCGCATGATGATCGAGGATCGCGGCGGCCAGGGATCGCGCGCGCTGCAAGCGGCGGCCTACGCGATGATGGGACGCGCCGCGCAGACACCGGGCCTCGATCACGTGTTCTCGCTGTTCGAGACTTCGACGCCACAGCTCTATCTGGATATCGACCGTACCAAGGCACAGCTTCTTGGCGTCAACGTGCAGGACGTGTTCTCGGCGCTGCAAATTTATCTCGGCTCGTCTTATGTCAACGACTTCAACCTGTTTGGCCGCACATTCCGCGTCGTAGCGCAGGCCGACAGCGAGTACCGCAGTAAAACGCGCGACGTCCTGAACATTCGCGTGCGCAATTCAAGCGGCGGCACCGTGCCGCTCGGCGCCTTCACGACCGTGAGCGATATTTCGGGGCCATACCGTGTGCCGCGCTACAATCTCTATCCGGCCGCTGAACTCGACGGCAATGCTGCTCCCGGTTACTCGCAAGGGCAGGCGATTGAGATCATGGAGAAGCTGGCCGCACAAACGCTGCCGGAGGGTTTCGGTTATGAGTGGACGACGCTCGCGTTCCAGCAGATACGTGCCGGCAACACCGCGCTGTTCGCTTTTGTGCTGGCGGTTGTATTCGTGTTTCTCGTGCTGGCGGCGCAGTTTGAAAGCATAACGCTCCCGCTTGCCGTCATCCTCATCGTGCCGATGTGCCTCGTCGCCTCCATCATCGGCGTCGTGTTGCGCGGACAGGACAATAATATTCTGACGCAAGTCGGTTTCGTGGTGCTGATCGCACTGGCGGCAAAGAACGCCATTCTGATCGTCGAGTTTGCCAAGCAGATCGAGGATCAGGGCAGAGATCGTTTCGAAGCCGCGGTTGAAGCGGCGCGTTTGAGATTCCGGCCGATTCTGATGACGTCGCTGGCGTTCATCTTCGGTGTCTCGCCGCTGGTTTGGGCGATCGGCGCAGGCGCCGAACTGCGGCAGACGCTCGGCACCGCGGTGTTCTCGGGCATGATCGGCGTCACGGCCTTTGGCTTGATCTTCACGCCGGTGTTCTACGTGGTTTCGCGCTGGATCGCGCTGCGAACGAAAAGGCGGACAGCCTCGGCCTCGCAACCGGCCGAGTAGAACGCCCGGTCGGCGGCTGTAACGGTGGAAAACCGCGAGATTCAGCCGTTTGAGTTATCACATATCCGTGATCCGGCGCCGTTTTTATCTCTCGGAATAAGGCCTTAAGGTCGGTGTTTGCCGATGGAGGGAACTCCCATCCAACGAGGAACACCTATGAAAATCGCTGCGACCTTTGCAGCCGCCGCCGCTGTCGCACTCAGTGTCACCGCGGTCGTTGCGCAATCGGACCCCGTGACGACGCGCGAAAACCTTATGAAGGAAAACGGCAGGCACGCTCTGATTGCCGTGCGGATGATGCGCGGCCAGGCGCCTTACGATGTTGCCGCGGTAGATGCCGCATTTTCCCAGTGGGCCGACACGGCACAGAAGTTACCGGTGCTTTTCCCCGATAATGCAAAAACGGGCGGCGATAACCGTGCTTCACCGAAGATCTGGGAAAACAAGAAGGATTTTGAGGCAAAGATCGCAGAATTTTCAAAGGCGATTGCCGATAATCGCGGCAAGGCAAAGGAGTCGGTCGATGGCCTGAAAGCCGCGGTGGCTGCGGTCGGCAAGGCCTGCGACGACTGCCACAAGGACTACCGGCTTTCGAAGCAATAGTGCCGGGCAAGGATGTCATGAGCCGCCGCAAGTGATCTGCGGCGGCCTTTTGTTTCCGGTATGACTTTTCTCCTGCCGCGCGAGGAGGTCGGATGATTCGCAAGCTTGCCGTCTCCGTGCTCGTTTTGGCCGTTGTGACAATTGGCGCGCTTTGGCTGATCACGATCCCGGCCACCTTGGCGGCGGACGATTTGCCGCCGCACACGCCCAACCTCACAAACGGCAAGGAAATGTTTTTTGCCGGCGGCTGCGCGTCCTGCCACGCGGTGCCGAAGCAAAAGGATCATACGAAGCTTGGCGGCGGGCTTGCGCTGCGCTCGCCGTTCGGCACTTTCTATGTTCCGAATATTTCGCCGGACAGGAAAGATGGCATCGGCGCGTGGACCGAGGCGCAATTCGTCACCGCGGTAACCAAAGGCACTTCGCCGGAAGGCCGTCATCTTTATCCGGCCTTTCCGTACACGTCCTATCAACACATGCACATCGGCGACGTGCGCGACCTGTTCGCCTACATCAAGACATTGCCCCCCGTTTCAGGCCGCGCGCGCGATCACGACCTGCCGTTTCCGTTCAATATTCGCCGCACGCTCGGACTCTGGAAATTGCTGTTTCTGGACGGCAAGCCGTTCCAGCCGGACACAACGAAATCGGCGCAATGGAATAGGGGCGCGTATCTGGTCGAGGGGCCGGGGCACTGCGCCGAATGTCACTCGCCGCGCAACGCGCTCGGTGCGATCATTTCGGACAAGCGTTTTACCGGCGGTCCGAGCCCGGACGGGCAGGGCGGCGTTCCGAACATCACGCAATTCAAGCTCAAGGACTGGACGGAGTCGGACATCGCCGAAACGCTCAAGAGCGGCATGACGCCGGATGCCGATAGCGTCGGCGGCAGCATGGTCGAGGTGGTGGACAATACCGGGCAGATGATGGAGGCGGACCGGGCCGCCATGGCGACCTACATCAAATCGCTGCCGGCGGTTGAGGGCCAGACGAAACCGAAGAAGACGAAAAAATAGCCCGCACGCCGGGTTGGCCGTCCAAAGGCGCTACCCCTGAAACGCCTTGAAGGTGATGATGGTGCGGGTGTCCTGAATTCCGGAAATTGTCTGCACCTTCTCGTTGACGAAATGACCGACGTCGGTGCCGGCATCGACGTAAAATTTCACCAGCAGATCGAAATCCCCGGCGGTTGAATAGATTTCGGAGGCGATCTCGGATTCGGCGAGTTTGTTGGCGACCTCGTAGGACTTTCCGAGCTGGCATTTGATCTGCACGAAGAATGGTGTCATGCGCGCCTCCGCGCCTGCGGCAAGGGCGCCGCAGGTCTTCGGCAAGACAGCAAAAAGGCCGCCGGCTTGCAAGGCGGTCTTGCGCGCGAACCCGCTACCGATTAGGTATTTTGCAGCAATCTCGTGGGGTGCCCGGCATGCGGCCGGGCTGAGAGGCTCCTGGGCCAACCCAACGAACCTGATCCGGGTCATGCCGGCGGAGGGAGAAGAGATGCACGCTCCTGAGACTTCACTGCCAACCGATTTGCCGCGGACTACAGCCGATATTCTGGCGCGGCTGCGCGTGCGTGCGCCGCGCGTCCATTGCATCACCAACGCCGTGGCGCAGAATTTCACCGCCAATGTCCTGCTTGCCGCCGGGGCGGTGCCGTCGATGACGATTTCGCCCGAGGAAATCGGTCAATTCGTAGCCGGCGCGGACGCGTTGCTGGTCAATCTGGGCACCTTCGATCATGAACGGCGCGAAGCGGTGGAGATTGCCGTCGCGGCGGCGTCGCAAGGCGGCAAGCGCTGGGTGCTCGATCCGGTATTCATCGATCGCGCGCCGAAGCGGGCAAATTTCGCGCGCGCGTTGATGCGGCGACAACCAACGGCGTTGCGGCTCAACCAGGCGGAGTTTTCAGCGTTATCCGGCGATGCCGGCACCAACGACGCGTTGAAGCGCTACGCACATGATACGGCAGCCGTGGTTGCGCTCTCCGGCAAGACAGACCTCGTCGCCGATGCCACGCGCGTTGCCGCCATCTCAAATGGCGATGCGCTGATGGCGCGCGTGACTGCGATGGGCTGTGCCGGCTCGGCGCTCGTTGCCGCTTGCCTCGCGGTCGAAGGAGACGCGTGGCGGGCGTGCGCCGCTGCGCTGATTATTCTCGGCGTGGCGGGCGAGATTGCCGCCGCGCAGGCAAAAGGGCCGGGCAGCTTTGCCGTTGCGATCATCGACGCGGTGGCCAATCTGGATGGCGAGATTCTTCTTGAACGCGCAAAGGTAAGTGAATGACCGTTGATCTTCGTCTTTATGCAATTGCAGACCCGGAACATACAGCCGGACGCGATTTGGCCGATCTTGCCGGCCGGATGGCGGCGGGCGGTGCGACCCTCGTGCAGTTGCGCGACAAGAAAGGCACCACGCGTGAAATGATTGCGCGCGCGCATGCGTTGATGCACGCGTTGGCATCCTCGCACGTGCCGTTATTGATCAACGATCGCGTTGACGTTGCGCTCGCCGCGGAAGCCGATGGCGTGCATATCGGCCAGGATGACATGCCGGCGGCGGACGCGCGGCTGTTGCTCGGCCGCAAGGCCATCATAGGCTTGAGCGTGAAGACGCTGGAGCAGGCGCGTAACGCGCCGCTCGATCATCTCGATTATGTTGCGATCGGCGGTGTTTACACGACAATATCGAAAGACAATACATCGACGCCGATCGGGCTCGATGGGTTGCGCGCCATTGCGCAGGAGATCAGGGCGCGCGCACCGGGCTTTCCGGTTTGCGCCATCGCCGGCATCACCGAGGCCAATGCTGGCGCCATCATTGAAGCGGGCGCCGACGGCGTTTCCGTTATTTCCGCACTGTCGCTTGCAAACGATCCGGCCGCGGCCGCGCAACGATTGCGCGCCACCGTCGACAATGCGCTGGCGCGGCGAGGGCGTGCATGACCGCGATTGCCGTCACCATTGCCGGCTCCGATTCGAGCGGCGGCGCCGGCATCCAGGCCGACCTGAAGACGTTTTCAGCGCTTGGGGTTTACGGGGCGTCGGTCATCACGGCACTGACGGCGCAGAATACGCACGGAGTCACGGCGATTCATGATGTGCCGCCTGACTTCATCACGGCGCAAATGGATGCGGTATTCTCCGATCTCGCCGTGAATGCCGTGAAGATCGGCATGCTGTCGCAACGGGCTTCGATCGAAGCCGTGGCGCATGGCCTCGGCCGGCATCGCGCGCAGAATATTGTGCTCGATCCGGTGATGGTTGCGACCTCCGGCGATGTTTTGCTGGCTTCGGATGCAGTCGAGGCGCTGCGCATCGTGCTTATCCCGCGCGCACTGATCGTGACGCCGAATTTGCCGGAGGCCGCTGCATTGACCGGCTCTCCGCTTGCCGGGTCCGAAGTCGCGATGGAAGTTCAGGCGCGCAGGATTTTGAGCCTCGGCGCTCAATACGTCTTGATCAAAGGCGGCCACGCCGAAGGCGAGGAAAGCGTCGATCTGCTGGTCGGCGCGGGCGCGGTCGCGCGTCTCGCCGCCGGGCGGGTTGCGACGAGAAATACCCACGGCACCGGCTGCACGCTGTCGTCCGCGGTCACCGCCAATCTCGCTTTGGGCCTCGATATCGTCGCTGCCGTTCAAGCGGCCAAGGAATACGTGACGAAAGCCATCGCCGCCGCCGATCGATTGAAGGTCGGAACGGGCAATGGGCCCGTGCATCATTTTCATTCGCACTGGAGAACGCCATGATCACACGTCGCAGTTTTGTCACCACTGGCGCGGCTGTCACCGCTGGCACGCTCGTCTCCCCCGCTCGCGCGGACGCGAAGAAATGGCGCATGGTCACGTCATGGCCAAAGCGCCTGCCGGGACCGGGCATGTCGGCTGAACGTGTTGCCGACCGCATCCGCGCGTTGTCGGGTGGACGGCTTGACATCAGTGTGCATGCGGCCGGTGAACTGGTGCCGGCCTTCGGCGTGCTCGATGCCGTGGGCAACGGCGTTGCCGAGATCGGGCACACGGCCTCGTTCTACTGGCAGGGCAAGATGCCGGCGGCGGCGTTTTTCACCACGGTACCGTTCGGACTTACGCCGAACGAACATGTGTCGTGGATCGACGCCGGCGGCGGGCAGACGCTTTGGGATGAACTCTACAAACCCTTCGGCGTAAAGCCATTCATGGGCGGCAATACAGGCGTCTGCATGGGCGGTTGGTTCCGCCGCGAAATCAAGAGCCTTGCCGACGTGCATGGGCTGAAGCTGCGCTCGGTTGGTCTCGGCGGCGAAATCTATCGGAGGATGGGGGCGACGCCGCAGACGACGCCGCCGGCGGAGATCCTGCCGAGCCTGCAATCGGGCGTCATCGACGGCGCGGAATTCGTCGGCCCCGGCTCCGACATCGCGCTCGGACTCTACCGCGTCGCGCCGTTCTACTATTACCCCGGCTTCAACAAGCCGAACGGCACCGGCGAATGCATCGTCGCGCTCAAGGAATGGAACGCGCTTCCTTCCGATCTCCAGGCGATCGTCGCGCACGCCTGCGCGGCGGAAGCGAGTTTCGCGCTGGCGGAGATGGAGCGCCTCGACGCGGAGGCGCTGGCCGCGCTCACCGGCGAACACAAAGTGCAACTGCGCGCGTTCCCCACCGATCTCGTCGCCGCCGCGCGCAAGCAGGCGACCGACGTGCTGGGCGAAATCGCCGCGCGCGACGCCATCACCGGCAAGGTGCACGGCTCCTACATGGCGTTCCGCGACCGCACCGCGGCCTGGTCGCGCGTGTCGATCGAGAAGGTGCTCGGCGCGCGCTCGGCCTGAGCGCAAAGGGCTTGAGCGCACGGCGGTTATCACGCCGGCGCATAGGGTCCGCGCGGCTTTTTATGGTTAACCCCGCCTTAATGATTCGCGGTCAGTTATGGGCGCCTTAATCCGCGCGGGCGCTTCCGGCGCTTCGTTTCCAGTTCGACGTGCGTGATTTTCCAGGGCCGGTCCGTGCGACCGCCCGCATACACCATGAGCGCCAAAGGGGCTGAGACATGACTTCCAAGCT
>JBARCH010000182.1:0-4285 GCA_049793875.1 Pseudolabrys sp. | reverse complement strand
TGGGCCGCGATCTTTCGGATTGCACTCTCTATTCAAATGTCGAGCCATGCGCGATGTGCTCGTTCGCCATTCGTGAAAGCGGGATCGGCCGCGTGGTTTACGCGATCGAGTCGCCGATGATGGGTGGGCTCTCGAAATGGAATGTCCTGCGTGACGGCGAGATTTCCGAGGTCATGCCGGAAGCCTTCGGCGGCATTCCGGAGGTGATCGCAGGCCTGATGCGGCGGGAAGCCGAGCAGGTGTGGCAGAAGTGGAATCCGGTGGCGTGGGCCATTATCAAGCACCGGGGTTGCCTCGGCTCGCCCGAGGATGCGGCCCACAGCCGCCACCTGCACGCAGTCCCGCGCCGCCGCAGCCTGTTCAGGGCGCTGGCGACGCTATACCGGATGTGGCGCTCGGCTTGATGTTCTTGGGTATGGAGATTTTCCGCTTCAGCCTACTGGCCGTGGCTTTCCAGGACTTTTTCGCAGGCTTTGTGCAGCTTTTCGCGGTGCTCTTTCAGGCAATCCAGCACCTTGAACGTATCTGGAATGGCATCGCTGCAAAATCTCACCGCGTCCGGCTGGCATGCCTGCTGCTCCTGTTTCGTTCCTGAGAACATCCCGCCGGAAGGGGGTTGCTGGTTATCGTTCTGGGCAAATAGCGGCAGTGTACCCATGATCAGAATTGCAGCGGCGGCGGGAAGGGTTCGAGAGAACATTGTGGCTCCTCAGCTTGGTTACCCGTGCGTTTTCTGGTCGGGCAACAAACTTCTCCGTGCCGATGTTCCGCGGAACCGGTAATTGCTATCTTGGTTGTAAGGCCGGGGCGGTGGCCGGTTGGGCCGCCCAAATTTTCTCGCAACGTATTGGATTAAACATGTCGATGGAATCGCGGTCGGTTATGAAGCCGATGTTACGGACCTCCTTCGCTGCGGCACTTTGTGCGGCGGCATGCTTGGCAACCTTGAGCCACGGTCATGCGCAGGGCGCTGGACCATTCGCCGCGCTGGCCGGCCGATGGTCCGGGGCCGGTACCATCGAGCTTTCCAACGGCGCACATGAGCCGATTCATTGCAAAGCGTCCTATGACGTTCTGTCCCGGGACAACATGCAGTTGAACATCCGCTGCGCCAGCGAGAGCTATAATTTCGATCTGCGCGGCAGCGCCAAACTGACGTCCGGCACCGTCAGCGGGACGTGGAGCGAATCCACCCGCAATGCCGCGGGATCGTTGTCGGGCGACGCCAAAGGCGAACGCATCCAGGTATTGGCCAAAGGGCCAGGTTTCGCCGCGACCTTGGGATTGACGACGCGTGGCGCCCGGCAGACCGTCGTCATCAAGTCGCAGGACCAGGACAGCGCGGTTCGCGGCGCCTCGATCAACCTCAAAAAAGGCTGAGCCGCGGCATTTCGCGGTTCAGGCAGACGGCCCGGTCAGCGATCGCTGCGTCCATCGGCGCGCGAGCCTGCTCAGGAATGTCGCCGTCGGCCGCAGGATGAACAGGTCGGCGAACAGCGCCGCGATCATGGAGAAGGCGCTGAGCCAGCCGAAAATCCGGAGCGACGGCAGGCTCGAAAAGACCGTCATGGCAAGGCCGCACGCCAGCACCGCCGACGTGAGGATCAAGGGTGGCCCGACCAGAATCGTGGCGCGTTCGACGCCGACGGCGGGATTCCGGTCGATGTCTTCGATCTGCAGCCGGTTGAGGAAGTGAATCGTCGCGCTCAATCCCAATCCGAACGACACCGTCAGCGCGATGACGCTCGCAAATTGCAGGCCCTGACCGGTGAGCCATAGCAGGCTGCCCGCCGTCACGATCGGAAACACGCCGGGCAGGATGCTGACCAGCATCACGATGGGCGACCGGAACGCGAGCCCGATGAACGCCGCGACAAAAACTATCTCGATGGTCAAGCCCCGGCTCAGCTTGTCGATCATGATCGCGCTGTTGCGCGCGGCGATTGCCGACAACCCGGTGACCGAAATTTCGTAGCCTGGATATTTGGCGCGCACAGCGTCGAGCTTCTTGTTGAGCTCACTCACGATCGGAAGCAATTGGCTGGCGTCATTGTCCGGCACGCGCCCGTTGACGACGACGGCGTCCTGTTTCTCGGAGATGAAGCGTCGCGTGAGATAGCGCGGCAGCAGGTCCACGTATTCCTTGAGCGTGTTGACGTCCGATTTTTGCGCCTTTTCGGCCAGCCACCGCCGCAGCGTCTCCAGCGACCAGACATTGCCTATGCCGTTCTGGTGCTCGAGCGTGGAATGGACGGCGGCAATGGCGGCCAGCGTTTCGGGTGCGTACAACGACTTGCCTTGCGGAAATTCGATCAGGACGTCGATCGGATTTGCACCGGCAAGCTTGGTGTCGAGGCGGTGGCTGGCGGCGACCGCCTGTTCGCGGTCGGGCACCTGATCCGCAAGTCGGTAACGCGGCTGCAATTGCGCGTAGCCTACCGACAAAATGACCACGGAGAGCAGGCCGATGAGAGAGTAGAGGCCGGGACGGCGCACCATGCGCAACGCAACCCAGCGGCAGAACCAGCGCAACATATCCAGCGCCTTGTCCACGCCTTTGACCTTATCGACGAACCTTTGTTCGTGCCGGATCAGCAGCACGCCCAGGAGAGGCGCGAGCGTCAGGACCGCCACCATCGCCACCAGCGTCGCAATGAGGCCGGCTTCGCCGAAGGCGCGAACAAGGTCGGATTTCGAGAATTGCAGCGCGATGAAGGAAACGCCGGCCGTTACGTGCGTCAGTACGCAGGCCGGCCCGACGATAAGAAGGGAATTTCGGAACGCTTCGTATTTGCTGTCGCCGGCCAGCAGCCGGTCACGCGCGGCGAACGTGAGCTGCATGCTGTCGGAAAAGCTGATGACCATGATGAGCGGCGTCATCACGTTCAGGAACATGTTCAGGCGGAAATCGAGCCAGCCGAGCGTGCCGAGCGCCAGCAGGATCGCGGCGAGCGGCGGTCCCGCGGCGATAATCATGAACGACACGCGGCGGAAGAACAGAATCGCGATCAGGCAGCCGGCGACAAATCCGAGCGTGTTGTAGACGAGGCGGTCGCTTTTGATCGCATTGCGGATCTCGAGCTGCATCACCGGAACGCCAGAGAGCTCCGTCTTGAGACCGGTCCCGCCCAGATCGTCGGCGACCGTCTTGCGGATATCCGCGACCACGCCCGTCAGCTTGTCGCCGTTCATGACGGCGGGGTCGAGTGCAAGAACGAGCAACGTCAGCTTGCCGTCCTCGGAGAGCAGCTTGCCGCGGATGATCTCGTTCGACTTCACCCTCTCGACGAGTTGCTGGTAATCGGCCCCCTCCGGCAACGTTTGCGGGAACAACGGTGCCGGAATGCTTCCGTTTTCCGGCGGCTGGCGCGCGGAGAACATGGAAATTATGCCCTTGGTGCCGTCGACCAACTGGAGATCGATGGCAAGGCTGCGCAGCTTCACAAGCGAGGACCGTTCCAGCAGCGTGTTGCCTTCGACGACGACGAGCACGTCGAATTCGCTGGAGGGGAAGCGGCGCGTCACGTCCTCGTAGCTTCGGTACTCCTGCGTGTCCGAACGAAAGAGCTGACTCAGCGAATCGTCGACCTTCAGCCGCGTGAATCCGACGGCGGCCGCTATACCGAGAACGATGAAGACGATCGCCACCAGCAGCGGATGGGCAAGCGAAATGAATCCCATGCGCTCGATGCCGAGCGCGAGGTTGCGCGGCTTGACCGGCTGCGCCGGGCCCGACGGCGTCCAGGAGCGGCTCACAGAGGCACGCTGACGCGGCTGGTTTGACGATTGATCCACATTGCGCGGCAGATCGTCAGGCGAGGAGGCCTGTCCATTGTGGTGGTCACGATTGTAGCTGCTCTCTCACCCGTGCGTATAAGCGGCGTTTTGAAAACCCCAGATAATTGAAAGGCGTAAGGGGAGGTCGCGCCACGGTCCGAACCCACTCTAACGCCGAAGCCCGGCGCAGGGTTCACCTTTCTTTTCGTGGCGGAATTGGCGTGGCTGCCACCCGCAAAGGTCGCCCGGTACCGGCCGCGTTGTCGGCCCATCACCGATATGGTTAAACTCGCTCTCGCATTATCGCAATTGCGGCGACCGCCCTTTCGACCGGCATCCCGCGCGTTACAGGTGAGAAGTCCATGCCGCGTATGAAGGGTGCCGATCTGATCACCGAGTATCTGATCGACAACGACATTCCCTATGTGTTCGGGATCTGCGGCCACGGCAATGTCGGCATCCTCGATTCCCTCTACGCCGCGCGCGACCGCATCAAGCTTGTGTCGCC
>JBARCH010000181.1:0-5678 GCA_049793875.1 Pseudolabrys sp. | reverse complement strand
GCTACGACGACGAACCCTCGTCAAAGGAAGGCCGCAAGCAATTATCAGAGCGTGCCAAGGAAGCCGAGCACAAACGTGAACTGGCGATGGCGCGCTATCATCACTACGAGTTTGCTTCCGCCGTATTCCAGATCGGCATCGTGCTCGCGTCGGCGGAAGTCATCACCGGCATGACGGCGTTAGGCTGGCTGTCCGGTTTGCTCGGCGTGGCCGGTCTTGTGTTCACCGGTATCGGGTTTTGGGCGCCGCACGCGATACATCTGTTCTGATCATGCGCGCTGCACGCGCCGCCTGATCCGAATCAATCGGCGCAGAAACCGTCCGGCCCGTTGCGGCCGTAACAGCCACACATATTGCCGCATGCGCTCGCGCACGGGTTCGACCTTGGCATGCGCCCAGTCGCGCGCCCACATCATCCAGTCGTAGAAGCGCGCGAACCACGGCATCTGCAAAAGTTTCTCGCGCGTCGCGTCGAACACGAAGGCCGTGACGCCGAGCCCGAGCAGCTTGGCGAGCACAAGCACGAGCGTTGCGCCGAGCCAGTTGCGCGTGGCGATAAAATAAACCTCGAGGAATTTCAGCGGCAGCAGGACGATAAACGGAACGATGAAAACGATGAGTGCGGCCCACGGCGGCAGCTTCTCGATCCCGCGCTTGAGGACGACCTTGAACCTGCCCCACGGAACGACATTGACGACGGCGGCGACCAGCGGCGCAAGGTGATCCCACAGCCACGTTTCCAGAAGGAACAGCAGCGCGAGGATGACCCAGAGCGAACGGAGCAAGCGTCGGCGCATGGGGTGAATCTAATAGAAGCTATCGCCGGAATTAAGACCTAAAAAACGCCGTTCACTCGAATTCTTGCGCGGCAACGCGCGCTTTTTCAGGTCGTTTTGGACGGCTAAATATGGATCGAGCGCTTGGCGACGGCCATTGCGGCTTCCTTCACTGCCTCGGACAGCGTCGGATGCGCGTGGCACGTGCGTGCGATATCTTCCGCCGATGCGCCGAATTCCATCGCCAGCACTGCTTCCGCGATCATGTTGCCGGCATCGGCGCAAATGAGCTGCACGCCCAGCACGCGGTCGGTCTTGGCGTCAGCGAGAATTTTCACGAAGCCGTCGGTGGTGAGATTGGCCTTGGCGCGTCCATTCGCCGTGAACGGAAACTTGCCGGCGTTGTAGGCGACGTTGGCCGCCTTCAATTCGTCTTCGCTTTTGCCGACCGTGGCGATCTCCGGATAAGTGTAGACCACGTTCGGAATGACATCGTAGTTCACGTGTCCCGCCTGTCCGGCGAGAATTTCCGCAACCGCCACGCCTTCGTCTTCCGCCTTGTGCGCCAACATTGGGCCAGCAATCACGTCGCCGATTGCCCAAATGCCGGGTACGTTGGTCGAATAATGCTTGTCGACCGCGACGCGGCCGCGCTCGTCCATGTTGATGCCGGCTTCCTTGAGACCGAGCCCCTCGGTGTATGGCACGCGGCCGATCGCAACCAGCACCACATCGGCTTCGATGGTCTCCGATGCACCGCCCTTGGCCGGCTCTATCGTCGCCTTGAGACGCAAGCCGGATGAATCGACCGCCGTCACTTTCGACGACAGCTTGAATGTCATGCCCTGCTTTTCGAGCAGTCGCTGCGCCTGGCGGCGCACTTCGCTGTCCATGCCCGGCAATACGCCATCGACAAATTCGACCACGACGACTTCCGCGCCGAGCCGCCGCCACACCGAGCCGAGTTCAAGGCCGATCACGCCGGCGCCAACCACAAGCAATCGCTGCGGCACCTTTTCAAGCGCGATGGCACCGGTCGACGACACGATGCGTTTCTCGTCGATCTCGATGCCTTTGAGCCGCGCAACGTCGGAGCCGGTGGCGACGACGATAGCCTTGGTTTCGAGCGTCTGCGTCTGGCCGTCCGCGCCCTTCACCTCGACTTTGCCGGGCGCGGCGATGCGGCCGGCACCGCGAAAGGAATCGATCTTGTTTTTCTTCAGGAGGAATTCGACGCCTTTGACGTTGCCATCCACGCCCTGCGCCTTGAACGCCATCATCGCCTTGAGATCGAGCTTGGGTGCGGAAACGCCGATGCCCATCTGACCGAACTTGTGGCCGGCTTCCTCAAACAGTTCCGACGCATACAGCAGCGCCTTCGACGGAATGCAGCCGATGTTGAGACAGGTGCCGCCAAAGGTGGCGTTCTTCTCGACGACCGCGGTTTTCAGGCCGAGCTGCGCCGCGCGAATGGCGCAGACATAGCCGCCAGGACCGGTGCCGATGACGATGAGGTCGTATTGAGACATTGGCGAACTCGCTTCTTTCACCTCTCCCCTGTGGGGAGAGGTCGATCCGAAGGCGAAGCCTGAGGATCGGGTGAGGGGGCCAAGATCGGCGAGGAACGAGCCCCCTCACCCGCTCGCTTCGCTCGCGACCTCTCCCCACAGGGGAGAGGTGAAAAGAAAGATCACAAATCCAAAACAATTCGCGCCGGGTCTTCCAGATTTTCTTTCACGCGCACGAGGAACGTCACTGCGCCCTGGCCGTCGACCACGCGATGATCGTAGGTCACAGCAAGATACATCATCGGACGAATCTCGACCTTTCCCCCGATGGCGACCGGACGCTCCTGAATTTTATGCATGCCGAGAATGCCGGACTGCGGCGCATTTAGGATCGGCATCGACATCAACGAGCCGTAGACGCCGCCGTTCGAGATCGTGAACGTACCGCCCTGCATGTCCTCGATCTTGAGCTGGCCGTCGCGCGCTTTCTTGCCGAGCGCGGTGATTGCCTTTTCGATACCGGCAAGCGAAAGCTGATCGGCGTCGCGCACCACGGGGACGACGAGCCCACGCTCGGTCCCGACGGCAATGCCGATATGATAATAATTCTTGTAAACGAGATCAGTGCCGTCGATCTCGGCATTGACCTCGGGTACTTCCTTGAGCGCCTGAATGCAGGCGCGGGTGAAGAAGCCCATGAAACCGAGCTTCACGCCGTGCTTCTTCTCGAACAGTTCCTTGTATTGGCTGCGCATGTGCATCACCGCGCTCATGTCGACCTCGTTATAGGTCGTGAGCATGGCGGCGGTGTTCTGCGCGTCTTTCAGCCGGCGCGCGATGGTCTGGCGCAACCGCGTCATGTGCACGCGCTCTTCGCGCGCCGCATCGTCGGCGGGAGAAGGCGCGCGCATCTGCACCGGCGCCTGCGCGGCAACCGGCGTCGGCTGCGCGGCGGACCGCTCGATCGCCGCCATCATGTCGCCTTTGGTCACTTGACCGTGCATGCCGCTGCCGGCGACTTTCGACGGATCGACGCCGCTCTCGGCCGCCATCTTGCGCACTGAAGGCGGCATCGGCATGGAAGACGCTGCGGGCGAGCCTGCGGCTGAGGGCATCGACGATGCAGCGGGCGCGGCCGGCATTTCGCGCGGCTGCGGATGCTCGGGGCCGGCGCCGATCGGCTTGGTCTTTGCGCTTTTCTCGTCAGGCGCGCCGGTTGCGCTGGCGGCGGGTTTCGTGGCCGTCGCAGGCTTGGCCGACGCCGTGACCGCACCGTCCTTGATCTGACCAAGCAACGCACCGACGGCGACCGTGTCGCCCTCTTTCACCACGATATCGCCGAGCACGCCGGCAGCAGGCGCCGGCACTTCCAGCGTCACCTTGTCGGTCTCGAGCTCGACCAGCGGCTCGTCCACCGCCACGGCGTCGCCCGGGTGCTTGAACCACTTTCCGACGGTCGCTTCTGTTACCGACTCGCCGAGAGTCGGGACGCGAATTTCAGCCATGATCTTTTCCTTTTCCGTCATGGCCGGCAGAACGGCCATGACGACAATTACTTATGCCAACGCTTCGTCCAGGAATTGTTTTAACTGCGCGAGATGTTTCGACATTTGCCCGACGGCCGTTGAGGCCGCGGCAGGCCGTCCGACGTAGCGCATGCGTGTGCTGGGGCCGCCGATCTGGTTGAGCGCCCACTGCAGGAAGACATCGACAAAAAACCAGGCGCCCATGTTGCGCGGCTCTTCCTGACACCACACCATCTCCGCCTGCTTGAAACGCGACAGTTCGATGAGCAGAGCCTTCGACGGGAACGGATAGAGTTGCTCGATGCGCAGCAGATAAATGTCGTCGACGCCGCGCTTTTCGCGCTCCTCGTAAAGATCGTAATAGACCTTGCCCGAACACATGACCACGCGGCGGATCTTGTCGTCGGCGACAAGTTTAATTTTCTGATCCGGCAGGTATTGCGCATCGTCCCACAACACGCGGTGAAACGAAGTTCCGGCCGCCATCTCGTCGAGCCGCGAGACCGCGCGTTTGTGGCGCAGCAGACTCTTCGGCGTCATGAGGATCAATGGCTTGCGGATTTCACGCTTCAACTGACGGCGCAGGATGTGGAAGTAGTTTGCCGGCGTCGTGCAGTTCGCCACCTGCATGTTGTCTTCAGCGCACATTTGCAGGAAGCGCTCGAGCCGCGCGGAGGAATGCTCCGGACCCTGACCTTCGTAACCATGCGGCAGCAGGCAGACGAGAGCCGACATGCGCAGCCACTTGCGTTCGCCCGCGGAGATGAACTGGTCGAACACGACCTGCGCGCCGTTGGCGAAATCGCCGAACTGCGCTTCCCAGAGCGTCAGCGCATTGGGCTCGGAGGTCGAATAGCCGTATTCGAATCCGAGAACCGCCTCTTCCGAGAGCATCGAATTCAGGACTTCGTAGCGCGCCTGATCTTTCTGCAGGTGATTGAACGGCGTGTGGCGCTCTTCCGTCTCCTGATCGAACAGCACCGAATGGCGCTGCGAAAACGTGCCGCGCTCGCTGTCTTGTCCCGACAAGCGCACGGGATGGCCCTCGAGCAGCAGCGAGGAAAACGCGAGCGCTTCGCCCGTCGACCAATCGATGCCTTCACCGCTTTCGATCGCTTTCGCGCGGTGATCGAGGAAGCGCTGGATCGTTTTGTGAACGTGGAAGCCCGGCGGCACCGTCGTTATTTTCTTGCCGATCTCGCGCAGCACCGCGATTTCGACGCCGGTATTGCCGCGGCGCGGATCGTCGGCGTCATGCGCCGCTTTGAGGCCCGACCAGCGGCCATCGAGCCAATCGGCCTTGTTCGGCTTGTAGCCCTGCCCCGCCTCGAATTCACCGTCGAGGCGCGTGCGCCAGTCGGCCTTCATTTGCTCGACTTCGCCCTCGGCGACGACGCCTTCGCTCACCAGTTTCCTGGCATAGATTTCCAGCGTGGTCGGATGCGAACGGATTTTCTTGTACATCAGCGGCTGGGTGAACGACGGCTCGTCGCCTTCGTTGTGGCCAAAGCGCCGGTAGCAGAACATGTCGATGACCACCGGCTTCTGGAATTTCTGCCGGTATTCGGTCGCGACCTTCGCGGCGAACACGACCGCTTCCGGGTCGTCGCCGTTCACATGGAAGATCAACGCCTCGATCACCTTGGCGACGTCGGACGGATAAGGCGACGAGCGCGAGTAGCGCGGATAGGTCGTGAAGCCGATCTGGTTGTTGACGATGAAATGCAGCGAGCCGCCGGTGCGGTAGCCTTTCAGCCCCGAAAGGCCGAAACATTCCGCCACCACGCCCTGGCCCGCGAACGCTGCGTCGCCGTGCATCAGCAACGGCATGACCATCGTACGCTCTTCCGGCGTCGCGCCGTGCTGAT
>JBARCH010000180.1:0-7765 GCA_049793875.1 Pseudolabrys sp. | reverse complement strand
GCCGCAAGCTCCTTCAGGAACTTCAAATCGATAAGCGGCACTAGAATCATATATTTGCTTAGTGTCCCTTTTGCTTCCGAAGTTCGTGTCAGAGGGTGCTCCGATGTATGACGAACTTCGGAAGCAGGGCACTAGCCCGGCCGCCGCACCAGCGACAGCCACACACCGCCACCGATCAATACTGCGCCGGAAACCCGGCCAAGCCACGTCGCGCTCGCGCGCCGCAGAAAGAATGCCCGGCCCGCGCCGCCGATCAGCGCCCAGATGCAATCGGTCACTCCCGCCATGACGATTGCCACCGCGCACATGACGACAAGCTGGTGTCCCGCCGGCAAACGCGGATCGACAAATTGCGGCAGGAACGCCGTGAAGAAAGCGATGGTCTTCGGATTCGATATCGCCACCAGAAAGCCGCGGCGGAAATAAACATGACCACGCGGCGCTTCGACTGACGCGGCTGCGCCTGCGTGCCGCCACGCCTGCACGCCAAGCCAAACCAGATAGGCCGCGCCGAGCCAGCGCAGCCACTCGAAAATCTCCGCCGCATATTGGATGACGATGCTCAGGCCAAGCGCAATGCCGGTGATGAGCACCGCATTGCCGGACGTGCTGCCGGCGACGGTGATCAACCCGGCGCGCGCGCCGCGTGTCGCCGCAGTCGACACCACCAGCGTCACGATCGGCCCCGGTACAAGCACCAGCACGAGCGTGATCAGCAGGAAGCCGGCGAACAATTCGAGATTCATAGGCCCGTCGCGATCGATATTCCCCACCGCTTCGCGGGGGAGAGAAAGAACTACGCCTCGCCGTTCTCATCCCCGATCAGGCGTTCGACCGAAACGACATGTTCTTTTTCCGCAGTCGAGAACACGATGACGCCCTGCGTCGAACGGCCGGCGATACGGATGCCGTTGACCGGGCAGCGGATCAGTTGCCCGCCGTCGGTAACCAGCATGATCTGGTCGGCTTCCTCGATTGGGAACGAGGCGACGATGCGGCCGGTTTTCGGCGTCAGCGACATCGCGACGATGCCTTTGCCGCCACGGCCGGTCGTCCGGTATTCGTAGGAAGACGACCGCTTGCCGAAGCCGCGCTCCGAGAGCGTCAGCACGAACTGCTCGGCCGCCGACATTTCGACGTAGCGCTTCTCGCCAAGCTCTATCGCACCGTTTGCGCCGAGCTCCTGCGCCTCCTCGGCGTCGGCCGCGATCTCTTCCGGATCGCCGTTGGTGCCACGCCGCACGGCACTGGCGCGCTTGTGATACGCAGCCCGTTCGTCGGCATTCACATCGACATGGCGCAGGATCGACAGCGAAATCACCTTGTCGTCATTGGCAAGCGCAATGCCGCGCACGCCCATCGAGGTGCGGCCGGTAAACACGCGCACTTCCGGCACCGGGAAGCGGATGCATTGACCGCCGGCGCTCGTCAGCAGCACGTCGTCCTTTTCCGAACAGACCTGCACGTCGAGGATGCCCTCGCCCTCCGACAGCTTCATCGCGATGATGCCGGAGCGGCGCACATCGACGAAATCGGAGAGCTTGTTGCGGCGGACCGTCCCCTTTGTCGTGGCGAACATCACGTCGAGTTGCGCCCAGGTTTTTTCGTCCTCGGGCAGCGGCATGACGGTGGTGATCAATTCACCCGGATCGAGCGGCAGGATATTGATGAGCGCCTTGCCGCGCGCCTGCGGCGCCGCCAGCGGCAGCCGCCAGACTTTCTCTTTGTAAACGCGGCCCTGCGACGAGAAGAACAGCACCGGCGCATGCGTCGAGGCGACGAACAGGCGGCTGACGAAATCTTCGTCGCGCGTCTGCATGCCGGCGCGGCCTTTGCCGCCGCGCTTCTGCGCGCGATAGGTCGAGAGCGGCACCCGCTTGATGTAACCGAGATGCGAAACGGTAATGACCATGTCCTCACGCTGGATCAGGTCCTCGTCTTCGACCTCGGCCTCCTCTTCCGCAATGACTGTACGGCGCGGCGTGGCGAACTCACTCTTCACCGCGGCGAGTTCTTCCTTGACGATGGTCTGGATGCGCGCGCGCGAACGGAGAATTTCGAGATAATCGGCGATTTCGGCGGCAAGCTTGTCCAACTCGGCCTTGATTTCATCACGGCCGAGTGCGGTCAGCCGCTGCAGGCGCAAATCGAGAATGGCCTGCGCCTGTTCCGCCGAAAGCTTTGTCGTGCCCTTGTCGGACACAGTGTGGCGCGGATCGTCGATCAACGTCACCATCGAGGCGACGTCCTTGGCCGGCCAGTCACGCGCCATCAACGCTTCGCGCGCCTCTTTCGGATCCTTGGCGCCACGGATGAGTTTGATCACGTCGTCGATATTGGCGACCGCGATCGCCAGACCGACCAGGACATGCGCGCGGTCGCGCGCCTTGCCGAGCAAATGCTTGGTCCGCCGCGAGATCACATCCTCGCGGAACGCGATGAACACCCGCAGCAGGTCCTTGAGCGTCATCACCAGCGGACGGCCGCCGTCGAGCGCCACGATGTTGGCGCCGAATGACGTTTGCAGCGGCGTGAAGCGGTAGAGCTGGTTGAGCACGACGTCGCGCTCGGCGTCGCGCTTGAGTTCGATCACGACGCGGTAGCCGTCACGGTCGGATTCATCGCGCAGGTCGGATATGCCGTCGATCTTCTTGTCGCGCACCAGGTCGGCGATGCGCTCGACCATGGTCGCCTTGTTCACCTGATACGGAATCTCGGTGACGATGATAGCTTCGCGTTCCTTGCGGATCGTCTCGAAGGCGACCTTGCCGCGCATGACGATCGAGCCGCGGCCGACAGCGTAAGCGCTGCGGATGCCGGCGCGGCCGAGAATGATGCCGCCGGTCGGAAAGTCAGGACCCGGAATGATGGCATTCAGGTCTTCGATGCTCAGCGCCGGGTCGTCGATCAGCGCCGTGCAGGCATCGATCACCTCGCCGAGATTGTGCGGCGGAATGTTGGTCGCCATGCCGACGGCGATGCCGCCCGCACCGTTGACGAGCAAATTGGGAAAGCGTGCCGGCAGCACCACCGGCTCGTGTTCGGAATTGTCGTAGTTGTCCTGGAAGTTGACGGTATCTTTGTCGATGTCTTCCAGCAGCGCGTTGGCAACCTTCGCGAGCCGCACTTCGGTGTAGCGCATGGCCGCCGGAGGATCGCCGTCAACCGAACCGAAGTTACCCTGCCCGTCCACCAGCGGCAGGCGCATGGAAAAATCCTGCGCCATGCGCACCAGTGCGTCGTAAACCGCCTGGTCGCCGTGCGGATGATATTTACCGATGACGTCGCCGACCACGCGCGCGGATTTACGGTACGGCTTGTTCCATTCGTAGCCGGCCTCGTACATCGCATAGAGGATGCGGCGGTGCACCGGCTTGAGGCCGTCGCGCGCGTCGGGCAACGCACGCGAAACGATCACGCTCATGGCGTAATCGAGATACGAGCGTTTCATCTCGTCGACGATGGAGATGGGACGCACGTCGGAAGGACTTCCGTCCCCCGATTTCGGATCTTCTGGATCGGCCAAGAGCTAGTTCCAAATCATTTTTCGAGTCGAATTTTCTTAGCTGATTCAAGCCTCGATAGCCACCCCAAACGACGCTTAAAAAAGGATAACTTCACCTGTAATTTCAATATCTTATTTACGTGCAAGGACGGAGCCGCCAGGACGCGGAATTGACCCCGCCATTGGCGCCCGCTACGCCGGTTTCATGCCGCTCGAATTCGCCGTCTCGGCGCTCGTGACGCTGCTGGTTGTGGTCGATCCCATCGGCCTCGTGCCGAGCTTCATGGCGCTCACGCACGGTCTGCCTGACAGGGCCAGCCGCAGCGTCGCCTTGCGGGCCAGTCTGATCGCCGCCGGCATTCTCGCCGGCAGCGCGCTGATCGGCGAATGGCTGCTGCGCTCGCTGGCAATTTCACTGCCTGCATTCCGGATCGCCGGCGGCCTGCTGTTGTTCTCGATCGCGTCGGAAATGGTGTTCGGTGTGCGTATCGTGCGCCAGTCGAAGGAGGCGGAGGAAGCGGTCGAAGAGCATGTGCGCAATATCGCGGCCTTTCCGCTTGCCATTCCTCTGATGGCCGGGCCCGGCGCGATAACGGCGATGGTGCTGCTGTCGGGCCGCGCCGCCGGCAACCCCGCGATGCTGGCGACGCTGCTGATTGTGATCGCCGTCGTTATCGCGATCTGCTTTGTCGTGTTCAGGCTCGCGCCGCGCGTTGGCCGCCTGATCGGCACGACCGGCAATGTCGTGCTTTCGCGGCTGCTCGGCGTGCTGCTGGCGGCGCTCGCGGTGCAATTCGTTATCGACGGCGTGCGCGCGGTGATGGCGGGCTGAAAGCTCAGCCCGCTTATTCCTGGACTCCGCGCGCCCGCGTCCTAACCGCGGCTAGAACGGAATTTCGTCGTCCATGTCGTCGCGCTTGCCGGCAGAGGCCATCGCCGGCTTGCGGTCGCGTGAACCGGACGGGCCGCTCGAGCCGAAATCGTCGCCACTGTCCATGCTCGCGCCTCCGCCGCCACCGCGCGTGTCGAGCATCGTGAGTTGTGAATTGAAGCCCTGCAGCACAACCTCGGTCGAATATTTGTCCTGGCCGTCCTTGTCCTGCCACTTGCGCGTCTGCAACGCGCCTTCGAGGTAAATCTTCGAGCCCTTCTTCAGATATTGCTCGACGATCTTGCACAGGCCCTCGTTGAAGATCACGACGCGATGCCACTCGGTCTTTTCGCGGCGCTCGCCCGTGTTCTTGTCGCGCCAGCTTTCGGATGTCGCCACGCGCAAGTTCGCGATCGGGCGTCCGTCCTGCGTGCGGCGAATTTCCGGATCGGCGCCGAGATTGCCGACCAGGATCACTTTGTTGACGCTACCGGCCATGTTGTTCTCCGCGCGACGCCCGCGCAGGGGCGTCTTTGTTGGCTTTCGTCCGCCACCCTAGTCTCAAGGCGGCACGCGGCAAGCGCGTTTGACCTCAATCCACAAGGCTTCCCGCAGATAAAGCAGCGCTTGCCGAGGGCGGAACCCACAAGCGAAGTTCCGCTTTTGTTCTAGCGTGCCCGAATCACTTATGCAACTGATTCGCTGCGGCTTTTCGTCTCTCAAGTGATATTTCTGCAACAGCCCGAATCGTCCACAACATATAGACCTCGCCGCCAGTAGGAGTTTGTTTCGGCCGAAAACCAGGAGGTACTTTCAATGAAGCGTTTCATACTTGCGGTCGGCGCCGGTCTGTTGGCGCTGGCGGTGGCTAGCCCATCGTCAGCGGCCGATTTGCCGCGTCCCGCCTACAAGGCGCCCGCATATGTCGCGGCGCCGTTCAGTTGGTCCGGCTTCTACGTCGGTCTCAACGCCGGCTACGGATGGGGCACATCGAACTGGTCAGCCGGCGGTGTGACCACCGGCAACTTCGATACGAAGGGTTGGCTGGGCGGCGGCACCATCGGCTACAATCTGCAGACCGGCGTCTGGGTCTGGGGACTTGAAGCCGACCTCGACTACAGCACCATCAAGGGCACCGACGGAACCGGCTGCTGCGAAACCAGGAATACCTGGCTTGGCACGGCGCGCGGCCGTATCGGCTACTCCTTCGATCGCTGGCTGCCCTACATCACGGGCGGCGCGGCCTTCGGCGGCGTCAAGATGACGCCGGTCGGCGGCACATCCGAAAGCAAGACCCGGGTTGGCTGGGCGGCTGGCGCCGGCCTCGAATACGCCTTCCTCGGCGCATGGTCGGCGAAGATCGAATACCTCTATGCCGATCTTGGAACGTCGAGCTGCGACGCCACGACTTGCGGCGTTGCCACCGACGTCAAATTCAAGACCAACATCGTGCGGGCGGGCGTCAACTACCGCTTCTGATCGCCCGATCGCCTGACACTCATGCGAAGAGCCGGTCTCGCGACCGGCTCTTTTTTTGCGCGCTGCAATCCCGGCCTTTTCAACCGATATTGCGCCCCCGCACTGGCAAAAGCGGGCCGTTCTTACTACGTTCCGAGCCAAGCCGCCCCTCACCCCGCACCAGAGTTCCGTCACCTTTCTATGGCCGAGCGTTCCAGCAAAACCGCCCGCAGCGACACCCGTTCGATCACGATCCGGGGCGCGCGCGAACACAATCTGAAAAACGTCGACGTCGCCATTCCGCGCGACCAGCTCGTCGTGTTCACCGGCCTTTCGGGCTCGGGCAAATCCTCGCTCGCCTTCGACACCATCTATGCCGAGGGCCAGCGCCGCTACGTTGAATCGCTGTCGGCCTATGCGCGGCAATTCCTCGAGATGATGCAGAAGCCGGACGTCGACCAGATCGACGGCCTCTCGCCGGCAATCTCCATCGAGCAGAAGACGACCTCCAAGAACCCGCGCTCGACCGTCGGCACCGTCACCGAGATCTACGATTACATGCGGCTCCTGTGGGCGCGCATCGGCATTCCCTATTCGCCGGCGACCGGCCTGCCGATCGAGAGCCAGACCGTCTCGCAAATGGTCGACCGCGTGCTGGCGCTGAAAGACGGCACGCGTTTCTACGTGCTGGCGCCGGCCGTGCGCGGCCGCAAGGGCGAATACCGCAAGGAGCTCGCCGAGTTCCTCAAGAAGGGCTACCAGCGCGTCAAGGTCGACGGGAAATTCTACGAGATCGCCGAGGTCCCGGCGCTCGACAAGAAATTCACCCACGACATCGACGTGGTGGTGGACCGGCTGCTGGTGAAATCCGATATCGGAGGGCGGCTCGCGGATTCGCTCGAGCAATGCCTCAAGCTCGCCGACGGCCTCGCCATCGTCGAACTCGCCGACACGGTCGCTGGCGGCGCGAAAGCCAACAAGGGCCGCAACGAAAACGCCGAGCGCCTCGTCTTCTCGGAAAAATTCGCCTGCCCGGTGTCCGGCTTCACCATTCCGGAGATCGAGCCGCGGCTGTTCTCGTTCAACAATCCGTTCGGCGCCTGCCCGGAATGCGGCGGCCTCGGCGTCGAGCGGCACATCGACGCCGACCTGGTGATCCCCGACCGCGACGCCTCGCTGCGCAAGGGCGCCATCGCGCCCTGGGCGAAATCCTCCTCGCCCTATTACACGCAGACGCTCGACGCGCTCGGCAAGCACTACCGCTTCACGCTCGACACCAAATGGAAAGACCTGCCGAAGAAAACGCAGGACGCGATCCTCTACGGCTCCGGCGACGAGGACGTGAAGTTCACCTATGACGACGGCCTGCGCGGCTACACGACGAAAAAGCCGTTCGAAGGCGTCATCACCAATCTCGAACGCCGCTTCAAGGAAACCGAATCCGAGTGGGCGCGCGACGACCTGCAGAAATATTTCACCGACGTTCCCTGCAAGGCCTGCCACGGCGCGCGGCTCAAGCCCGAAGCTTTGTGCGTGAAGATCGCCGGCAAGACCATTTCCGACGCCGCCGAGATGTCGGTGCGCAAGGCCGGCGAATGGTTCACCGCGCTGCCGGCCGAACTCAACGCCAAGCAGAACGAGATCGGCGTGCGCGTGCTCACGGAAATCCGCGAGCGGCTGAAATTCCTCGTCAACGTCGGCCTCGATTATCTCACGCTCGCGCGCGCCTCCGGCACATTGAGCGGCGGCGAGAGCCAGCGCATCCGCCTCGCCTCGCAGATCGGCTCCGGCCTCACCGGCGTCCTGTACGTGCTCGACGAGCCGTCGATCGGCCTGCACCAGCGCGACAATGCGCGCCTGCTCGAAACCCTCAAGCGCCTGCGCGACCTCGGCAACACCGTGATCGTGGTCGAGCACGACGAGGACGCCAT
>JBARCH010000179.1:0-23262 GCA_049793875.1 Pseudolabrys sp. | reverse complement strand
ATCCGCGTCTTGGACGGAATAACGAGCGAACGAAAAGAAGTGTTGCGGCAGTTCGGCAGTAAAGGCCGGGCGTGACGTACGAGAGAAACAAAAATGAACGGCCAGAATATCCGGATCCGGCTCAAGGCGTTCGATCACCGCATTCTTGATGCGTCGACGCGCGAGATCGTGAACACGGCCAAGCGCACCGGTGCGCAGGTTCGTGGACCGATTCCGCTGCCGACGCGCATCGAGAAGTTCACTGTAAATCGCTCGCCGCACATCGATAAGACGAGCCGCGAACAATTCGAGATGCGCACGCACAAGCGTCTCTTGGACATCGTCGATCCGACGCCGCAAACGGTGGACGCGCTGATGAAGCTCGACCTTGCCGCCGGCGTCGACGTCGAGATCAAGCTCTAGAGCCGGGTGGGGAATTAAGACATGCGTTCCGGAGTGATCGCGCAGAAGGTCGGAATGACCCGGATATTCACCGATGCCGGTGAGCATGTGCCGGTGACGGTGCTGCGCCTCGGCGCGTGTCAGGTCGTCGGCCATCGCACCAAGGACAAGAACGGCTACGTCGCGCTGCAGCTCGGTGCTGGCGCGCGTCGTACCAACAACATGATCAAGTCGGACCGCGGCTTCTTCGCGAAGGCCAAGATCGAGCCGAAGCGCAAGCTTGCCGAATTCCGCGTGACCGACGATGCGCTGATCCCGGTTGGCGCCGAGATCACCGCCGATCATTTCGTGATCGGGCAATTCGTGGACGTTTGCGGCACGTCGATCGGCAAGGGCTTTGCCGGCGGCATGAAGCGCTGGAATTTCGGCGGCCTGCGTGCATCGCACGGCGTGTCGATCTCGCACCGTTCGATCGGTTCGACCGGCGGCCGTCAGGATCCGGGCAAGACCTTCAAGAACAAGAAGATGCCGGGCCACATGGGCGTCGATCGGGTGACGACGCTCAATCTCAAGGTCGTGCAGACCGATGTCGAGCGCGGCCTCATCCTTGTCGAGGGCGCGGTGCCTGGCGCCAAGGGCGGCTGGATTACGGTGCGCGATGCCGTGAAGAAGAAGCTGCCGAAGGAAGCGCCGAAGCCCGGCAAGTTCAAGCTGGCGGAAAGCGCCGAAGCGAAATCAGACAGCAAGCCGGCCGCGGAGAATGCTCCCGAGGCTGCCGCCCCCGCCGAGAAGGAGGGCGCGTGAGATGGAATTGAAAATTACCACGCTTGAAGGCAAGGCTGCGGGTTCGGTCGATCTGCCGGATGCCATCTTCGGCCTCGAGCCGCGCGTCGATATCGTTCAGCGTTGCGTCAACTGGCAGCTCGCCAAGCGTCAGCGCGGCACCCACAAGACGAAGGGCCGCAGCGAGATCAATCGCACCGGCAAGAAGATGTACGCGCAAAAGGGTACAGGCCAGGCCCGTCATGGTCCCCAGAGCGTGTCGCAGTTCCGCGGCGGCGGCCGGGTGTTTGGCCCACTCGTACGCAGCCATGCGATCGGCCTGCCGAAAAAGGTTCGCGCGCTCGCGCTCAAGCATGCGCTCTCCGCCAAGGCGAAGGACGGCGGTCTCGTCGTTATCGACAAGGCGTCGGTCAAGGATGCCAAGACCAAGGCGCTGGCCAGGCAGTTCGGCAAGCTCGGTTTCGACAACGCGCTGATCATCGACGGCGCGGAAGTCGAGGCAAGCTTCCGCTCGGCGGCCCGCAACATTCCCAATATCGACGTGCTGCCGGTGCAGGGCATCAACGTCTACGACATCATGCGGCGCAAGACGCTCGTGCTGACCAAGGCTGCGGTCGACGCGCTGCAGGCGAGGTTCAAATGAGCACCAGCGATCCGCGCCACTACGACGTGATCCTCGCGCCGGTCATTACCGAAAAGGCGACGATGGCCTCCGAGCACAGCAAGGTCGTGTTCAGGGTCGCCAAGCACGCCACCAAGCCGCAGATCAAGGAAGCGGTGGAGAAGCTGTTCGACGTGAAGGTGAAGAGCGTCAACACGCTTGTCCGGCGCGGCAAGGTGAAACTGTTCCGCGGCATCTCTGGGCAGAAGTCGGACGTCAAGCGCGCGATCGTGACTCTTGAAGAGGGTCACACCATCGACGTGACCACGGGGTTGTAGGGAAACGCGACAATGGCATTGAAGTCTTACAATCCGACCACGCCCAGCCAGCGCCATCTGGTGATCGTCGATCGTTCGGCGCTCTATAAAGGCGCGCCGGTGAAGGCGTTGACCGAAGGCAAGCACTCGACGGGTGGCCGTAACAACAACGGCCGCATCACCTCGCGTTTTCGCGGCGGCGGCCACAAGCAGGCCTACCGGAAGATCGACTTCCGCCGCACCAAGTTCGACATGCCGGCAACCGTGGAGCGGATTGAATACGATCCCAACCGCACGGCGTTCATCGCGCTGGTGAAATACAGCGACGGCGAACTCGCCTATATCCTGGCGCCGCAGCGGCTCGGACCCGGCGACAGCGTGGTGGCGGCTGAATCGGCCGACGTGAAGCCGGGCAATGCGATGCCGGTCGCGAACGTGCCTGTCGGCACCATCGTGCACAACGTCGAGATCAAGATCGGCAAGGGCGGGCAGATCGCGCGTTCCGCCGGCAGCTATGCCCAGATCGTCGGCCGTGACGGCGAGTACGTCATCCTCCGGCTTAATTCCGGCGAGCAGCGCCTGGTGCATGGCCGCTGCATGGCCACAATCGGCGCGGTGTCGAACCCCGACAACATGAATACGACGATCGGCAAGGCCGGCCGTCAGCGCTGGAAGGGCCGCATGCCGCACAACCGCGGCATCACGATGAACCCGGTCGACCATCCGCACGGTGGCCGCACCAAAGGCGGCGGTCACTGGACCACGCCGTGGGGTTTCCCGACCAAGGGCAAGAAGACCCGCAAGAACAAGCGTACCGCTAAATTCATCATCGCCAGCCGCCACACGCGGAAGAAGCAGAAGTAGGAACAGGCAAATGACGCGTTCGGTATGGAAAGGCCCGTTCGTCGACGGCTATCTGCTGAGAAAGGCGGAAGCCTCGCGCTCGTCGGGCCGGCACGAGATGATCAAGATCTGGAGCCGCCGCTCGACCATTCTGCCGCAGTTCGTCGGTTTGAACTTCGGCGTCTATAACGGGCAGAAGCACATCCCGGTCATGGTCACCGAGGAAATGGTCGGCCACAAGTTCGGCGAATTCGCGCCGACGCGGACGTTTTACGGACACACATCGGATCGCAAGGCCAAGCGCAGCGGCCCGTCGCCGTCGGCTCCGGCCGCCGCGCCTGCTGCTCCGGCGGCGAGCTAAGGAAGAAGAGTTGGGACATGGGTAAACGCGCACGCGAGCGTAGCCTCTCGGATAACGAGGCCAAGGCGGTAACCCGCATGCTGCGGATCTCGCCGCAGAAGCTCAATCTTGTCGCGCAACTTATCCGCGGCAAGAAGGTCGCGAGCGCGCTCGCCGACCTGGAGTTTTCGCGCAAGCGAATCGCCAAGGATGTGCGCAAGTGCCTGGAATCGGCAATCGCCAATGCCGAGAACAATCATGACCTGGACGTCGACGAACTCGTCGTCGCCGAGGCGCATGTCGGCAAGGCTTTGGTGATCAAGCGGTTCTCGGCACGCGGTCGCGGCCGCAGCGCCGGTATTTTCAAGCCCTTCTCGCACCTCACGATCGTTGTTCGTGAAGTCGAGGCGGAAGCAAAAGCGAAAGCCTGAGGAGTAGACGATGGGTCAAAAAGTCAATCCAATCGGGCTTCGGATCGGCATCAACCGGACCTGGGATTCGCGCTGGTATTCGGGCAAGAATGAATACGGCGCGCTTCTGCTCGAGGACATCAAGATCCGCGAGGAGTTGATGAAGCAGCTCAAGCAGGCGGCGGTGTCGAAGATCATTATCGAACGTCCGCACAAGAAGTGCCGCGTGACCATTCATTCGGCGCGTCCGGGTGTGGTGATCGGCAAGAAGGGCGCCGATATCGAGAAGCTTCGCAAGGTCGTGGCGAAGCTGACCGACAGCGATGTCGTCATCAACATCATCGAAATCCGCAAGCCCGAACTCGACGCGCAATTGGTTGCCGAGTCGATCGCGCAGCAGCTCGAGCGCCGCGTTGCTTTCCGCCGCGCCATGAAGCGCGCGGTGCAGTCCGCGATGCGTCTCGGCGCCGAGGGCATCCGCATCAACTGCGCCGGCCGTCTCGGCGGCGCGGAAATCGCGCGCACCGAGTGGTATCGCGAGGGTCGCGTTCCGCTGCACACATTGCGCGCCGACGTCGATTACGGCGTCGCCACTGCTTTCACCACCTACGGCACCTGCGGCGTCAAGGTCTGGATCTTCAAGGGCGAAGTGCTCGAGCACGATCCGATGGCGCAGGACAAGAAGCTCGCCGAAGGCGACGCGGGTCGTCCGCGCCGCGACGCGGCCTGAGCGGAGAAGAACGAGTAAGTCATGCTGCAGCCAGTCCGTACCAAATTCCGCAAGGCGCATAAGGGCCGCATCCACGGCGTCGCCACCAGTGGCGCGACGCTCGCTTTCGGCCAGTACGGCCTCAAGGCGTTGGAGCCCGAGCGCGTCACCGCCCGTCAGATCGAGGCCGCGCGCCGCGCGCTCACCCGCTTCATGAAGCGGTCGGGGCGGGTGTGGATTCGCGTGTTTCCCGACGTGCCGGTGTCGAAGAAGCCGATCGAAGTGCGCATGGGTAAAGGCAAGGGCACGCCCGAGCTTTGGGTCGTGCGCGTGAAGCCGGGCCGCATCCTGTTCGAGGTCGATGGCGTTCCGATTGCCGTCGCGAAGGAAGCGCTGACGCTCGCCGCCGCCAAGCTGCCCGTCAAAACCCGATTCATCGAACGTATCGCCGAGTGAGCGCCATGAAAGCTGCCGATGTCAGAGCGATGACGGTCGATCAACTCGACGACGAAGTGCTCAAGCTCAAGAAGGAGCAGTTCAACCTGCGTTTCCAGCGGGCGACCGGACAGCTCGAGAATACCTCGCGCGTGCGCGTCCTCCGCCGTGACATCGCGCGCATGAAAACGATTGCCGCGCAGAAGCGCGTCGGCATGCCTGAACCCGAGCCGAAGGCTGCGCCGGAAGGCGCCGCGCCGGCGAAGAAGACGAAGTCCGCCAAATCAAAGGCTGCAGCGCCCGCGAAATCGCGCGCCAAGCCGAAATCGAAGAAGAAGTAAGAGGTCTTAGATGCCGAAGCGTACGCTCCAGGGCGTCGTCGTCAGCGACAAGCAGGACAAGACGGTTGTCGTGCGCGTGGAGCGGCGTTTCACCCATCCTGAGATGAAGAAGACGGTACGCCGTTCGAAGAAATACCACGCTCACGACGAGAAGAACGAGTTCTCGGTCGGCGACATCGTGTGGATCGAGGAGCGGCGGCCGATTTCAAAGCTTAAGCGCTGGCAAGTGACCCAGGGCGAGAAGAAAAAGAAAGTGCAGTAGGCGATATGCGCGCAATGACTACGAGGGCCGCATCATGATCCAGATGCAAACCAATCTCGACGTGGCGGATAACTCCGGTGCGCGTCGTGTCATGTGCATCAAGGTGCTGGGCGGTTCGAAGCGGAAATACGCCACCATCGGCGACGTCATCGTCGTATCGGTGAAGGAAGCCATTCCGCGCGGCCGCGTGAAAAAGGGCGAAGTGATGAAGGCCGTCGTGGTCCGCATCTCCAAGGACATCAAGCGCGCGGATGGCTCGGTCATCCGTTTCGACCGCAATGCCGCAGTGCTGATCACGGCGCAAATGGAGCCGGTCGGAACGCGCATCTTCGGGCCGGTGCCGCGCGAGCTGCGCGCCAAGAATCACATGAAGATCATCTCGCTTGCGCCGGAGGTGTTGTGATGGCCGCAAAGATCCGGAAAGGCGACAAGGTGATTGTGCTTACGGGCCGCGATAAGGGCCGCACCGGCGAGGTAATCGAAGTTCGCCCGGCGGATAATTGTGCGCTCGTGCGCGGCATCAACATGGTCAAGCGCCATCAGCGTCAGACCGCACAGCAGGAAGGTGGCATCATCTCCAAAGAGGGGACGATTCATCTTTCCAATCTCGCGGTGGCCGATCCCAAGGATGGCAAGCCGACACGCGTCGGCTTCAAGGTCGTGGGTGAGGGAGCTGCACGCAAGAAAGTGCGCATCGCCAAGCGTTCGGGAGTTGAGATCGATGGCTGATACGCAGCAGAACGCCGAACCCAGGAAGCAGAAGCCGCAGGGCGGCGCTGCGAAGGGCAAGGAAGCCGGTGCGCCGAAGCAGGCGCGCGAGCGCTCCGATTATGTGTCGCGCCTGAAGACGCATTTCGACCAGGTCATTCGCGGCGAGCTGACCAAGCAGTTCGGTTATGCCAACGGCATGCAGGTGCCGTCGATCACCAAGGTCGTGCTCAACATGGGCATCGGCGAAGGCGTCAGCGACCGCAAAAAGGTCGATTCCGCCGCGGCCGACCTGTCGCTGATCGCGGGTCAGAAAGCCGTCATCACCAAGGCGCGCAAGTCGATCGCGACTTACAAGCTGCGTGACGGCCAGGCCATCGGCTGCAAGGTGACGCTGCGCAAGGCGCGCATGTACGACTTCATCGACCGGCTGGTGAACATCGCGCTGCCGCGCATTCGCGACTTCCGCGGGCTTAACCCCAAGAGTTTCGACGGCCGCGGCAATTTCACCATCGGCATCAAGGAGCACATCGTGTTCCCGGAGATCGATTTCGACAAGGCGACCGATACCTGGGGCCTCGACATCACCGTTTGCACAAGCGCGCGTAACGACGAGGAAGCGCGCGCTTTGCTGAACGCATTCAATTTTCCGTTCCGGCAGTGATGGGGCGTAAAGCCCTCTCAAACGCGGAACCGTAAGGAGCGATAAGTATGGCGAAGAAGAGTTCGATCGAGAAGAACAACCGGCGGCGCAAGATGACGAAGCAATTCGCCAGTCGCCGCGCGAAGCTCAAGGCGATCGCGCGCGACAAGAAGCTGCCGATGGAGGAACGCTTCGCCGCGACTCTCAGGCTGGCCGAGTTGCCGCGCAATTCGTCGGCGACACGCGTCCACAATCGGTGCGAACTGACCGGGCGCCCGCACGGCTATTTCCGCAAGCATCGCCTGAGCCGTATCGCGCTGCGGGACCTCGGGTCCAAGGGGCTCATCCCCGGCCTTCTGAAGTCGAGCTGGTGAGGAGGGTCGCATGTCTGTGAACGATCCCATCGGCGACATGATTGCCCGCATCCGCAATGCGCAGCAGCGCAGCAAGTCCAAGGTGTCGATGCCCGGCTCCAAGCAGCGGGAGCGCGTGCTCGAGGTGCTCAAGACCGAAGGCTATATCCGCGGCTACGCCGCGGTGGCGCACGCCGGCGGACGCAACGAGCTCGAGATCGAGCTGAAATATTTCGACGGCGAGCCGGTCATCCGCGAAATCTCGCGGGTGTCCAAGCCTGGCCGGCGCGTCTACGCTTCGGTTCGCGCCCTGCCGCGCATCAATAACGGCCTTGGCGTCGCGATTCTCTCGACGCCCAAGGGCGTGATGGCCGACCACGACGCCCGCGACGCCAATGTCGGCGGCGAAATCATCTGCACGGTGTTCTGATGTCACGCATTGGAAAAAGAGCCGTCGCGATCCCTTCCGGCGTCACTGCCAATGTGGAAGGGCAGACGGTCAAGGTGAAGGGGCCGAAAGGCGCTCTTCAGCTCGTGCTGCATGATGACGTCGTCGCCAAGGTCGACGGCAGCGGGGTCAAGGTCGATCCGCGCAATGAAACCAAGCGCGCCCGTTCGATGTGGGGCACCTCGCGCACGCTGGTGGCCAACCTTATGGCGGGCGTCACCAAGGGCTTCGAAGAGCGTCTCGAGATCAACGGCGTCGGCTTCCGTGCGGCCGTGCAGGGCAAGACCCTGCAACTGCAGCTCGGCTACAGCCACGACGTCAACTATCCCATCCCGGAAGGCATCACGATCGCCACGCCGAAGCCGACGGAAATCGTCGTCACGGGCATGGACAAGCAGAAGGTCGGACACGTTTCCGCGGAAATCCGCGATTTCCGTCCGCCGGAGCCCTACAAGGGCAAAGGCGTCAGGTACTCAGGCGAATACATCTTCCGCAAGGAAGGCAAGAAGAAGTGAGGACGCGCAATGTCAAGACAAAGTGACCGGACTGCGCGACGGACGGCAACGATACGCCGCAAGGTCAAGCATGCTGCCAGTGGCCGCGCGCGCCTTTCCGTGTTCCGTTCGTCGAAACATATCTACGCCCAGCTCATCGACGACGCGAAGAGCAAGACGCTCGCGTCTGCTTCGTCGCTTGAAAAGACCATGCGTGAGGGCGCCAAGACTGGCGCCAATATCGACGCCGCCAAGGCTGTCGGCAAGCTGATCGCCGAACGCGCCAAGGAGAAGGGCATCAAGGACGTTGTGTTCGACCGCGGCGGCTATCTCTATCACGGACGCATCAAGGCGCTGGCCGATGCCGCGCGCGAAGGCGGCCTTAACTTTTAATGGAGCGCGCATCGTCCCCGACGATGCGCAGGGAAAAGACAAATGGCTCATGAACCCCGACGAGACCGTGAACGCGGCGGCAGGCGCGAAGAACGCGACAGCGAGTTCACCGACAAGCTGGTGCACATCAACCGCGTCGCGAAGGTGGTCAAAGGCGGCCGGCGGTTTGCTTTCGCTGCGCTGGTCGTTATCGGCGACCAGAAGGGCCGCGTCGGCTTCGGCCACGGCAAGGCGCGCGAAGTGCCGGAAGCGATCCGCAAGGCTACAGACGCGGCGAAGCGCGGCCTGATGCGCGTTCCGCTGCGCGAAGGCCGCACGTTGCATCACGACGTGCTCGGCCGTCATGGCGCCGGCAAGGTTCACTTGCGCGCGGCGCCTCCCGGCACCGGCGTGATCGCCGGCGGCCCGATGCGTGCGGTATTCGAGACGCTCGGCATGCAGGACGTCGTGGCGAAATCGCTCGGCTCGTCCAACCCGTACAACGTCGTGCGCGCGACTTTCGACGCGCTCAAGCACCAGGATTCGCCGCGCTCGGTTGCCGCGCGCCGCAACGTCAAGGTTTCTACGCTTCAGTCGCGCCGCCGCGAAGGCGGCGACGCCGAAGCAGCAGCGGACTAAGGACCACCGATCATGGCGCCAACGAAAAACCTCAGGATTGAGCAGGTGGCGAGCCCGCAACGCCGCCATCACGATCAGCGTGCAACTTTGATTGGGCTCGGTCTCAACAAGATCGGTCGCATGCGCGATCTGCCCGACACGCCAATGACGCGCGGCATGATCCGCAAGGTGCAGCACCTTGTGCGGGTGGTCGGCGAAGCGAAATAATTATTGCCGTCATGGCCGGGCTTGCCCCGGCCATCCCGGTCATAAGGCGCGGTGGTGCCTTACTAAGCGGGATGCCCGGCACGAGGCCGGGCGTGACAGGTGGAGAGAACGAGGGTAGACGATGAAACTTCACGAGATCGCCGACAATCCGGGCGCCCGGAAGAAACGCCAGCGCATCGGCCGCGGCATCGGCTCAGGGATGGGCAAGACCGGCGGACGCGGCGGCAAAGGCCAGACCGCGCGCTCGGGCGTGCGCATCAAGGGCTTCGAAGGCGGCCAGATGCCGCTGCATCGGCGCCTGCCGAAGCGCGGTTTCCGCAATACATCGTTCGCGGTGAAACTCAATGAGATCAACCTCGGCGACGTGCAGGAAGCGATCGACGCCGGCACGCTCGACGCCAAGAACGCAATCGACGTGGCGGCCCTGATCAAGGCCGGCCTGATGCGGCGCGCCAAAGGCGGCGTGAAGCTGCTCGGCGGCGGCGAGATCAAGGCGAAGGCCGACTTCTCCGTGTGGCGGGCTTCGAAGTCCGCTGTCGCGGCGGTCGAGAAGGCCGGCGGCTCGGTGAAAATCCTGGCGCCTGCGAAGGAAGAGCCCGACGAGCCGAGGGGCAAGAACAAGCGGATGGCGCTTGAGGCTGCCAAGGGCGGCAAGCCCAAGGGCGGCAAAGCCGAGGCCAAGAAGGCCGATGGCGGCGAAAAGAAAAACGAAGCAGCCGAAGGCAAAGACGCAGGCTGATCCCCATATCTGCCTGCGGGAACTGGCTTTCGGCAATCGGAGCGACTGATGGTCTCGGCAGCGGAACAACTGGCAGCCAATCTAAATCTCGGCGCGCTTGCCAAGGCCGACGAACTCAAAAAGCGTATTTATTTTACCGTCGGCGCGCTGATCGTCTACCGGCTCGGCACCTACATTCCGCTGCCCGGCATCGATCCCGCCGCCTGGGAACAGATATTCAATACGCAGTCGGGCGGCATCCTCGGGATGTTCAACATGTTTTCCGGTGGCGGCATCCACCGGATGGCGATCTTCGCGCTCAACATCATGCCGTACATTTCCGCGTCCATCATCATTCAGTTGATGACGACGGTTTCGCCCACGCTCGAAGCGCTGAAGAAAGAGGGCGAGCAGGGCCGCAAGATCATGAACCAGTACACGCGGTATCTCACCGTCGTGCTGGCGGCGTTTCAGTCTTACGGCATCGCAATCGGACTCGAAGGCACTGGCAGCGTGGTCTCGAGCCCCGGCATCTTCTTCCTGATGTCCACCACGATCACGTTGACCGGCGGCACCATGTTCCTGATGTGGCTGGGTGAGCAGATCACCTCGCGCGGCATCGGCAACGGCATCTCGCTCATCATCCTGGCTGGCATCGTCGCGCAATTGCCGTCGGCCATTGCCGGTACACTCGAACTCGGCCGCCAGGGCGCGCTTTCTACCGGCCTGATCCTCGCCGTTCTGATAATGGCGGTCGCGGTGATTGCCTTCATCGTGTTCATGGAGCGCGCGCAGCGGCGCCTGCTGATCCAGTATCCCAAGCGGCAAGTCGGCAATCGGATGTTCGAGGGACAGTCCTCGCATCTGCCGCTCAAGCTTAACACCTCCGGCGTCATTCCGCCGATTTTCGCTTCATCCTTGCTGTTGTTGCCGACCACGGTTGCGAACTTCAATGCCGGTAGCGGACCGGGCTGGCTTACCGAGATCACCACGCTGCTCGGTCACGGACGGCCGCTGTTCCTGTTCCTTTACATCGCATTGATCGTGTTCTTCACGTTCTTCTATACGGCGATCGTGTTCAACCCGACCGAGACGGCCGATAATCTGAAGAAGCACGGCGGCTTTATTCCCGGCATCCGTCCCGGCGAGCGCACGGCGGAATACATCGATTATGTGCTCTCGCGCATCACGGTTGTCGGCGCGCTTTACCTCGCGATCGTCTGCCTCATTCCGGAAATCCTGATTTCCTACGCCGCCGTGCCGTTCTATTTCGGCGGCACGTCGCTGCTGATCGTCGTCAGCGTGACGATGGACACGGTGGCGCAGATTCAGGGCTATCTGCTCGCGCACCAGTATGAAGGCCTGATCAAGAAGTCGAAGCTGCGAGGAAAGCGTCGATGAGATCAATCCTGCTCGGCCCGCCGGGGGCGGGGAAGGGCACGCAAGCGCAACGACTGGTCAAGCAGCACGGCATCGTCCAGCTTTCGACCGGTGACATGTTGCGCGCTGCGGTCGCTGCGGAGACGCCGGTCGGCCTGAAAGCCAAGGATATCATGGCGCGCGGCGAACTCGTTCCCGACGACGTCGTCATCGCCATCATTGCCGACCGCATCGACCAGCCGGACGCCAAGGCGGGATTCGTCCTCGACGGCTTTCCGCGCACGGTTCCGCAGGCACAGGCGCTTGACCGGCTGCTGGCGGAGCGCGGCCTCGAGCTCGACGCGGTGGTCGAGCTCAAGGTCAACGAAGGCATCCTCATCAAGCGCATCGAAAACCGCGTCGCCGAGATGACGGCGCGCGGCGAGAAGGTTCGCCCGGACGACAATCCGCAGGTGCTCGCAGGGCGTCTCGCCGCCTATCGCGCCCAGACGGCTCCGCTGGTCGATTACTATGCCGGCCGCGGCGTCCTTCGGTCGGTCGACGGCATGGCGGCCATCGATCAGGTTACCGCGGCGATCGACAGTGTCTTGGCGCCACGAAAGACCCGCAAGGCTGGCGGCCGAAAGACGGTCGCCGCCAGGAGGGCAAAGCCCACCAAGACAGGGCGCGCCAAGGCTAAATCCACGGGCGCCAGGCGCCCCGGACGCGGGTCCAGGAAGTCCAAAGCCAGGAAACAGCGGGTTCCAGCCAAGGCCAGGGGGCGGAAATCGGCCCAAACCACGCGTCGCAAAAATAAATCGGTACGGCGTAAGTCCACCTCAAGCCGGAGGTTGACGAAACGGCGATGAATCCCCTAATAAGCATCTTATTCAGCGGTTTGACACGGTGCCGGGCCCCGGCAAGGCAGGGGACGGTGTCGTGTTACGCTTTGCGCTATCCCCTTCCAGGGAAACACGAATTCGGCGCAGGCCGATAACAGGAGAGACCATCCGTGGCTCGTATCGCGGGCGTGAACCTTCCGACGAACAAGCGCGTGATCATCGCGCTTCAGTACATCCATGGCGTTGGGCCCAAGATTGCCCAAGACATCGTAACCAAGGTTAATCTTCCGCCGGAGCGGCGCGTGTCGCAGCTCACCGACGCGGAAGTGTTGCAGATCCGTGAGATGATCGATCGCGACTACGTCGTCGAGGGCGATCTTCGCCGCGACGTGGCGATGAACATCAAGCGTCTGTCGGACCTTGGCTGCTACCGCGGCCTGCGGCACCGCAAGGGTTTGCCGGTGCGTGGCCAGCGCACGCATACCAATGCCCGTACCCGCAAGGGTCCGGCCAAGGCAATTGCCGGCAAGAAGAAGACGCCGTCACCGCAGTAGTGATTTTGACAGGGTTTGCTCGCCGCGCTTCCAGCGCAGCGAGCCGTGAAAGGATCGAGAATGGGTAAGGAAGCCGCGCGTGTCCGCCGGCGCGAACGCAAGAACATCGCCTCCGGCGTCGCGCATGTGAATGCTTCGTTCAACAATACCATGATCACCATCACCGATGCGCAGGGCAATGCGATTGCCTGGTCGTCGGCGGGGACCATGGGCTTCAAGGGCTCTCGTAAATCGACGCCTTACGCTGCGCAGGTTGCCGCCGAAGACGCCGCCAAGAAGGCGCAAGAACACGGCATGCGTACGCTTGAGGTCGAGGTGTCGGGTCCCGGTTCGGGTCGTGAGTCGGCGCTGCGTGCCTTGCAGGCGCAGGGCTTCACGATCACCTCGATCCGTGACGTGACCACGATCCCGCACAACGGTTGCCGGCCACGTAAGCGTCGTCGCGTTTGATTTTTCATACGGCGGACACTTGTCCGCAACCGCCGAATTTCCCCCCACACGGCGGGTGGGATGCGCGGGTCAAAACCTGCGCCGCTCCATAGGTGAAGACGTGATCCAGAAGAATTGGCAGGAATTGATCAGGCCGAACAAGCTCCAGGTCGCAGCCGGCAATGAGCCGGCGCGCGTCGCCACCGTCGTGGCGGAGCCGCTCGAGCGCGGCTTTGGCGTGACGCTCGGCAACGCGCTTCGCCGCATCCTTTTGTCCTCATTGCAGGGCTCCGCCGTGCAGTCGGTGCACATCGACGGCGTGCTGCATGAGTTCTCCTCGATCGCCGGCGTGCGCGAGGATGTCACCGACATGGTGCTCAACATCAAGGACATCGCCATCAAGATGCAGGGCGAAGGCCCCAAGCGCATGGTGGTGAAGAAGCAGGGCCCCGGCACCGTGACGGCCGGCGACATTCAGACTGTCGGCGACGTGGTTGTGCTCAATCCAGATCTCGTGCTGTGCACCCTCGACGAGGGCGCCGAGATCCGCATGGAATTCACGGTCAACACCGGCAAGGGCTACGTTCCGGCCGAACGCAATCGCCCGGAAGACGCGCCGATCGGCCTCATCCCGGTCGACAGCCTGTATTCGCCGGTGCGCAAGGTTTCCTACAAGGTCGAGAACACCCGCGAGGGCCAGATCCTCGACTATGACAAGCTGACGATGAACATCGAGACCAACGGTGCGTTGAGCCCGGAGGACGCGCTCGCTTACGCCGCGCGCATCCTGCAGGACCAGCTCAACGTGTTCGTCAATTTCGAAGAGCCGCGCAAAGAGCAGGCTGCGGAGACGATCCCGGATCTCGCGTTCAACCCGGCCTTCCTCAAGAAGGTGGACGAGCTCGAGCTGTCGGTGCGTTCCGCCAACTGTCTCAAGAACGACAACATCGTCTACATCGGCGATCTCGTTCAGAAGACCGAAGCCGAAATGCTGCGCACGCCGAACTTCGGTCGCAAGTCGCTCAACGAGATCAAGGAAGTTCTGGCCCAGATGGGCCTTCATCTCGGCATGGAAGTGCCGGGCTGGCCGCCTGAAAATATCGAAGAGCTGGCCAAGCGCTTCGAGGATCATTACTAAACCGCGCCCCTTGTCTAAGGGGCGCACGGCATTGCCCGCCTGAGCGGGATGCCCGGGACAGACCCGGGCATGACAGGGAAGAGATCGGAGTTACCGCGATGCGCCACGGAAAAGCACGCCGCAAGCTGGGCAAAAAGCCTGCGCACCGCCGCGCCATGTTTGCCAACATGTCGGCAGCTCTCATCAAGCATGAGCAGATTGTCACCACGCTGCCGAAGGCGAAGGAATTGCGCCCGGTCGTCGAAAAGCTGGTGACGCTCGCCAAGAAGGGCGGTTTGCACGCGCGCCGTCAGGCGATCTCGGAAATGCGCGACGTCGCCATGGTCAAGAAATTGTTCGAGGTCATCGGCCCGCGCTACAAGAGCCGCAACGGCGGCTACACGCGCGTGCTCAAGGCCGGTTTCCGTTACGGTGACTCGGCGCCGCAGGCCGTGATCGAGTTCGTCGACCGCGATGTCGAAGCGCGCGGCAAGGACTCCGGTCCGGTGCAGGAGAAAAAGGCCGACGCGGAAGCTACCGCCGCGGCCTGACCGTGAACGGATCTTCGATAACGGTAAAGGCGGCGCTCGGCGCCGCCTTTTTTGTTGCGCTCGCGTGCGTGCCAGTACCGGCTCGCGCCGATGCGGCGCAAGACAAGGCGCTGATCTCGGCCGCCGAACGCGGCGACGAAAACGCCGTCCGCACGCTTCTGCAAAAAGGCGCAAGCGTGAATGCGCGCGACGCCCATCATCGCACGGCCTTGCTGGCCGCAACGCATGCCAACCGTGTGGCGGCAGCGCGCGTGCTGATCGCCGCCGGCGCCGACGTCAATGCGAAGGACGACATCGGCGACAGTCCGTATCTTTACGCCGGCGCGGAAGGCCGCAACGAAATCCTGACGATGACGCTTGCGGCGGGCGCCGATCTCAAAAGCCTCAACCGCTATGGCGGAACCGCGCTCATTCCGGCGGCCCACCACGGCCATCCGGAAACGGTGCGCATCCTGCTCGCGACCTCGATCGACAAGGATCACGTCAACAATCTCGGCTGGACCGCGCTGCTCGAGGCGGTGATCCTCGGCGACGGCGGAGCCGTACACACCGATATCGTTCGGCAGCTGGTCGCGGCGGGCGCCAACGTCAATATCGCCGACCGGGAAGGCGTGACGCCCTTGGGCCACGCCCGTCAGCGCGGGTTTCACGCCATTGCCAGGACTCTTGAAGCGGCGGGTGCGCACTGACTGCCGGGAAGGCCGTGGCTCCCGTTGGCAAACGTCCGGACGCTGCCGTATCATCGCGATAGAAGATTCCATCGTATCCGGGGGGATAACGACATGATCCGCATAGCTTTCGTGAGCCTGGCGCTGGGTTTCGCTCTTGGCCTGCCATTGGCCGGCAATGCCAACGCCCAATCGGACCTCGTGAAGCGCGGCGACTATCTGGTCAACACCATCATGACGTGCGGCAACTGCCATACGCCCAAGGGCCCGACCGGCGACATCATGGAGAAGGCATTTTCCGGCGGCCTCTCATGGGACGAGCCGCCGTTCAAGGTGACGGCACCCAACATCACGCAGGACAAGGAAACCGGCATCGGCACCTGGAGCGACGCCGACATCAAGAAGCTGCTGCGCACCGGCGTGCGGCCCAGCGGCGTGCCGATCGCGGCGGTCATGCCGACCGCGTTCTACGACATCGTTACCGAGCGCGACATGAACGCGATCGTTGCCTATCTGCGCACAATCAAGCCGATCAAGAACAAGGTGCCGGACCCGATTTACAAGATGCAGGTGCCGCGCAAGCTCTTTCCCGGTTCGGAAAAGCCCTACACGGAAGCCGCGCTCAAGGATCACGGCAAGAACGGCTTCTATCTTGCGACGATCGGCCATTGCATGGAATGCCATACGCCGATGGGGCCGCGCGGGCGTGAATGGGAAACCCGCATGGGAGCGGGCGGCTTCGAATTCCCCGGCCCCTGGGGCGTTTCCGTTTCGCGCAACGTCACCTCGAGCAAGACCAAGGGCATCGGCGCGTGGACCGACGCCGAGATCAAGCACGTGATCACGACGGGCATCGACAGGGACGGCAACCATCTCAAGCCGCCGATGGGCTTCGGCTATTACGCCCACATGACCGACGCCGATCTCAAGGACGTCATTGCCTGGGTACGCACGCTTCCGGCCAAGGAGTAGCGCAACGCCGGACCGATCCGTCAGCCGGCGGCGCTAGCCGCGGGCCGGCGCCGAAGGGTGGCGTTTGTCGGCCTTCATTTAGCCCTGCGGGAGGCCTATATCTCGGCTTGTTCGCCGGGAATCGGACTCATGTCGCATCGCATTACCTTCACGATCTTTTTGATGGCGGCCGCTCTCTTGATCGGGGCTGGCCATGGCGCATCGGCCCAGCAGCGGGTCGTGCCGGACGGCAACCTTCAGCAGTCGTTTGCGCCGATCGTTCATCGCGTCGCCCCGGCGGTGGTCAACGTCTATGCCGCCAAGGTGGTCCAGAACCGCAACCCGCTGTTCGACGATCCGATCTTCCGGCGCTTTTTCGGCGTACCGGGTGGAGGGGGCGGACAGGTTCAGCGCTCGCTCGGGTCGGGCGTCATCGTCGATCCATCCGGCCTGATCGTCACCAACGTGCATGTCATCGACGGCGCCGACGACGTGAAGGTTTCGCTCGCCGACAAGCGCGAATTCGAGGCCTCGATCGTGCTCAAGGACAAGCGCAGCGATCTTGCCGTTTTGCGCATCAAGGACGCGCACGAGCGCTTTCCGTCGCTCGACTTTGCCAATTCCGATGCGCTTGAGGTCGGCGACGTGGTGCTCGCCATCGGCAATCCATTCGGCGTCGGACAGACCGTGACGCACGGCATCGTCTCGGCGCTGGCGCGCACGCAAGTCGGCATCACCGACTATCAGTTCTTCATCCAGACCGACGCCGCCATCAATCCGGGAAATTCCGGCGGCGCGCTGGTCGACATGCAGGGCCGGCTGGTCGGCATCAATACGGCGATCTTCACGCGTTCGGGCGGCTCGCAGGGCGTCGGCTTCGCCATTCCGGCGAACATGGTGCGCGTGGTGGTGGCGTCCGCGCGCGGCGGCGGCCACGCGGTCAAGCGGCCGTGGCTCGGCGCGAAGCTGCAAGCGGTTACGGCGGACATCGCCGATAGTCTGGGTCTCAAGCGTCCGGCCGGCGCGCTGATCGCAAGCGTCACGCCCGACAGTCCCGCGGCGCGCGCGGGCCTCAAAGCCGGCGACGTCATCGTCAGTGTCGATCGCATGGCCGTCGATGACCCCAATGCATTCGACTATCGTTTCGCGACCCAACCGCTGGGAGGAACGGCGCAATTCGCCGTCCAGCGAGGCGGTAAGGAAATGACCTTTACGGTTGCGCTGCAGACCGCACCGGAAACGCCGCGTGACGAAATCACGATCCACAGCCGGTCGCCGTTCTCCGGCGCAAAGGTCGCTAATTTATCTCCGGCGCTCGCGGACGAATTGCAGCTCGACAGCGCGACGCATGGCGTCGTTATTCTCGATGTCGACGATGGTTCTTACGCCAGCAATCTCGGCTTCCGGCGCGGCGATATCATCGAGACGGTGAATAACGAGCACATCGCCAGGACCCGGGACCTGGCGCGCGTTACCGAAACACCGCAGCAGAGCTGGCGCATCGTTCTCAAGCGCGGCGGTCAGGTCATCACAGCGGTATTCAACGGATGAGCACGCGTCCGAAGCGCGGCGGGCCGACCTTGTTCGCGGCCGCCGGCCTCGACAAGGACGCGCCACGCCCGCTCGCCGACAAGCTCCGTCCGACGCAGCTTTCGGAGGTGGTGGGGCAGGACCATCTGCTCGGCCCCGATGGCGCGCTCACGCGCATGCTGGCGACGCGCTCGCTCGGCTCGCTGGTGTTCTGGGGGCCGCCCGGCACCGGTAAGACCACGGTGGCGCGGCTGCTGGCGCAGGCGACCGACCTGCATTTCGAGCAGATTTCCGCGATCTTCACCGGCGTCGCCGACCTGAAGAAGGTGTTCGAAGAGGCGCGCGTGCGCCGCGAGACGGGGCAGGGGACGCTGCTGTTCGTGGACGAGATTCACCGTTTCAACCGGGCGCAGCAGGATTCGTTTCTGCCCGTGATGGAAGACGGCACCATCGTCCTTGTCGGCGCCACCACCGAAAACCCGTCGTTCGAATTGAATGCGCCGTTGCTGTCGCGCGCGCGTGTGCTGGTTTTCAAATCGCTCGACCCGGACGCCATCGAGAAGCTGCTCGCGCGCGCCGAGGCGTTGGAGCATCGCAAGCTGCCTCTCGACGCGGCGGCGCGCGAATCCCTCAAGCGCATGGCCGACGGCGACGGCCGCGCTTCGCTCACTTTGGCGGAAGAAATCTGGCGGGCTGCGCGTCAGGACGAGGTGTTCACGTCCGCGCAATTGCAGGACATCGTGCAGCGGCGCGCGCCGATTTACGACAAGGCGCAGGACGGCCACTACAATCTCATCAGCGCGCTGCACAAGTCGGTGCGCGGGTCCGATCCGGATGCGGCGCTCTATTATCTTTGCCGCATGCTCGATGCCGGCGAGCCGCCGCTTTACATCGCCCGGCGCGTGGTGCGCATGGCGATTGAGGATATCGGTCTTGCCGATCCGCAGGCGCTGGTGATCGCGAACGCGGCCAAGGAAGCCTATGATTTCCTTGGGTCGCCTGAAGGCGAACTGGCGATCGCGGAAGCCGTGATCTACGTAGCGACCGCGCCGAAGTCGAATGCAGCCTATACCGCCTATGGCGCGGCCATGCGCACGGCAAAGGAGGCCGGTTCGCTGCTGCCGCCCAAGCATATTCTCAATGCGCCGACCAGGCTGATGAAAGAAGAAAACTACGGCCGCGGCTACGCTTACGATCACGACGCGGAAGAAGCATTCTCCGGTCAGAATTATTTTCCCGAACAGCTTTCTCGCCAGCAGTTCTACGATCCGCCCGAGCGCGGCTTCGAACGCGAGATCAGGAAGCGGCTCGACTATTGGGCAAAGTTACGCAAGGAGCGGGGCGAATGAGCGAGATCCGTACGCACGTCAAGGGAGCCGGCGTCCAGAACGTGACGGTGACACCGGACGAATCCGGCATGCGTGTCGATCGTTTCTTCGAGGCGCGATTTCCGGGCCTGTCGTTCAGTCATATCCAGCGCATCATCCGCAAGGGCGAAGTGCGGGTGAACGGCAAGCGCACACAGCCGAAGAACCGGCTGGAGGCAGGGCAGGCGGTGCGTATTCCGCCGCTCCAGCTCGATGCGCCGAAGTTGCGGGACGACGCGCCGCAGGCGCAAAAGGACCGCGCCTACATCAAGTCAATTACGCTCTTCGAAGACGATGACGTGATGGTGCTCAACAAGCCGATGGGGCTCGCCGTACAGGGCGGCTCCGGCACCGTGCGCCATATCGACGGCATGCTCGGCGCGTTGCGCGGCCCCGGCGTGGATGCCCAGCGCCCGCGGCTGGTCCACCGGCTCGACAAGGATACCGCCGGATGCCTGCTGGTGGCGAAGACCCGCTTTGCGGCGGCGGCACTGGCCAAAACGTTTCGCACGCGTTCGGCGCGCAAGATCTATTGGGCCCTGGTGGTCGGCGTGCCGAAGCCGAAGCAGGGCCGCATTTCGACTTATCTTGCGAAGCAGGAAGTGGAAGAAGATTCATTCATGCGCATCGCCAGGCATGGCGAGAAGGACGCCGTTCACGCGGTGACCTATTACGCCGTGGTGGAAACCGCCGCGCAGAAGCTTGCCTGGGTTTCGCTCAAGCCGGTGACCGGCCGCACGCACCAGTTGCGCGCTCACATGACGCACAACGGAAACCCGATCGTCGGGGATCCGAAGTATTTCGACAAGGAAAACTGGGAATTGCCCGGCGGCATGCAGAACAAGTTGCATCTGCTGGCGCGCCGGATCGTCGTGCCGCATCCGCGTGGCGGAACCATCGACGCGAGCGCGCCTTTGCCCGACCACATGAAGCAGTCGTGGAACCTGCTCGGCTTCGATGCCAAGCAATACGACCCGATCGAGCAGGCGCCGGAGGAGTAGCGGGCGTCCGCAAGGACGATTACGTTACGGTGATGACGCGAGGATACGCCCTCATTGCGTTGCTCGCCGTGGCGCTTGCCATGCCGGCGCTGGCGGCCGCGCCTCATGACGACCTCGGCATTCCCGACATCATGGCGCCGGAACCGCCGCTCAAAGGCAAGGCGGTGCACAAGCGCAAAATTCCGCGCGGCTCCTCAAGCCCAGTCTATCCGACGCCGCTGCCGCCACCGCTGCATTACAATCCGCCGCCGACGCAGGAATTCGTCAATCATCCGCCCGCCGTGCCGCCACCGATGCTGGTGCCGGAGACTGGCCGCGTCCTTCCCAATTTGCCGGCTGTGTCGGGTTCGGGTCCGCGCGGCACGGAGACTTTTCAGGATCGTGCGACGCGGTGCGTGCATCAGTCGGGCGTTTACGGCCCAACTGCGGCCGGCAACCCCAACGCCTATGTCGGCGGCTGCGTCAATCAATAGCGCGCCCGACTCAAATCTCTTCCATCACCTGTGCGTAGGAGATCAGCGCGAACAGCGCGGTGCCGCCGACGATGTTGCCGAGCAACGCCGGCAGCAGGAATTGCCACAGCCCCGCCCACCATGGCCACTCGCCGGTCAGGACAAGCAGGTAGGCCTCCATGCTGCCGGCGACGACATGGGTGAAGCCGCCGATGCCGATCAGCCAGGTCATCAGCGTAATGACATGAAACTTCACGCCTTCGGCGGCCGGGATCATCCACACCATTGCGGCGATGATGAAACCGGACGAGATGGCGCGGAAAAACATCTCCCACCAGCTCATGCCGACGAGGCCGCGACTGATATTGAGCATGGCGTCGAACAGCGCGGCCGGCATTACTGGCGTGAATTTGCAAAACAGCGCGGCGAACAACGTGCCGGCGAGGTTGGCGATGAGCACGATCGCCCACAACCGCGCCATGCGTCCGATATTCTCGACGCTGAAATCCTTGAACACCGGCAACACAACGGTGATCGTGCTTTCGGTGAAAAGCTGCTGGCGTCCGAGGATGACCATCAGGAAGCCGAGGCTGTAGCCGAAGCCCGAAATCAGAATGCGCCAGCTTGTATCGGGCAGGTGCATGTCGAGAATGGCCTGCGCCAGCAATGAAAAGCTGATCGACAGACCCGCGGCGACGCCGGACCACCACAGCGACGTCACCGGGCGTGCCATTTCCTCTTCGCCGAGCCGGCGCACCACCTCGTAGATAACCGGAGTGCGCGGCGTCGACATTTCCTCGACATCACGGACCTCGGTCTCGCTGATACCGCTTTCCCCGCCGCGCTTGCGCGATTTCTGCGCCATGCCGCAATGACTTTTGCTGAAAATGTCGCCCCGATAACACGAGAGAACCTGACAGGTTCCTCTTGACAGGCAACCAAAAGGTTGCATATTGTCGTCATGGCAGACGGCCAAAAGGGAAATCTCGATGCGGTGTTCAAGGCGCTGGCCGACGAGAGCAGGCGTGAATTGCTCGACCGGCTGCGCGCCGAGAACGGGCAGACGCTGAACGATCTCTGCGCGCGCCTCGACATGACGCGGCAAGCGGTCAGCAAGCATCTGGGAATTCTTGAGGAGGCGAACCTCGTCGCCACCGTCAAACGCGGCCGCGAGAAGCTGCACTACCTCAATCCGGTTCCGATCCACGACATTGCGGAACGCTGGATCGGGAAATTCGAAAGAGGGCGGCTTCAGGCCCTCAGCGACATCAAGAAGGCGCTGGAAGAAGGGACAGGAGAGTAACGATGAGCAAGCCGAAGTTCGTGTACGTGACCTACATTCGCACGACGCCGGAGAAGCTGTGGGCGGCGCTGACCGATCCGCAAACAATCAGGAAATTCTGGTTCGGCATCACGGCCGAAAGCGACTTCAAGCCGGGCTCGCCATGGTGCCTCAAGTTTGAGGACGGCCGCACGGCCGATACCGGCGAGATTCTGGAGGCCGTTCCGCACAAGCGGCTGGTGATCCGCTGGTGCAACGAGTTCAAGCCGGAGCTGAAGGCGGAAGGCTATTCGCGCTGCACGATGGAAATCGAGATGGCCGACTACTATCCGGACTTTGGCGGCAAGGCGGCCAAGCTCACGATCCATCACGAGGTTGAGGGCGAGGGCGGCGGCAAGTTCATCGAAGCGGTGTCCGGCGGCTGGCCGAAGGTTCTGTCCAACCTCAAGTCGCTGCTGGAGACCGGCGACGTCGCGTTCCAGCGTTAGGATTGGCGATGATCGACGCGACGAAGTTCAAGCCGAAGACCGTCTACGTCACCTACATCGCCGCCACACCCGAGCGGGTGTGGCAGGCACTGACCGATCCTGTCTTCACGCGGCAATATTTCTTCGGCTTCGCTGTCGACGTGGAGCCGAAAAAGGGCGGTGCGTTTTTCCTCCGCTATCCCGACGGCCGCGTCCACATCAGCGGAAAAGTGATGGAATGGTCGCCGCCGCGCCGCTTCTCCTGCACGTGGCTTGTCGAGGGAATGAAGGAGTTCGGCGAACTGCCGGAATGCCTCGTGACGTATGACATCGAGCGGGCCGGCGAGACCGTGAAGCTCACGATGACGGAATCGCATTCCTGGGAAGTGCTGGACGCCATTCTCGCGGGCGGCCGCTCCGGCTGGCCGGCAATCCTGTCAAGCCTCAAGAGCGTGCTCGAAACCGGCACGCCGCTCTCCATCAAGATGGAACCGCCGAAGGAAATGATGGACGCCGTGCAGCAGGCCGCCGCCGGCAAGCCCTGGCTGAAATAAGCGCGGTTCTAGCGCAGGCTGGCGTTGAACTTGTCGAGCGCGGTCTGGCCCGGACAAAGCTCTTTCTCGGACAGCGAATTGAGCGGCGCATCGACCGTGCGCAGATGCGCGTGCAGGTCTTCCGACTCATGCTC
>JBARCH010000178.1:0-12037 GCA_049793875.1 Pseudolabrys sp. | reverse complement strand
GCCCGATCTTGCGCGCAACGGTTATCCATTCGCCGATGCCAGAGCCGACGGCTCCATTGTAATCGGCAAGACGCCGGACACCGGCGGCCGGCTCGACGTGATGACCTGCACCGAGCAGCTCATTTACGAGATCCACGATCCGACCGCCTACCTCACGCCCGACTGCACGCTCGACATCACCGGCATCACGTTGACGCAGGACGAGTCTGATCGCGTACGCGTCGAGGGCGCGCGGGCCAGGCCGCGCACCGATACGTACAAGGTCAGCGTCGGCTACGCGGACGGCTACATCGGCGAGGGCGAGGTGTCCTATGGCGGCATCGACGCGGTCGCGCGCGCCAAATGGGCGGCTGAAGTCGTGAAGGAACGGCTGCGGCTGCAAGGCTTCAAATACGAGGATTTCCGCGTCGATCTGATCGGCATGTCGAGCCTGCATGGCGAGCCGGACACCCGGCCTGAGCCTTATGAAGTGCGGTTGCGGCTTGCCGGCCGGACGCGCGATCGCAAGGCGGCGCACGCAATCGGTTTCGAAACCCGCGCCCTGCATATGCACGGGCCGGGCGGCGCCGGCGGTGCCTGCGAGCCGCGCGTGCGCGATGTGCTGGCGGTCAAATCCGTGCTGCTGCCGAAAAATCTCGTCAACGCGCAAGTTGTTGTCGAGGGGGCGCTATGAGCATCCGTGTTTATGATCTCGCGCATGCGCGCGCCGGCGACAAAGGCAATACCTCGAATATTTCGGTGATCTGCTACGACGCCAGGGATTGGGATTTCATCGAGCGTGAACTGACGCCGCAGCGTGTTTCGGAAGCCTTCAGGCATATCGCCAAGGGGCCGGTGAAGCGTTATCCGCTGCGCAATCTCAAGGCCTTCAATTTCGTGATCGAAAATGCGCTCGGCGGCGGCGTTACCATTTCGCTGGCGCAGGACATTCATGGCAAAAGCCTCAGCAACGTCATGCTCGCGATCGAACTGCCGGATCGGGCGTAGGGAGAAGAATCAGTGAAGGCCAGTGACATCGCGCGCAACAACGTCAAGGAAAAGCTTGCGCGCAACGAGGTTGTCGCTTCGATGACGGTGCGGCTGGTACGCGGCGTGGAGATTGCGCGCATCGCCAGGACCGCCGGCTTCGACATGATCTATATCGACGTCGAGCATTCGAGCTTCTCGCTTGATACCACCGGACAGATTTGTCTTGCGGCATTGAGCGTCGGCATCGCGCCATTCGTGCGTGTGCCGAGCAACACGCCGGAATACATCTCGCGCGCGCTCGATGGCGGCGCGCTCGGCGTCATCGCGCCGCATATCGGTTCGGCCGAGGAAGCGCGCGCGGTGGTGAAGGCCGCGAAATTTCCGCCGCTCGGTGAGCGTGGGGCAGCCGGTGGTCTGCCGCATCTGCATTACCGTTCGTTCCCGGCGGAGGAGGCCTATGCCGCGCTCAACGACGCCACCATGGTGATCGTGCAATTCGAATCCGCCGACGCCGTGGAAAAGGCGGAAGAAATTGCTGCCGTCGATGGCATCGATATGGTGCTGATCGGCGTCAATGACATGCTCAACAGTCTGGGACTGCCAGGGCAGTACGAGCACGCGCGTGTGCGCGATGCTTACGCCCGTACCATTGCGGCCTGCCGCAAGCACGGCAAGCATGTCGGCGTTGGCGGTTTGTCGACGCGGCCGAAACTGGCGGCGGAATTTATCGCGATGGGCGCGCGCCTCGTTTCAACCGGCACCGACAGCCAGTTTCTGCTCGCGGCGGCCACCGAGAAGGCCAGGCAGGTGCATGACATTCCGGTATGACGGCAATGCAAGGTGACACAATCATTGGCGTCTCGCACACGCCGCCGTCGTTCGAGGTGCCGCGCAACGCGTGCGACTGCCACACGCATATTTTTGGACCGGACGAGAAGTTTCCATATTCGCCGGCACGGCTTTACACGCCGGGACCGGCGTCGATCGCCGATCTGAACGCGCTGCATCGTGCGCTTCAAGTAGACCGCGTTGTGGTCGTGCATCCGAGTTGCTACGGCACGGATAACGCCTGCACGGTCGATGCCCTTCGCAAATTCGGCGACCGGGCCCGCGGCGTCGCCGTTATCGACGAGACATTCACGCCGTCAATGCTCGATGAACTGCACGCAGCCGGTGTGCGGGGTGTGCGCGTCAATCTTGAAACTTACGGCGAGAGCAGCCCCGAGGCTGCCGGCAAGAAATTACTCTGGGCGGCGGAGCGTGTGGCGCCGCTCGGCTGGCATGTGCAGACCTATACGAATTTGTCGATTCTTGCCGCGCTGCACGACGCGATTCTGAAACTGCCGGTGACGCTGGTCGTCGATCACTTCGGCCGTCCGAAGGCGGCGCTCGGTGTTTCGCAACCCGGGCTGCCGCAACTTCTGGATCTGCTTCGCAGCGGCAAGGTCTATGTGAAAATTTCCGCGCCTTATCGGATCTCGCAAGAGCCGCATTATCCGGACGCCGCGCCGGTCGCGAAGGCGATGATCGCCGCCAACCCGGATCGCATCGTATGGGGCACCGACTGGCCGCATCCCGGCGCTGCGAAAGGTGGAATGCCGCGCGATCCGGCGGTGATCGAGCCGTTCCGGCCTGAGGACGATGGCGCGGCGCTCAACCGGCTTGCCGGATGGGCGGACAACGACCCGGTGGTATTGCGGAAGATACTGGCCGACAATCCGGCACGTCTTTACCAGTTCGACAACAACAAGAACGTCTAGGACGACAAAAGGGAGGAAGCCATGTGGAGAAAACTCGCCGCGGCCGCCTTGTGCGCAGTCATGTTCGCCGGCGTCGCCCATGCCGAGGTCAAGGAGGTGCGGCTGTCGAAGCAATACGGTTTGCCGTATCTGCCGATGATCGTCATCGAGGCGCAGAAGCTGATCGAAAAGAATGCCGCGGCCGCAGGGCTCGGCGAGGTCAAAACCGTATGGATGCAGCATGCCGGTCCGGCGGCACAACTCGACGCCATGCTCGCAGGCCAGGTCGATTTCATCGGGCCCGGCGTTCCGACACTCGCGACCATCTGGGACAAGACGGTGGGTACGCCGCAGGAAATCCGCGCGCTCATCGCCATGCAGTCGATGCCTTACGTGCTGGTGACGCGCAATCCGAACGTCAAGACGATCAAGGACTTCACCGACAAGGACAAGATCGCGCTTCCGGCGGTGAAGCTCACCGGCCATGCGCTGGCGCTCGAAATGGAAGCCGCCAAGATCTGGGGCGCCGATCACTACGACAAGCTCGATTCGATCACGATCACGCGCTCGCACGCGGACGCGGCGGCGGCGTTGATGTCGGGAAAATCGGAGATCAATTCGCACTTCGCCAGTTCGCCGTTCTATTACTACGAACTGGCGACACCGGGCATCCATCAAGTGCTGAAGTCGTATGACGTTGTCGGTGGCAAGCACACAAACGGCACGCTGGTGGCGACCAAGAAATTCCACGATGCCAATCCGAAGATGTGCGCCGTGGTTATCGCCGCGTTCAATGAAGCCAACGCCTTCATCAAGGCGCACCCGCGCGATGCCGCGCAGCTTTATCTCACCGCGGCCCACGACAAGAATTCCGTCGACGCGCTGGAGAAGATGGTGGCCGATCCGGACGTGGACTACACCACGACGCCGGTTAACGTGATGAAGTTCGTAAACTTCATGTACGAGGTCAAACGCATCAGGAAGAAGCCGGCAAGCTGGAAAGACATGTTCTTTCCCGAAGCCTACGGCCTGAACGGGAGCTAAGTCGTCCTAATGACAATAGCCAGTGAAGCGGCTCCTGCCGCGAACGCGCAGGGGCCGTTCTACGCCAGTGTGGAAGAAGCCGAGGCCTTCGGCCGCCGCTTGCTCGTCAAGCACGGACTGTCGGAGCAGGACGCCGCCACCGTCGCCGGTTGTCTGGTGCGCGCCGACTTGCGCGGTGTCGATACCCACGGGTTGCAATACCTGCCGCACTATCTCGATCGCGTGCGGCGTGGACTGATCAATGCGCGGCCCAACTTGAAGGTTAAACAGGTGACGCCGATGGTCGGCTCGCTCGATGGCGACAACGGCTTCGGCTTCGTCGTGGCGACCAGGGCAACGGCGGTGGCGATCGATCTGGCGCGTGAGTTTGGCGTCGGCATCGTCTCCGCGCACCGCAGCACGCATTTCGGCATGGCGGCGAACTATGTGCTGCAAGCCCTCGACGCCGGAATGATTGCGCTCGTCTTCAGCAACGCCTCGCCGGGCATGCCGCCCTGGGGCGGACGCAAGGCGATCATCGGCACCAATCCGTTTGCGGCCGGCGCGCCGGCCGGGAAAGAAGTGCCGTTCGACCTCGATATGTCGCCGGCGGTCGCAGCGCGCGGCAAGATCAGAAAAGCGGCGCGCCGTGGCGAAAAAATCCCGCTCGGCTATGCGCTCGACAAGGAAGGCCGCGCCACAACCGATCCCAATGTTGCTCTCGACGGCGGCGTCGTGCAGCCGATCGGCGGACCGAAAGGCTCGGGTATATCGATGCTGATGGACGTCCTCGGCGGCGTTATTTCGGGCGCGGGCTTTGCCGGCGAGGTTGGCAATCAGTTTCTCGATTACGACCGGCCGCAGAATGTCGGCCATTTCTTTCTGGCGATGAAGCCCGATTTGTTCGTCTCGCGCGAGGAATATCTCCGGCGCATGGATTTGCTGGTGCAACGCGTGCACGATTGCCCGCGCGCGGAAGGGTTCGACGACGTCATCATGCCCGGCGAGCGCGAACGCCGTTTCGAAGCTAAATATCGTCGCACCGGCGTGCCCTATGGCATCAAGGAACTGACGGCCTTGCAGAAGGAAGCCGCAAACGCCGGCTTGCCGCCGCTGCCGGTATCGAACACCCCGCTCGCGTAAGGACGAACTCATGAAAGTCGGCGACTACGACATCGACATCGTTGTGCAGGGCTACCCCGGCAAATCCGTCTGCCACGGCGGGCTGGGCTGGAGCTCGGTCGTGCTGGTGCGTGCGCACGGCCGCATTGCGCTCATCGACACCGGCGGGTTCAGCATGCGCACGATGCTGCTCAAGCGCTTCTCCGAGCGCGGGCTGAAGCCGGCCGATATCACCGACCTGCTGCTCACGCATTCGCATCACGACCATTCCGTGAACTGGACGATGTTTCCGAAGGCGCGCATCGTGATCGGCGCCGACGAGCTGAAATGGTCGCTGAGCGTGCCGTGGGGCGAGACGCCCGTCCCCGAGCTTTATATGCGCGAACTGAAAGACTGGAAGACGGCGCACACGGCAAGGGAAGGCGAGGAGGTGTTTCCCGGCATCACGGCGCATCTCGCGCCGGGCCACACGCCCGGACATCTTATTTTCGCCTTGCGTACGGCGGAACGCACCGTGATCTTCACGGGCGATGCTGCCAAGAACCGCGCTGAACTCGTGTCGCGCACGACCGATATGACCTACGACGCGGCGGTCAGCAAGGCGTCGATCGAGATGATCTGGAAGTTATGGCGCGAGCGGCCGGATACGGTGGTCGTTCCCGGCCACGACATGCCGATGGTGCAGGAAAACGGCAAGACCTCTTACATCACCAAGCGCGAAGCCGCGATCGTCGCATGGTACGGCGACGACATGGAAACGACGACGCTGTTCAAGCTGACGGCTTAGCGGGCGCTTATTTGAAGCCGAACAGACGCGCCGGATTGTCCGCGAGGATAAGCCGGCGTGTTTTTGTTTCGGGCGCCCACTCGCCGAGCATGTTGTAGAGCTGGATGGTGCCGACGTGGTCGTGAAACGACAGATGCGGGAAATCGCTGCCCCAGATCAGTTGCTCCGGCGCGGCCGCGATCAGCGCTTCGGCAATCGGCCGAACGTCGGCAAAACCGGGCGCGGTCGAAAAGCGGTAGATGCCCGTGAGTTTGACCCAGCAGCGCCTTGAGCCATCGGCGACGAGCGAAAGGAAATCCTGAAAGCCCTGTTGTCTTGGGCCGTCCTTGGCCGGGAACAGGCCCATATGCGCGACCGAGAATTCGATCGGCAACTCGCGCAGCGTCGGCAACAATTCGTTCACCAGCCAGCCCGGCGTCAGAAAATCCAGATGCCAGCCAAGTTCCTGCGAGATTTTCGCAAGTCGCGCGATGCGCGGCTTCATGGAGTCGGCGAGGCCGGCTTCCGGCTTGCGCACCGGCGAGACGTTGACACGGATGCCGCGGATGCCGCCTTCGTCGAATTCCGCCAACTGCCTGTCGTTCGTGTTCTTCTCATCGAGATCGATGATCCCTCGCCGGACGGCCGGATCGAGCGCGCACATGGCGTCGAGCATGCAGGAATTGTCGAAGCCGTAGGCGCTCGGCTGCACGAACACGAAGCGGGTAAAGCCGATGCGTTGCGCGAGCTTGAGATAGGCTTCCAAAGGTTCGTGCGGCGGTTTGTAACGAAGGTCGGCCCCGTACGGGTAACGTTCGGCCGGCCCGAACACATGGAAATGCGCGTCGCAGGCGTGCTGCGGCGGCGCAAACGCCGGCTCGAAACCCGCGTCGGGATCATGCCTGGTTTTCTCGTCCATCGTGCTTTCTTCGTATTGTTTAGATGTCCGCCATGGTGCGTCTCACGCGGTTCCCCGCCCGCGCGGGAGACCCCTTTTTCGTAGGCGTCTTATCTCGAACTCAGTATAACGGCGGCTGGCGCCGGTAGCTCAGCTGGATAGAGCACCAGACTTCGAATCTGGGGGTCAGGGGTTCGAATCCCTTCCGGCGCGCCACTTCACCGGGCAGAATTCGAACCATTACACGATAGTACCGGTTCTCGCTCGAAACGACCCAAAGCAGACAATTAAATGCTAGTCTCGCAAGCCCTTAAACGGGCAGCGGGTGATAGCAATGCTGGAAACCGATAAGGTGTTCGCCGGCTCGATTCCGGAAAACTACGACCGCCATATGGTGCCGTTGATTTTCGAGCCGTACGCCGCGGATATTGCACGACGCGCAGCGTCCTTGTCGCCAAGCGCCGTTTTGGAAATTGCCGCGGGCACCGGGGTTGTCACACGCGCATTGGCGCCAAAACTGTCCCCCGGCGCAAGCTATACCGTAACCGATCTCAACCAGCCGATGCTCGACTACGCCGCGTCGCGACAACCTCCCGACAGCCGCATCAAATGGCGCCAGGCGGATGCGATGGCGCTACCGTTTGAAAATGCGGCCTTCGATCTCGTTTGTTGCCAGTTCGGCGCGATGTTCTTTCCCCACCGCTCATCTGCCTACCGGGAAGCAAAGCGAGTCCTGAAGCCCGGAGGACATTTTCTATTCAGCGTATGGGATCGCATCGAGGAGAATGTATTTGCGGACGATGTGACGAATGCGCTCGCAAGGATCTTTCCGAACGATCCGCCACGCTTTCTGGCGCGCACGCCGCACGGCTACCACGATGCGGCACTGATCCGTCGCGATCTGGAGGACGCAGGTTTCTCCCGTGTGGTGATCGAGACGAGAGCCGAACAAAGCCGCGCATCCTCGCCGCGCCTTCCGGCCGTTGCTTATTGTCAGGGAACTCTTCTTCGCAACGAGATCGAAGCCAGAGAGGCGGGAAAACTGGAAGCTGCGACCGATTACGCCGCATCCGCGATTGAAGACAGACATGGCACTGGCGAGGTCGCCGCCAAAATTCAGGCACATGTAATCGTGGCTATGGCCTGAATTGGGTGACTTCTTCTGCCCAAACCCAACGGCTGCCGTACGCCTCGCGCGCTAACGCTTCAGCCTTTGACCTTGTTGTAGGCGAGCGCAAAGCCGGCGAGCGGCATCGTCACCGTCACCGGCTGGCTGTTGACGTTATAGAACACGATTTTGAGCTCCTTGCCGCTGCTCATCGATGCGATCAGCGGCTCGGGAATCTGGTTGCCCGCGGCGCAGCCGGATTGCGTGCAGGTCTGAATCATCAATTGCTCCGGCCGGCCGTTGTCGACGGCGACGGTGATCGCTTTCGTAACGAGGACACCGAGAGGGACCTGAATCATCATGACCGGCTTCTTTGTTTCCTGCGGATAGCGGATGGTCAGTGTCGTGATGATCTGGCGACTCTTGCTTTCAATGACTTCGGAAAATACCCGGCAATCCAGTGTCTTCCCGCTGTTTGTGCATTCCACGCGCCAGTCGCTGCCGGTGGCGGGAACGTTGGATTGTTGCTGCGCCAAAGCGGGCACCGCGGCGAGACACGCAGTCAATGACAGTCCAGCCAAAGTCAGTGTCGAGGTCGTTCGCAGCGGCATCCATTATCCCCTTGGGTTGGCATTGGCGTTGTCGGCGCCTGCATATTGCTGATTTGTTGCGGAAGGACACGCGGCCGGTAACTGAATAGGGCGACTGTACGAGTCCGCCGATTGATCGGCAATGCCGGGTCATCCTTCTGTGCACGGTGGATTCATACCGTCGCGCGACACGCATGTCTGCATCGCCGCCCATGCTGAAACCTTCCGACGGTCGCGGCATCAAACCCCTGCCAGTGGTGTTAGCCCGATGGCTGTCGCCGTCACGATGCACGGCGAAGGAGGAAGTCCATTTGATTGAATTTTGCATAAGCATGGGAGGGTGACGATGCAGCTTAAGAACCTGAGCGCCGCGGCCATCGGCGTAGCCGTTATGTCCGGAGCCGTGATGTCTTACGCCGCCGCTCCCAAAAAGGGATTCGACGGCGATATCGCACGTTATGCGCAATCGATGATGGAGGAGGGCAAGAAGACCTTCCGTTATGACACGTTCGGCAGCGAAAAATTCTGGGGCGACACGCTTCAACTGCACAAGGCGATCGCGGGCGAGAAGAACGGCGGCGTCGGTCCCGGCGTTTCGCCGAAGACCGCGCTCGCGGTTGGCCTCAAGGTCGATGTCGATGCGCTGCCTGCCGCCCTGAAGAAGCAGATCGCGGCCGGAAAAGTGAATCTCGACGATCCGGCGACGACGATTGCGCTGCTCAAGCTGAATGCAGTCGTGGGTGTCACGGCTTTCACCAATCGCGACGGCAGCGTCAAATCGATGGGCATCCAGTGCGCGTTTTGCCACTCGACCGTCGACAATTCATTCGCACCCGGTATCGGCAAGCGTCTGGACGGATGGGCCAACCGCGACTTGAACGTTGGCGCGATCATTTCGCTGGCGCCGAATCTCAAGCCTTTCACCGATCTGCTCGGCGTCGACGCCGCGACCGTGAAGAAAGTGCTCGCCAGTTGGGGTCCGGGCCGTTTCGACGCCGAACTCGACAAGGACGGCAAGGCGTTTCGTCCCGACGGCAAGCAGGCCGGTACGCTTATCCCGCCTGCTTTCGGTCTCGCCGGCGTCAATCTTCATACCTGGACCGGCTTCGGCTCGGTGCCGTACTGGAATGCCTATGTCGGCGCTACCGAAATGCATGGTTCGGGGACGTTCTTCGACGCGCGGCTCGCCAATAAGGATCAGTACCCCGTTTCGGCAAAGAGCGGCGAATGGAACGCTCGCGGCAAGCCGGACAGACTGACCGGCAAACTCGCCGCGTTGCATTTCTACGAGTTGGCGATACCCGCGCCGAAAGCCCCGGCGGGTTCGTACAACAAGGCTGCCTTCCAGCGCGGAAAGGCGCTGTTTGACGGTTCCGCGAAATGTGCGACGTGCCACGTGCCGCCGCTCTTCACTGAACCGGGACAGAACTTGCACACGCCGGAAGAAATGGGCGTGGACTCGTTCCAGGCCGATCGTTCGCCGACCCACATGTATCGCACGGCGCCGCTCGCCGGTCTGTGGAGCCACGAAAAGGGCGGCTTCTATCACGACGGACGCTTCGCGACGCTGCTCGACGTCGTGAACCACTACAACGACCAGTTCAAACTCAATCTCAGTGAGGCGAACAAGAAGGATCTGGTCGAATATCTCAAAGGGATCTGACGACCCCCGACTTCGGCGGATCGAGCGGAGCAGAGGATTAGTGTCGCGTTATCTCCGGCTCTGCTTTGTCTCGATCCGTCGAAGAACTACCGTCCGGTGAAATTCGGCACGCGCCGCTCCGACGTCGCTTTCACGCCTTCCTTGAAATCGTCGGTCTTGCGCAACCGGGTCTGCTCTTTCAATTCATGATCGGTCGCCTTGCGCACGCGGCCGGCGATGTCGCCGCGCATGGTCGCCCGTGTTGCGACCAGGCCGAGCGGCGAGTTCTCCGCGATCTCGGCGGCAAATTTCATCGCCGCCTCGCGCACATGATCGAGCGGCACCAGTACATCGGCAAGACCCATCTTGTGCGCGTCCTCGCCGTTGACGCGGCGGCTGGTGTAGAACATCAGCGCGGCATTGGTCGCACCGATCACCGCCGGCAGCGTCACCGTCAGTCCGAAGCCGGGATGAAAACCGAGCCGTGTGAAGTTCGCGACGAAGCGCGCTTCGGGGCAGGCGACGCGAAAATCCGCCACCATCGCAAGGCCGAGACCGCCGCCGACCGCCGCGCCCTGGATCGCGGCAACGATCGGTTTCCTGGTGCGGAAGAGGCGGTTGCCTTCAATATAAAGATGGTTGACCGCGATATCGCGGTCGACGCGCTGGCCGTCCTTGTCGAGGGCGCTGCCGTCGCCAAAATTGGCGCCGGCACAAAACGATTTTCCCTGCGAGGCGAGCACGACCGCGCGACACTCAACGTCCTCGTCGAGCGCTTCGAGCGCGCCGGCGATTTCCTGGATCAGTGCGATGTCGAAGAAGTTATTGGGCGGCCGCCTGATCTCGATCAGCGCAACGTGGCCTGACTTTCCGACGGCGATATCCTTGAACGGGCCCATGCAAATTTTCCTTCATTCGGCAGCGGTGTTCTGGGCGGCTTGCAGTGTGCGCTTCACGATCAAGGCGTCTACGACCGAGATGCCGTCACCTTGCGCATGCACGATGACCGGGTTGAGATCGATCTCCGCAATCTCATCGGCGTGATCGGCTGCGAAATGCGACAGCTTCACCATGAGATCGGCGAGCGCTTCGGTGTCGGCCGGTGGCAAGCCGCGATGCGGGCCGAGAATCTGCGCACCCTTGAGCCGCGCGATCAGCGCGCGCGCCGCGACGTGATCGAGCGGCACGGGCGCCAGTGCGACGTCGCCGAGCGCTTCCACCAATACCCCGCCGAGTCCGACCATCAGCAGCGGCCCCCATTGTGGATCGCGGTTGATGCCGAGAATGACCTCGCGCCCGGAGGCTGCCATTGGCTGCACCAAAATCCCGTCGATGCGCGCGTGCGGCGCGTGCTTTTTCGCGGCGGCGAGAATGCGTTCATAACCGGCATGCACTGCTTCTGCCGCGAGATTGAGGGCGACCGCGCCGGCCTCGGTCTTGTGCGGGATATCCACGGATTGGACCTTGAGCGCAACGGCGCCGCCATTTTTCTTCGCCGCAGCTTCGGCCTCGGCGGCCGAGCGGGCAAGTTGACCCGTATTGCCGCTGCCGATGCCGTAGACTGCGAGCAACGGCCGCGCCTGCCATTCGGTCAATACCGGTCCCGCCGCCGCCAGCATCGTACTGACGGATTTGCGATCCGGCGGTACAGGCGCGTCAACTTTGGATCGTTTCAGGAATTGTTCGCGGAAAACACGATAGTCCGCCATGACGCGCATGGTGCGCGCGCAGCTCTGCACGTTGGTGAACAGCGGGTAACCGGCTTCATTGAGAATTTCGACGCTGCGGTCCGATGGCAAGGTATAGGTCCACATGAACACAGGCTTGCTGGAATTGCGCGCGAGATCCTTCAGCCGTTGCAGATCGTTTTCCAGAAACGCCGAACGGCGCGCGGTCACGACCACCATCACGCCATCGATCAGCGGCGACTTCGCGACGAGCCGCGCGAATTCCGCGTAGCCGAGCTTGTGCACGCCCTGCGCTGTCGAATCGACGGGATTTTGCGAGGTGCCGTAAGACGGGATTTGCGCGTCGATCTCAGCACGAGTTGCTTTATCGAGTTCGGGGACGTCGAGGCCGGCATTGACGCAGGCATCCGCCATCCAGACACCGGCGCCGCCCGACGACGTGCAGATGCCGGCGCGCTTTCCGGCCGGCAGCTTGTCGCCGTACGCCAGGAA
>JBARCH010000177.1:0-11158 GCA_049793875.1 Pseudolabrys sp. | reverse complement strand
CACATAGGCCGCGGACGGCGGCAGCTGTCCCGAAACGAGACAAAAAAAGGAGCCGCCGTCGCCGGCGGCTCGAAGTTGATAACAGGGAGGCGTCAAACAGAGTGGACAGGAGCCACTCAATGTCCATGAAGATGGACAAACACAGTAATGAACGAGAAAGCTTAACGACACGTTAAGAATTCGAATTCGACCGCGCTTTTCGTGTTAACCATATTCCGCCGCCTGCACCCTAACGCTTGAAGAATTGATCGGCCGCCGAACGGGATGCGCGCTTGCGCGTCATGTCGGCCTCGAGGCGCGCAATCTCGTCGTGCAGCAGTTGCACCCGTGCGCCGAGTTCCTCCACCGACAGCAGCGTCAGATCCTGGCCGATCTCGTGCGCGATCTTTTTTTTCGGCCTGTCGTCTTCGTCGATCACCGGCATGGGCGTGGCTCCAACCCGGAAAATCTAACCCTACAGGGCCGGGTTGTCACACCACGGCCACCCGCCTAAACAAACACCATTGGCACGCAAAAGACCGAGGAACCGATGACAGCGCTTCCCTCCCGCATGACCGTAATCGGAATCAAGGCCGCCGGCGGGCCGGAGATGCTGGTGCCGGAAGAACGCGCAGTTCAGGCGCCGGGTGCTGGCGAAATTCTGGTCAAGGTCGCGGCAGCGGGCGTCAACCGCCCCGACGTGCGCCAGCGCCAGGGAACTTATCCGCCGCCGAAAGGCGCGACCGACATTCCCGGCCTCGAAATCGCCGGCCAAGTTGCCGCGGTCGGACCCGACGTCAAGCGCTGGAAGCTCGGCGATAAAGTTTGTGCGCTCGTCGTCGGGGGCGGCTACGCGCAATATTGCCTTGCCTATGAATCGCATGCGCTGCCGATACCGCCGCAGCTTTCGATGATCGAGGCCGCCGCCATTCCGGAAACATTTTTCACCTGCTGGGTGAACATGTTCATGCGCGCGACCGTGAAACCCGGCGATTGGGTTCTGGTGCACGGCGGCACCTCCGGCATCGGCACCACCGCGATCATGCTGGCCAAAGGCTTCGGCGCCAAGGTCGTCACCACCGCAGGCTCGGCGGAAAAATGCGCGGCGGCGAAGAAAGTCGGCGCCGACGTGGCGGTGAATTACAAGACCGAGGACTTTGTCGCCGTGACGCAAGAGGCGACCGGTGGCGCGGGCGCGAACCTTATCGTCGACATCGTCGGCGGCGATTATGTCGATCGCAATTACAATGCCGCGGCTGACGGCGCCACCATCGCGCAGGTATCTTTCACCGGTTCGCCAAAGGCGACCGCCAATTTCGCGACCCTGATGCGCAAGCGGCTGCACCATACCGGCTCGACGCTGCGCCCGCGCACGGTCGCCGAAAAGGCGGAAATTGCGCGCGGCCTCGAAGAGAAGGTCTGGCCACTGATCGCAGCCGGCAAGATCAAGCCGGTGATCGATTCGACCTTTCCATTCGCCAAAGCCTCGGAAGCACACGCCCGCATGGAATCCAGCGCCCACATCGGTAAGATCGTCCTAACCCTTTGATGGTACTGTAAAACCTGCAACGGCAGATACGCGGGGCGCTAACCATTGCCGCACCCGGCATGGACGGCGGGCCGCGAAAACGGCGTAATGTCGAGGCCTAGATCGGGCAGGTCCAGTTGGTTGCTGACATTTTTCGCCGTCGGCTCTTGGCGGGCAGGTTTGACAGCGCAGCTGCGCGCGGGGGTCGTCGCTTGAAAATCACGCGTTGCGTGACAGCTTTGGCATTTGCCGTGGCGCTTGCAGCGCCACTCCTGAGCGTGCGCACCGCGCAGGCGGTCGAAGCCGTCAATGTCCGCGTCGATGCCCCCGCGATCGACCTCACCGACGCAACCGAGCGGCAGAAAACCGAAAGCGACCGCATCCAGGTTTCGACTGCGCCGGGCGCCGACGGCATCGTGCGCCGCATCGAAGTGCGCGGCCGCGAAGGCGGCACCAACTGGGCGGTGTTCGCCCTCACCAACAATAGCGACGAGCAGATCGACCGGCTGATCGTCGTACCTCATTACCGCATGGTCGGCTCCGGCCTGTTCTGGCCCGATCTCGGCATTTCGCGCATCGCCGCGATCACGCCAAGTTCCGGCGACCGGCCCGAGCGGCAAGACAGCGCCACCGCCGATATCTTCCGCATCACGCTCGATCCCGGTACCGTCATCACGTTCGTCGCCGAGTTGCGCACCGACAAGCTGCCGCAGATCTATTTGTGGGAGCCCGACGCGTACAAGGACAAGATCAATTCCTTCACGCTGTATTACGGCATCGTCATCGGCATCGCTGGCTTGCTGGCGCTGTTCCTGACCATTCTGTTCGTGGTGAAAGGCAGCGTGATGTTCCCCGCCGCCGCCGCGCTCGGCTGGGCGGTGCTGATCTATATCGGCATCGATTTCGGATTCTGGGGCAAGGTCTTCGACATGTCGGCCGGCGCCGAGCGTGTCTGGCGCGCGTGCGGTGAAGCAATCCTGTCCGGCACGCTGCTCGTCTTCCTGTTTGCCTATCTCAATCTCAATCGGTGGCACGTTCGCTACGCGCACATCGCCATCGCCTGGCTGGTCGGGCTTGCGGCGCTGATCGCCGTAGCCGTATTCGATCCCGCTATCGCTTCCGGCATTGCGCGCATGTCGCTTGCCGGCATTGCCGTGTTCGGGTTCGGCCTGGTCGTCTATCTCGCGATCCACGGCTTCGATCGTGCCGTGCTGCTGATCCCGACCTGGCTGCTGCTGGTCGTCTGGGTGGTGGCGGCAAGCCTTGCGGTGCTCGGCATCGTCACAAACGACATCATCGGCCCTGCTTTGCTCGGAGGCCTCGTCCTGATCGTGATGTTGATCGGTTTCACGGTGATGCAGCACGCTTTCGCCGGCGGCATCACGCACGGCATCGTCTCCGACGTCGAGCGCCGCGCGCTGGCGCTGACGGGCTCCGGCGACCTGATCTGGGACTGGGACGTTTCCGCCGACAAGGTTTTCACGAGCCCGGAGACCGAGCACGTTCTCGGCCTCAAGCGCGGCGCCCTGGAAGGATCGGCGGCGAGTTGGCTCGATGTGCTGCATCCGCTCGACCGCGATCGCTTCCGCGCCTCGCTCGACAGTGTGGTCGAGCAGCGGCGCGGCCGGTTGATGCAGGACTTCCGCCTGCGGAGCGCCGACGGGCATTATCTGTGGTTCACACTGAAGGCACGGCCGGTTGTCGGTTCGGACGGCGAAGTCGTGCGGCTGATCGGCACGCTGACCGACGTCACCGAATTCAAGAATGCCGAGGAACGCCTGCTGTTCGATGCGGTGCACGATAACCTGACCGGTCTGCCCAACCGCGAACTGTTTCTCGACCGCATGGAAGCGGGCTTTGCGTTTGCACGCTCCAATCCGGACATCCGGCCATCGGTGTTGGTGATCGATCTCGATCGCTTCAAGCAGGTCAATGACTCGGTCGGCATCGCGGTCGGTGACTCGATTCTGCTCACGATCGCGCGGCGGCTGGCGCGCCTGTTGAAGCCTCAGGACACGCTGGCGCGGCTGTCGGGAGATCAGTTCGCCCTGATCCTTGTCTCCGAGCGCGAACCAACGCACATCGTCGCTTTTGCCGAGATGGTTCGCCGCACGCTGCGCGCGCCGATTGCCTTCAACGACCGCGAGATATTCCTTACCGCCTCGATCGGTCTTGCGCTTGCCGACAACCAGCCGCACCGGCCGGAAGAAGTGCTCAAGGACGCCGAACTGGCGATGTTCCACGCCAAGCGCATCGGCGGCGACCGCATCGAAGTGTTCAAGCCGGCGATGCGCTCGCGCAAGACAGACCGGCTGGCGCTTGAATCCGAATTGCGCCGCGCTATCGAGCGCGAGGAAATCACCATTCTTTATCAGCCGATCGTGCGGCTCGAGGATCGCGTGGTCGCCGGCTTTGAAGCGCTTGCGCGCTGGGATCACCCGAAACTCGGCCGGCTCTCGCCGGTGGAATTCATTTCGATTGCAGAAGAAATCGGCCTTATCGTCGATCTTGGCCTGTTCGTGCTTGACCGTACTGCGCGGCAACTCGCGATCTGGCAGCGTCTGGCGCGCACACGCGACCCTGTGTTCGCCAGCGTCAATGTCTCGTCGCGGCAATTGCTGCGGCACGATCTCATTCAGGATTTGCGCACGGTGCTGGCGCGCTCGGCTGTCGCGCGCGGCACGCTCAAGCTCGAATTGACCGAATCGCTGGTGATGGAAAACCCCGAGCACGCCGCGCAGATGCTCACGCGCATCAAGGAACTGGGCGCCGGTCTTTCGCTCGACGATTTCGGCACCGGGCATTCTTCGCTGTCTTATTTGCAGCGATTCCCGTTCGACACCATCAAGATCGACCAGTCGTTCGTGCGCACCACCACGCGCGGGACGCGGCCCATTCTCCTGCGCTCGATCATCGCGCTCGCGCACGATCTCGGCATGGAAGTGGTGGCGGAAGGCGCGGAAACCGATTCCGACGCCGTCGAGCTTTACCAGCTTGGTTGCGAATACGCGCAGGGCTTTGCCTTCGGCGAGCCCATGACCGCGGAAAAGGCACGCGATCTTCTGGTCAGCGACAGGATGGAAATGGCGCGTTGATTGTCAGGCGTGTCCGGAATCGCTCGACAGCATGCTGAGGTCGATGCCGATCTTGCGCATCGCCTTGTCGTATTTACGTTCGATATCGGTCCCAAAAATCAGATCGGAATCCGCTGCACAATGCAGCCAGCCGTTCTGCTGGATTTCGGTTTCGAGTTGGCCAGGCGCCCAGCCGGCGTAGCCAAGCGCCAAAATCGCGCTGGCCGGCCCGGTGCCGCGCGCGATCGCCTTGAGGATGTCGAGCGTGGCGGTGAGGCAAATGCCTTCGTCGATCGGCAACGTCGAATCCTGAATGAAGAAATCCGCCGAATGAAGGACAAAGCCGCGCCCGGTCTCAACCGGGCCGCCCTTGAGCACTTTCACGGCATCCGCCCGCACCGGCAATTCGATCCGGTCGGCCTCCGGGACAACATCGAGCTGCACGAGCAACTCCGAAAAGCTGATATTGCCGGCCGCCTGATTGACGATGATACCCATCGCGCCTTCGCTCGAATGCGCGCAAACGTAAATCACCGCGCGTTCGAACCGATCGTCGCCCATGGCCGGCATCGCAATGAGCATTTGCCCATCGAGAAAACCGCGGACGGCCTTTTTGCCGGAAGATTTGCGTGCCAGCTTCATGACAAGAGGTTATCCGGTCAGTCGGGAATTGTGAACGCGACGATTTGCATCAAGACGAACGCGGGAGCGGCCCCAGCCGTTCCCGCGTTCTTCGGGATTTAACGATGCAATTATGGCGGAATCGCCGGCATACGGTGTCGCCTCTCACCGGTTGCTCACAATGAATTCAGTGGCGCGCGCGCCATCTTTTGCCTAAATCCCGCCTCATGACCTGCACGCAAGATTCCCTGCGTTCTCTGAGTTTGACCGTCGCCGCATGTGGCGCGTGTCTCGCGTTCGCCGGCCTGTCCAACCCGGCACGCGCCGCCGACGCGTCGCCTTGGGCGGACGATCTGCGTTCGGCCGTCCGGTTGATCGCCGGTTCGCCCAGTGCCGGCGCCGCGCGCGCGGGCATCGAAATCAAGCTGCAACCGGGATGGCATACCTATTGGCGCTACCCCGGCGACTCCGGTGTACCGCCGCGCTTCACATTCGACGGCTCCGACAACCTCGCGAATGCAACGGTCCAGTTTCCGGTGCCGCGTGCTTTCACCGACGAATCCGGCACCATCCTTGGCTACAAGGGAGATGTGGTGTTTCCCGTGCGCGTGACACCGAAGCAGGCAGGCAAGCCTGTGACGCTGCGGTTGAAGATCGAATACGCGGTATGCGAGAAAATGTGCGTGCCGGTCGAAGCGCGTACGGAATTGAAACTCGGCAATAACGCGAGTACCGAGGACAGGGCGCTGTCTGCAGCGGAAGCGCGCGTGCCGAAGCCGCTTCCCGTTTCACGGGCCGGATTGAAGGTCAGCCGCGCGAACGACGCAAAAAAGCCGCTCATTCTGGTCGATCTTCCCGCATCGCCGCCCGACGGCGAACTTCATCTTTTTGTCGAGGGCCCAACCCCCGAATGGGCTCTGCCTATCCCGAAGCCCGCGCTGGGCGCGCCGCCCGGACGGGCGTATTTTTCCTTCCAACTCGACGGCCTGCCGCCGGGCACAGATCCCAAAAAGCCCGCGGACTTGACGTTCACGGTCGTGCGTGGCGACAAGGCTGCCGAGGTCAAGACCCACCTCGACTAGCGCCGCTCCGCCGGGCTAGTTTGCCATTCAATAAATTTCAATCAGCAACGCGAGAGGACGAACATGCCCATCAAGGTCGGCGACAAATTGCCAAACGTGAGTTTTCGCGTCATGACGGCGGAAGGCCCGAAGCCCCGGTCGACCGACGAAATCTTCAAAGGCAAGAAGGTCGCGCTTTTCGCCGTCCCCGGCGCCTTCACGCCGACCTGCAACAACTTGCATCTGCCGAGCTTCCTGAACAACGCCGACGCGTTCAAGAGCAAGGGCGTCGACACCATCGCGGTAACCGGCGTCAACGACGTGTTCGTGATGGAAGCGTGGAAGAAGGCCAGCAATGCCGGCGGCAAGGTCGACTTCCTCGCCGACGGCAACGGCGATTTTGCCAAGGGCGTCGACATGGCATTTGACGGCTCGGGCAACGGCCTCGGCACGCGCTCGAAGCGCTATTCCATGCTGGTCGAAGACGGTGTGGTGAAAAAGCTCAACATCGAAGACGCGCCGGGCAAATGCGACATTTCCGGCGGACAGGCGCTACTCGCGCAAATCTGATTTTTTCGTCGATCCGGGCTCGCGCCGACGCGCGGGGCCCGGATTTTATTTTGTCTTCATCGCACCGATGGCACCGGCGCGCGCGGCAACCAGGCCTTCGCGCGCAAGCTGATCGGCGCGTTCGTTCTCGGCGTGACCGGCATGGCCCTTTACCCAGTGCCACTGAATCTTGTGCTCGCCGAGCGCGGCGTCGAGCCGCTGCCATAGATCGATATTCTTCACCGGCTTCTTGTCTGCGGTGCGCCAGCCGTTGCGCTTCCAGCCCTTGATCCAGCCGGTGATGCCGCCGCGCAGATATTCACTGTCGGTGTAGAGATCGACCGTACACGGGCGCTTCAGCGCTTCGAGCGCAGAGATCGCCGCCATCAGTTCCATGCGGTTGTTGGTGGTATGCGGCTCGCCGCCCTTAAGCTCTTTCTCGGTGTCGCCAAACGCCAGGATCGCGCCCCAGCCGCCCGGTCCCGGATTGCCCGAGCATGCGCCGTCAGTGTGAATGGTAACCCGCTGCTCAGACATAGGGCCTTTTTCTTTGCGCATGATCTTATCCGAAAGCCGGTTCCCGCTTTTCGGGATCATGCGCTAATCGATGCCGTAATCGCGCACGCTCTTCACCGATTGGTGGAAGCGCAGCTTGCGGAAATATTCGAGCGGATCTTTCGGCCGCACCAGCGCGCCGTTCGGCACCGCCAGCCAATCGACGAGCCGCGTCAGCAAAAACCGCAACGCCGCGCCACGCGCCAAAAGCGGCAAGGCCTCTTTCTCCGCCGCGCTGGGCGCGCGTGTCTTCGTATAGGCTTTGAGCAACGCACGGCCCTTGGTGACGTTGTAGGAATGATCGCTCTCGAAGCACCAGGCATTGAGGCAGATCGCCACGTCGTAAGCGAGCGTGTCGGTGCAGGCGAAGTAGAAGTCGATCAGTCCCGACAATTTATCGCCCAGGAAAAAGACGTTGTCCGGAAACAGATCGGCGTGGATGACGCCTTGCGGCAGGTCGCGCGGCCAGGTTTGTTCGAGCTTGTCGAGCGTCTTGGCGATGGCGTCGCAAAGCCCCGGCTTCACGTTGTCGCCGCGACCCTTGGCCTGATCGTAAAGCGCACGCCAGCTATCGACCGACAGCGAATTCGGCCGCTTCTTCGCAAAGTCCGCGCCGGCGAGATGCAGTTTCGCAAGCGCCTCACCCACGGCAGCGCAATGGCCAGCAGCGGGCCGCCTGATCCACATGCCATCGAGGAACGTGACAATCGCCGCCGGACGTCCCGCTATCTTGCCGAGCACGCCGTCCTTTTTGTTCTTGACCGGTTGCGGACAGGTGATGCCGCGGCTCGCAAGATGCTCCATCAGCCCGAGGAAAAACGGGAGATCGCCGGCCGCGACCCGCTTCTCGTAGAGCGTCAGGATGTAATTGCCACGCGAGGTATGGACGAGGAAATTGGAATTCTCCACGCCCTCGGCGATGCCCTTGTAGGCGAGCAACGCGCCGATATCGTAGCCGGAGAGAAAGCGGGTCAGATCTTCCGCCGTGACGTCGGTATAGACGGCCATGTGGCGCTACTCCGCCGCCTGGCTCTCCCGCAACGGGCGGGGCAACGGGAAGAACACCCCCTCCTCGGCGGCCGACACTGTTTCCACATTCACCGCGTAACGCAGCGCGAAGGCGTCGATGATCTCCTCAACCAGAATTTCCGGCGCGGAAGCGCCGGCGGTAATACCGAGACAAGTGACCTCGTTGAACCTGTTCCAGTCGATATCGGCCGCACGCTGCACCAGCATGGCGCGCGGGCAACCGGCGCGCTCGGCGACTTCCTTCAGCCGCTGCGAATTCGATGAGTTCGGCGAGCCGACCACGATCATGGCGTCAACGACCGGCGCGACGCGCTTGACCACTTCCTGCCGGTTGGTGGTGGCGTAGCAGATGTCTTCCTTGTATGGGCCGACGATCTGCGGAAAGCGCAGCTTCAGGAGTTCCACGATCGCGGCGGTATCGTGCACCGACAGCGTCGTCTGCGTCACATAGGCAAGTTTGCTTTCGTCCTTCGGCGCGAATGTCGCGGCGTCAGCCAGCGTCTCGACCAGGCGCACCGCGCCGGCGGGGAGCTGGCCCATGGTGCCGATGACTTCGGGGTGGCCGGCGTGCCCGATCAAGACGATTTCGCGCCCGCGCCGGAAATGAATCTCGGCCTCGCGATGAACCTTGGTGACCAGCGGACAGGTCGCGTCGAGCGCAAACAGGTTGCGGCGCTGCGCCTCGTCCGGCACCGCGCGCGGCACACCGTGCGCGGAAAAAATCACCGGCGTGCCGTTATCCGGCACTTCGTCGAGTTCCTCGACGAAGATCGCGCCCTTGGCGCGCAGGCTGTCGACGACGTAACGATTGTGCACGATCTCATGGCGCACATAGACCGGCGGCCCGTACAGCGCCAAGGCCCGTTCCACCGACTCGATCGCGCGCACGACGCCGGCGCAGAAACCGCGCGGCGAGCACAACAGCACCTTGAGCGCGGGCTTTTCCGGGGCGGAACCCGTCATGACGTCCTCTGAATCGGCGTTTCGGCGCAGCGACCCCGAATTGGGCCGCAGCGGCCCGCCCTGTCAAGCCGTTGCCGGTTGCGTGCAGACCCCTGTCTGCCTATATTCCGGCCACTTTCCGATCATCGTCGATGATCTGGTGCTTCGCCCGGACGGGCGGGCGGAGCCTAGAGGAGATTTGCCATGTCGACCCCAGCGCCCCTTATGCCGAAGGCAACCGCCGTGTGGCTGTTGGACAATACCTCCCTCTCGTTCGACCAGGTGGCCGACTTCTGCAAGCTGCACCCGCTCGAGGTGAAGGCCATCGCCGACGGCGACGCCGCGCAAGGCATCAAGGGTCTCGACCCGATCCAGACCGGGCAACTCACCCGCGAGCAGATCAGCGCGGCGGAAGCCGACCCGAATCAAAAGCTGGAGCTGGCGGCCTCCAAGGTGGCGCTGTCGGGCAGCGAGCAGCGCAGCGGCGGCAAGAAGGGTCCGCGTTATACGCCTGTGTCGCGCCGCCAGGACCGGCCGAACGCGATTCTCTGGCTGGTGCGCAATCATCCCGAACTCAAGGACGCCGCCATCATGCGGCTCGTCGGCACCACCAAATCCACCATCTCCGCAATCCGCGAGCGCACGCACTGGAATGCCGCCAGTCTCGCGCCGATGGACCCGGTGACGCTCGGCCTGTGCTCGCAGCTCGATCTCGATTTCGAGGTGAACCGCGCCAACAAGGAAAAGCCGGCGCAAGCCGACACCGGCGCGACGCTGCTGCCTGCCGCGGAAACCACCGCGAAGAAGGAAGCCGAAGCCGCGGCGGCCGAGGAAAAGAAGCCGGCCGAACTCGACGTCGGCGCGGTGTTCGCCAAGCTCAAGCAACTCGGCGGCAAGCACGACGACGACAAGGACGAATAGGTCTTCGTCCGCGCGGAATTCCCGCCGCGCGCGTCCGTGCGCGGCATCCGTATGAATATTGATTTGCAATCGGATTAAGCCGGCTTTCATCCGCCACAACGGGGATCATCCGCGTGCGCACTAGCGCTATCGGTATTTCCACACATGGCGCGCATGGCAGGCCGCGCGGTTGCCCTACAGAACATCTGTGCAGCCGGTTTATTTTGCACGCCGCCAGACGGTGACGGTGATGCCGCGCGCGGCGTCGAGCACGTCGCGCGGGCCGGGTGTCAGACCGTGCTGCGCCATCACCTGCTCGGGCGTCAGGCGCGGGACATCGGGAAAAACCGGACGGCCGCCGGGAAGCCGGATGCCGGGCGCGCGCGTCAGATGAAACGCGTCATACGTGTCGAGAAACATCCCGAACACCGACGTGCCGCCGACGACGCCGAGGCTTCCATTGCCGATCTTGAGCGCGGTCCATGCTTCTTCGAAAGAGGCGCCGGACGGATTCCATAAAATGCCGGTCGGATTTTCCGGATCGGGCGCGATGGCCCTGATGCCGCCGGTGACGGTGATGCGGTGGCGGCGCGGCGAATGCGGCTGCTGCTCGTGCGAGTGGCGGCCGTTGATGGCGGCGTCCACCGTGTCCATGCCGTCCTCGAAATAATGCTTGTCGGCCTCGAATTTGAGCGAGTCGGGCATGATGCCGTTCGAATCCGCCAGCATTCCGTCCTCGGAAACGATGGCAAAACCTTCGATGCGCGATGGGAGCGCCATATCGTTCGCCTTCCTTATTCGCCGTCTTTGCGCGCGGTGCCGTCGATATTGGCGAGATAGCGCGCGACCGATTTCTCCAGCACCTGTTTGGCGTCCACGGGAATCACGCGGTCGAAATAATGCCCATACAGCGTCTCGAA
>JBARCH010000176.1:0-1861 GCA_049793875.1 Pseudolabrys sp. | reverse complement strand
TTGGCGTGAGACTCCTGGTTGGATTTAAGAAATTTTATTGTCGAAAGAATTGTCACTGCCGACGGCAAGCGCGTTTCGCGCAAAGGCGCCGCGATGCGTTCGTCGCTGGGCGGTGATTTACGGAGGGTTCACGAGATGTCGGAACTTCTCGTGCTGCGGCGAAATCGGGATTTGGCTGCCAAGCAATGAAAAAGAACGTGAGCTGATGAGCAGATCCGCATCAATACACGTCTCAAAACTTGCGTAGGTTTCCCGAGCTTATATTTAGAGGACCTGAATAAGGAGAATAACATGCCGGTCGTTTTGAAGGCCACGAAGCAGCCGGAATCCAGCCCGAGTGGCAAAGACACGGAAAGCTTCAAGGTTGTTTGCCGCATGTGTCATGGCGGGTGCGGTACGATTGTGCATCGCGTTGACGGACGCATTACTGAAGTTCTTGGCGACCCTGATCATCCGATAAACAAGGGCCTTCTTTGCTCGAAGGCCGGCCAACCATCGATTGATCAGGTTTATCATCCTGACAGGCTGAACTATCCGCTCATCCGGGATGGCGAGCGTGGAAGCGGCAAGTGGCGGCGCGCCAGTTGGGACGAAGCGCTCGACTACATTGCCTCGAAGATGCAAACGATCAAGCAGGACTATGGCGCGGAGTCACTTGCTTTTGCCCGTGGCATGGGACTCAACAATACAAACATCATCAGCCGGCTGGCCAACGTTTTCGGCACGCCCAATGTGATCGCCATCAGCTATTTTTGCTACGCGGTGCGTGTCGCCGCCTGCCAGATCATGGCAACCGGAAAATTCAGTGGAAAGACCTGGGACGGTGCAGTTGTCCCCGATTTTTATTCCAATCCGAAATGTATCGTTGAATGGGGCTCACAGAAACGGACCAGCAACGACCATGGCCTGATTGGGCTTACGCCATTTACGGACGCGCTGCGTTCCAAGCCGTCGCATATTGTCGTTGATCCGCGCTGGCCGGCCTCTGCCGGCCCCGTCGATATCTGGCTGCCAATTCGGCCGGGCACTGACGCCGCCATGGCGCTTGGCTGGATCAATCTCATTATCGAAGAGGAGCTTTACGACCGGGAATTCGTCGAAAAATATTGCCACGGCTTCGAGGAATTAAGGGCGAGGGCCAGAGAGTATCCACTCGATCGTGTCGCCGACATTACCTGGTGCGATCCCGCCATGATTGCAAAGGCCGCGCGTCTTTACGCAAAGACGAAGCCGGCTGCTATTGTGCTCGGCAATGGGACCGACCACGCCGGCTTGAACACGTTTCAATCCGTTCGCGCGCTGTTCAGCCTGATGGGAATAACCGGCAACATCGATATCCCGGGAGGCAATGTCTTTTACCCGGCTGTGCCGCTCGCTTATCCGGATCTCAAGGAAAGACTTTCGCCAGAGCAGGCCGCTAAACGGATCGGCGGCAGCAAGTTCAAGGCGCTCAATCGGCACGGTTATGCGCATCCGCCTACCTCGCTGCGCGCCATGCTTTCCAACGACCCCTATCCCGTCAGGGGTTTGGTCGCGATCGGCACCAATGTCGTAACGACCTATCCCAACACCCCGATGGTCGTTGAAGCATTGAAGAGCCTCGATCTTCTGGTCGTCCACGACATCTTCATGACGCCCACGGCTGAAATTGCGGATGTTGTCTTGCCGGCCGCCGCGAATCTTGAGCGCGACGAGCCGCGTTTGCACCTCCACATTAAGGGACCGCGCGCAACTTTCATGGATAATGTCTCGAGCAAGCTTGCGGCTATTGCGGAGAGAAAATCGGATTGGGAATTCGTGATCGAACTCGGGAAGAAGCTGGGCTTCGAAGATGATTTTCCGTCGATCGAAGCGATCGCCG
>JBARCH010000175.1:0-11193 GCA_049793875.1 Pseudolabrys sp. | reverse complement strand
GCTGGCATTCGCTCAGGCTTGAAAAGCCGCATTTGACCTGCGAACCGGCTTTGTCCTTGAAGCCGCACCATTCGTCGGCGTGGGCGGAAATTGGGGCGAATGACAATGCGAGCAGGGCCGCGAGCGGAAGGATGGTGCGCATTCTTTCTCCGGTTCTCTGCCGCCCCCGGCGATAGACCGACTGGAAAACCTTAGCGCGTCAGGAGCTTTTTCGCATCCCGGCCACCACGTCGGCAATGTCGTTCGCATTGCCGACCGGCAGCGAACACGTCTCGCCGACGCAGACGAATGCCGCGGTCTCCAGTCCCGACGCAAGCTTGGCTTGCGCCGGATGCGACGCCGGCAGCGATTCTGCGTTGGGCGCCCGTAGCACGATGCGGTCGACAAACGGCAACTTCAGGGCAGCCGCGGCGAAACGGTTGGCCTCGCGGCCAGTGACCACGATCTCGGCAGCGCGCAGGCGCAAATCGAGTGCGTTCAAGAGCGCCACATGCGCGAACAGGTTGTCGCCTGCGGCCGATAGGACACCCTCGATCAGTGCGTCGGCCTTCGCACGCCATTTTTCCTCGCCGGTGAACAGCGCCAGCCGCACGAGATTTTGCGCGGCGAGGGAATTGGCGTTGGGCGTGGCGTCGTCGCTGGTCGCATGCGGGCGCAGCAGCAAATCGGTAGCTTCGTCCGACGTCAGGTAGTAGCCGCCATTGCTGCTGTTGGCGTAGTGCCGGTCGAAACTGTGCTGCCAGGTCACCGCCTGGTCGAGATAGACGCGCGTGCCGGTCGCTTCGTAAAGCGCGAGCGCGGCGCGGATCATGGCGGCGTAATCGGACGCAAGCCCCGGCATCAGCAATTGCCAGCGCCGCCACGAATGGCCGAGCGCATCGACCTTGGTCATCATGCGTGCGACGAACTCGAAGGCGCGCCTGGCGAGTTCCACCCATTCCGGCTCGCCGAGCATCCCGCCGGCATTGACCAGCGCCGCGATCATCAGGCCGTTCCAGTCGGCAAGCGCCTTGTCGTCGAGGCCGGGCCGCACGCGTTTCTCGCGCTCCACCAGTAATTTCTCACGCATCGGCGCAAGCCGTGCTTCGTCGGCCTCGCTGCGTTCGCGCCGCGTCAGCCGGTTGAGGATGTTGTGGCCTTCGAAATTGCCCGAGTCCGACACGTCGTATTGATGCGTGAAAAGCCGGCCGTCGTCGGCGCCGAGCAACGCCACGATCTCCGCCTTCGACCAGACGTAGAACTTGCCTTCCTCGCCTTCCGAGTCGGCATCGAGCGAAGCGGAGAACGCGCCCTCGCCGGTCACCATCTCGCGCTTGAGCCACGCCACGGTTTCCTTTGCGCGCTGCTTGTACAGCGGCGTGCCGGTCCGCGCATAAGCGAGCGCCAGCAGCTCGAGCAGTTGCGCGTTGTCGTACAACATCTTTTCGAAATGCGGCACCAGCCAGCGCTCGTCGACCGAGTAGCGCGAGAAGCCGCCGCCGAGATGGTCGTAGATGCCGCCTTCGCTCATGCGATCGAGCGACAGCTCCACGATCTCGAAAAAGCGCCGGTCGCCGGTACGCAAGCCCGCGCGCCAGAGCATTTCGAGCATCATCGGTTGCGGAAATTTCGGCGCGCCGCGAAAACCGCCATTGACCGGATCGAACATGTTGCCGACCTGCTGCGCGGCCGAGTCGAGCTCCTTGATGCCGATGACGACCTTGCCCGCAGGTCGCGCGCGATCCGCAAGCCGCGCCAGAAGCGCTGCGCGGTTCTTCTCGATCTTTTCCGGCTCTTCGCGGAACAGCCGCGACACCTCGCGCAGCACGTCCTTGAAAGCCGGCCGGCCGAACTTCGAATCTTTCGGGAAATACGTGCCGCCCCACACCGGCTCGCCTTGCGGCGTCAGGAACATCGTCAGCGGCCAGCCGCCCTGCTCGCCGAGGAGATGCAGCGCGTTCATGTAGATCTGGTCGATGTCCGGCCGCTCCTCGCGGTCGACCTTGATGCTGACGAAAAGCTCGTTCATCACGCGCGCGGTTGCGTCGTCCTCGAACGACTCGTGCGCCATCACGTGGCACCAGTGACAGGCGGCATAACCGACCGACAGGAGAATCGGCCGGTTCGAGCGCTTCGCCTCTGCGAGCGCGTCCGGGCCCCATTGCCACCAGTCCACCGGATTGTTCTTGTGCTGGAGCAGATAAGGGCTGGTCGCCTCGGCGAGGCGATTGGTGTGGGTGCTGGTGCCGGGCGATGTCATGTCTATTCCATACAACGCTTTGCGCGCGAAAAGGTAGCGCGCGCCGCGCAACCCTTTTCGGCCGCGCTGCATCGCTTTATTGTCGTCACAGCGACAAGCTGGGGGTATTTTCCATGAAGGCAATCGTACGCATCGGTTTTGCGGCTGTTTTGTTCGTCGGCGCATTGGGCGCTGCCTACGCGGATGAGACGGTCAGCATCGGCGGATCGAGCGCGGTGTTGCTGCGGCCGGCGGCGCCGCGCGGAAGCGTCATCCTGTTACCGGGCGGCGACGGCTTGATCGGCGCCGCACCCGGCGGCGTCATCACACGGCTTAAAGGCAATCAGCTCGTGCGCACGCGTGCCGCCTACAAGGCGCATGGCCTGGCCGTGCTGGTGGTCGATGCCGGCGTGAATCTCGCGAGCGCCGTCGCGTACATGGCGAAGATCAAGCGGCCGGTCACGGTCGTCGGCACCAGCCGCGGCACGTTGCGCGCGGCCGAGGGCATCAGGGCCGGCGCGAAGCCGGATGCGCTGGTGCTCACGTCCGGCTTCCTCAGCAACGAATCGGGCGGCGGACAGAACGTCGAGAACATTCTCGGTTCGCCGGATGCGCTGCCGCGGACTCTGGTCATCCATCACCGCAACGACGGATGCCATTTCACGCAGCCGGCCGGTGTCGAGCCGTTCATCCGCTGGGCGCATGGCAAGGCGCGTGTCGTCTGGGTCGATGGCGGAAGCAGCGAAGGCAATCCATGCAAGGCGCGCGGCCATCACGGTTTCGCCGGACTCGACGCCAAAGTGGTGTCGCTCGCCGCAGGCTTCCACTAGACGCGATTGCCGCAGCGGCCCGTCACGGCAAAATCGCAAAGGCGCGCGCCGGAAAGCCCAGCCCTTTTCGGACCTTCGGCCACGTCACCACGATCAGCGCGCCCTTCGGCGGCACCTTGTCGAGGTTTGCCATGACCTCGATCTGGTAGTGACCGTGCTGGAGAATCCAGGTTTCCGACTCCATCTTGTCGGTGATGTCGGTATCCATCGCTTCGTGCCCGGTCGCTGTCACGCCGCGCTGTTCGTAGAGAAACTTGATGGTTTCGAACGCCCAGGCCGGAAACGGACTGCGCTTGAAGCGTTGCGGATTGGCGTCCCAGTCCTTGTACATGTCGGTCCGCAGCGCCACGAACGCTCCACGCGGCACGCGGCCGTGTTTCTTCTCCCAAGCCTTGAGATCGTCGAGCGAAAACGCATGGTTCGGATCGCGCGCGAGATACGGCGTATCGTCAAGCACGATCAGCGGCAGGATCATCTGCTTGAGCGGAATCTCGTCCATGGTGATGCCGTTCTCGGCGAAATGCGCCGGCGGATCGACATGCGTGCCGTATTGCCCGACCATCTCGTAATAGGTGGTGCGGAAGCCGTCCTCCTTGATCGTGTACGGCCGATGCGTCTTCGGATCGGCGGCTGGCGTCATCTTCGCCTGCCCGAAGCCGGACCACACCGGCGTGTCGGTCGAGAAGCTGTGCGTGAGATCGACGAATTTCTTCGCGGCGATGATTTTGTAGGCGCGCGCAAGGTCGCCTTGCGCTTGCGCGGTGGTCGCGAGCGCGGCGAATGACAGCGCAAGCACGATCCGCAACATCCGCTTTATCGTGGTCATGGGATGCCTCTTATCCGTTCAGCCCCGACAGAAATCGCTTGAGCGCCTCGGCGACGATTGCCGTTTCGGTGTTGGCCGGAAAATGTCCGCTCGTCGGGCACACAACGATCTCGGGCTTCGCGGGAAACGCCTCGGCCAAAAGTTGCTCGGCTTCCGCCGGGAAACGCTTGCTCGCGCCGCCGCGAAAAACAAGCACCGGGCAGCGGACGTCTTTCGCCTTGGCGAGCAGTTTGTAATCGCTGTCAGGCGAGGCAGTGAACGCGCGCAGGCGGCGCAACCTGTCGAGCGTATAAGGCAGATGCCACGGGCCGGATTCGCCATCGCGCAGCATCACGTCGCGGGTGAACCGCGCCAGCGTATCGCCGGGCCATGCGCCCTCCTCCGTGTCGCGGAAATGACGCTCGGCGTCCGCGAGCGTCGCGAAACTCTCCGCATACGCAAGGACGGGCGGCGCGGTCGGCGAACCGGGCTTGCGCACCGGCACGACCGGATCGACCAGCACCACCGCCGCCACGCGATCCGCGGCCGCGCGCGCAACCTCGAGCGCGATCGAACACGCGAACGAGTGTCCCATCACCGCGAAGCGCGGCGGCAGCAAATCCCGCGCCAGCGTCACCGCGTCCGACGCGAACGCGGCACACGAGTCGCCGCCCGGGTCTTCGCTCAGGCCGAAGCCGCGCTGGTCCGGACACAGCATGCGGATCGATCCGACCGCTTCGGCAAACGCGATCCACGAACCGCTTTGCGTGAGCGAACCATGCAGCGCCAGCACCGGCAAGCCGGTTTCGTCGGGCGGCTGCCAGTCGCGGTAAAACTGCGAAAATCCGTTGATCGTTTGCGCGCCGATGCGCCAGCGCTCATTGCCTGTCATTGTCGCGTTATCACGTCTGCAGCAGCGCGACGCTGCCGAGCCCGCCGTCGGCGCAGATGCTGACGATGGCGCGGCTGCCCTTCGGCATGGCCGCCAGCTCCTTCACCGCCTGGCTGAGAATGCGCGCGCCGGTCGCGGCGAACGGATGGCCGAGCGCGACGCTGCCGCCGTTCGGGTTCATGCGCTCGCGCGGGAACGTGCCGAACGTGTGTTCGACGCCGGCCTTCTCGCGCACGAAGGTTTTATCCTCGAGGCCCTTGATGTGACAGGCGACCTGCGCCGCGAAAGCCTCGTGGATTTCCCACAAGGCGATGTCGTCGAATTTCAAGCCGTTGCGTGCGAGCAGGCGCGGAATGGCCGACACCGGCGCCATCAGCAGGCCTTCGGTGAAAATATCGACGGCGGCGATTTCGAAATCGACAAGCCGCGCGCGCGGCGTCTCGGCCGGCAAACGCGACAAGCCCTCCTCGGTCGCGACCCAGATTGCAGCCGCGCCGTCGGTCAGCGGCGAGCTGTTGCCGGCGGTCAGCGTGCCCTTGCCGCTCTTGCGGTCGAAGGCCGGCTTGAGCTTGCCGAGTTTTTCCAGCGAGGTGTCGCGGCGCGGGAAATGGTCCTTGGTATCGCCGTCGACGGGAACGATCAGATCGTCGAAGAAGCCGCGATCCTGCGCCGCGATTGCGCGCTGGTGACTCTGCAAGGCCAGTTCGTCCTGCTCGGCGCGGCCGATATTCCAGGTCTTGGCCATGTCCTCGGTATGCTCGCCCATGCTTTTGCCGGTGACGCGATTTTTCACTTCCGGAATGTAGAGCTTGACGTCCGCGAGCCGCAGTTTGCCGAGCGCCGACAGCCGCCTTGAAAAACTGCGCGCCTGCACCACGCGGCGCAGCCACATCGACAGCTTCTGGCTGAGCGCAATCTGCGCGCCGGTCATGCTCTCGACGCCGCCGGAGATTGCGAGCTGCGCGCGCGGCCCCAGCATGCCGGCGGCCTCGAACACGCCGACCATGCTGGTCGAGCACTGCATGACGGTGGTGAAGGAGGGCACGTGCGGATCGAGCTTGGCGTCGAACCAGATCTCGCGTGCGAGATTGGCGTAGTTGAGGTTCTGCACCACCCAGCCCCACACCGCGAAATCGATCTTGCCCTTCGCGCGCGCCGCCATCGCCTGCGCCACCGGCACCGACAGCGCGACCGCGTCGCGGCCCGCGAAAACGCCATCGACATTGGCGAAGGGCGTGCGCACGCCGGACGCCAACCAAATTGCACCTTTATCCAAAGTCGTAGCCTCCCCGGCCTAAAAACAGGACCGCCCGCGTCCGAGCATAGTGAGGGAGGACAGGGTGTTGAAGCTACAAATGATCGTGACCGATTTCGCGTCGGCGAACGCGTCAGCGGCGGCGGCCCAGGCGGCGCGAATTCGCCTCGACGGTGCGAAAAGCCGGACGCAGGCCGGCGGCGGCGACCGTCGCCAGGACATCCGGCATTGCCGTGAAGTCGAGCCGGCCCGTCATCGCGGCGCCGGCAAGACGGAATAGTTCTTTCTGCGCCTCGAAAGCGCCTTCGACGGCGGCCGATGCCTTCTCGCGCATCATGCGGTCGAGCTCGCCCGCGTGCCTCGACTTCCCGCCGGCGTCGGGTGGCGCGGCCAGCATTGGCAAGCGATGCCAGAGCGTTATCCCGGAATGCATGCTTGCGAGCGCGATGCTGGTGGTGAGATCGAGGGCCGAGGAGCGGTGCTTGGTCATGCACCTTAATCCTCCCCTGCTCGAACCGTTCCGCTCCATCGGTCATGTTTCCGGAACGGAAGGTGTCATCCGCGGGTTGTCGGTCGAACAAGCCAGCCCGGAGGGTCCCATGGCCAGGAAAGAACCGAAACATCTCGACGACCTGTTCCACGATACGTTGAAAGACATCTACTTCGCGGAAAAGAAAATCCTCGCGACGCTGCCGAAGATGGAAAAGGCGGCGCAGTCGCTTGATCTGAAGAACGCCTTTGCCAAGCACCACACCGAAACCGAGGGCCATGTCGCGCGGCTCGAAAAGGTGTTCGCGACGATCGACAAGAAGCCGCAAGGCAAGACCTGCGATGCAATCGTCGGCATTACCGACGAAGGCGCCGAGATCATGAAGGAGTACAAAGGCTCTCCAGCACTCGACGCTGGCTTGCTGGCGGCGGCGCAGGCGGTCGAGCATTACGAGATTTCGCGCTACGGCACGATGAAGACCTGGGCGCAGGAACTTGGTCTCAGCGACGCCGTGCGTTTGCTCGACCAGACGCTGCAGGAAGAAAAGAAAACGGACGAGACGCTGACGCAGATTGCGGAAAGCGTCGTCAATCGGGAAGCCGAAGCGGCGTAGGCGCGACGGTTAAGTCACGAACGAAAAAGCCCGCGGGCGATCGCTCGCGGGCTGCGCACTTTCATTCGCATAAGTCTTCTGCCGTCAAAATGGGTTGACGTAGTTGGTGATTGCGATCTGCCGCAGCAGCACCTTGCGAATGATCTGGGCGGCCTTCACGTGATCGGTGTAGATCGCGGCCTCGCCCGTGCTGCCGGCGGGCAGCCGCCTGGCGAACGCCGCATCGTCGAGACGCACCCGCACCACGAACGGTGCGGCCTGAATTGCCTTCGGCGTAACGGCGAGCCCCGAGGTTTGGACCTGCCCGGTGGCGATCGCCTGGAGCACGCTCTCCACTTTGCCGGAATAGACCGTGCCCGGCATGAATTTGAAGGTGATTTCGACCGGCTGGCCAGGCGAGATGTAACGCGCCTCGATCTGCGGGATTTCGACGCCGATGACCGTGTCGGACGTGTCGATGAACGCCATCACCGGCGAGAGCGGCAAATTGGCGACGCGCGCCCCTTTTCGCAGCGCGACGTTGGTGACGTAGCCATCGCCGGGCGCGCGCACGACCGTCTTGTCGAGATTCCATTTTGCGCCAACGATCTGGCCTTGCAACTGGTCGACCCGGGCCTGGTACTGCTGAACGTCGAAGTCGCGCCCGCTGCCGGTGGTTTGCAGCTGCTTCATTTGCCCAAGGCGGAGCTCCTCAAATCTGAGTTGAGCCTGCAACGCATCGACCTGCGATTGATAAGGAACCGGATCGATCTTGAACAGGACGTCGCCCGATTTAAGCGGCTCGTTGGGCAAGACCGGAACGTCGATCACCTCGCCTGCGACGTTCGGCACGATCGCAACGGAATTGCGGACGACCACCGCCGGCCCTTGCGGGGCTCCCCAGTTCATCGGGATGAAAAGACCGACGAGCAGCAACAGAAGGACGATGAGTGGCGAGACCTTCCAGAACAGATTGAAACGGATGATTTTCGTCTTCACCAGAATAAAGAGAATGACGAGATAGACGTTAAGGAGGACGACGATCATTGCGTCGTCTCCGCGCGTGGCGCGGGTGGAATGTCGACGTAGGCCCAGATCAACACGACCGGCCAAAGCACGAAGCCGAGAAAAAGCGTGACCCAGCCACCGACAGTCACTGCCTGCGCCCAGGGATGATGGCGGCGTTTCGCGATCATTCCCGGCAGCATCGCCATGATGACGATGACCGCGACGGTGCAAACCGCCAGCACGACCAGCACGATCCAGGCGAAAATATCAAGCATGATGCATCGGATTGAATTGCTCTCGATGTGAGCGGAAAGCGTAGATGCGAATCGGAACGGTCTCGATTGGACCGTGGTCCAACCCAGGTGACGCCGTCATCTTGACCGGCCCTGCCCGCGATCTTCGTCACGCGGCCTTTGCCGAAACAGCCAGTTGCCCAAGTTCGACGGTCACCTTCTCGATCTTTCCGGTGAAGACGAATGGCAGCCTGTAGGTGAAGTCCACCGGCGATCCGACGTCCATGCCGATGTCGACGCCCTCGCCAAGGGAGAAGGCGATGGGGATCGTGCGCTTCAGCCTGCCGTCGGCGATTTTCCTGCCGTTGGCGGTCATGGTGATCTGGCCGCCTTTGCCCATGCCGCCGCCGTCGTATTTGAAATCGACAACGAGCTTCACCTTGCCTTTGGGCAGGGCATCCTTCGCGGTGAAAGTCGTCCGTTCGACGCTGAGGAAATTGTAGACGAACGTCGCCTTGCCATCCCGCAGGTATAATCCGTAGCCGCCCTCGAGGCCGCCGTGGGTGACGATCATGCCTTCTGCATTGCCGTCGGGCACCTCGATCTCGGCGGTGATCGTCCATGACTTGTTGCACATCGGCGGCGATGCGGCGTCCGGCAAGCCGATCGTGCCTGGATAGTAGGTCATCGTCGTGCGGTGGCCGATCAGGCTCGGCCGTCCCATCGCCTCGGCGTTCAAGCGGATGGAGGCGCGCCAGTCCAGCGGCAGCACGTTGTATTTGGCGGCTTCCACCCACCACATGTCCTGAAGCTGCCGGAGCTTCTCCGGATATTTCGCGGCAAGGTCATTCGCCTGCGAGAAGTCCTCGTCGATGTTGTAAAGCTCCCAGGGCGCCTTATCCGGGTCCCATTCTTGCCGATTGGGGTCCCAGGGCACGAAGGATGGCGACGAAGCCATCCAGCCCTCGTGATAGAGGCCGCGGTTGCAGCCGAGTTCGAAATACTGCGTCTTGCGCCGGCTCTTGGCCTTCGCGTCATCGAAGGTGAAAGCGAAACTGATGCCCTCGATCGGCTTTTGCCTCACGCCGTTCAGGTCGGTTGGCGCCGTGACGCCGCACACCTCGTAGATCGTCGGCACCAGGTCGATCGTATGGATGAACTGCGTGCGCAAGCCACCCTTGTCCGTGATGTGCGATGGCCATGAAATGATCAGCGGATTGCGTGTGCCGCCGAAATGGCTCGCCACCTGCTTCGTCCACTGGAACGGCGTGTTCATCGCGTGCGCCCAGGCGGACGGAAAGTGATTGAAGTGCTTCGGCCCGCCGAGTTCGTCGATCACCTCGATATTGTCCTGCCATTTCTCCGAAAAGCCGTTGAAGAACATGTTCTCGCACAGCGACCCTTCAAGCCCGCCTTCGGCGCTCGCGCCGTTGTCACCGGCGATGTAGATGATGAGCGTGTTGTTGGCGTCCGGCAGTTGTTTGCAGGCGTCGACGACACGGCCCAGCTCGTGATCGCAATGCGCGCCGTAACCGGCGAACACTTCCATCATGCGCGCGTAGAGACGCTTTTGATCGGCATTCAGCGAATCCCACGCCGGCAGGCCTTTGGAGCGAACCGTCAGCCTGGTGTCTTTGGGGAGGACGCCCAGTTTCTTTTGGCGCTCAAGCGTGTCCTCGCGATATTTGTCCCAGCCGCCGTCGAACTTGCCCTTGAACTTGTCGATCCATTCTTTCGGTGTGTGATGGGGCGCGTGCGTTGCACCGGTGGCCACGTACAGGAAATACGGCTTGTCGGGCGCGATGCTTTTGGCCTGGCGAACCCAGGCTATTGCCTTGTCGGCGAGATCGGTTGTGAGGTGGTAGTCGGGGTCGGGAGAAGCCGGCACAAGATTGCGGTTCTCGAACAGAATGGGATTCCAGTGATTCATGTCGCCGGCGTTGAAGCCGTAGAAATAATCGAAGCCCAGTCCGTTGGCCCAATGATCGAATGGGCCTGCCGCGCTTGTCTCCCATGTCGGCGTATTGTGGTTCTTCCCGATCCACGCCGTCATGTAACCGTTCTGGCGCAGCACTTCGCCGACAGTGCCGCAACTCCTCGGCAGGATGCAGGTGTAGCCGTCATAGCCGGTCGCCGCTTCGGTGATGCCCGCGAACGATGTTGAGTGATGGTTGCGGCCGGTAATCAGCGCGGCGCGCGTCGGACTGCAAAGCGCTGTCGTGTGGAAATGGTTGTAGCGCAGCCCCTCCGCGGCAAGCTTGTCCATCGTCGGCGACGGAATGCCGCCGCCGAAAGTACCGAACTGGCCGAAGCCGCAGTCATCGATCAGGATCAGCAAAATATTCGGCGCTCCCTTGGGGGCCTGCACCGGTTTTGGAAATTGCGCGGGATCGGACTCGACATAGGTGCGGCCGACCTCGCCGGGAAAATGAAAATCCGGGCGCGGCAATACGTTTGGCGTGCCTCCATTTTGACCTGGCCGGTTTTTCGCCTGTGACTTGTCGGATTGCGCTGCCATCATCGCCTCCTGCGAGACATCGGATCGCACACGTTGGGAGAGTTGCGGCCGATAGATGCCGGGCCGCCTGTGCAACGAGATTTTGCCGGAAGGGAAAGAGTGCGGTCGATTGGACGGTGGTCCAACAACACAGTTCGCGTCCTCTCGACCTGCCCTTCGTGCGGCGCTTCGGTGCGCGGCAATGCCTGCGCCGACCAACGACACGATCTTTGCGCTCTCCTCCGGGCGATCGCTGTCATCCGCATTTCGGGGCCGATGACCGAGACGGCGTTTCGCGCGATAGGGGCCTCAAAGAATGAGGCTTAAGGCGTGGAGTGCGGATGGGGCCGCTCGGACGCTGAAACTACAGCCC
>JBARCH010000174.1:0-11883 GCA_049793875.1 Pseudolabrys sp. | reverse complement strand
GTAACGGCCTTCGGGCCAACGTTCGCCGGCTTGCCGGCGCGCGTGGGCGCGCTGCGGCGCGGCGGGGCATTGTGTTGCTGCACATTACGCGTGGGCGGGCGATGCTGCACATTCGCGTGCGGCGGCGCCCGGTGCTGCACGTTGGCATGTGGCGGCGCGCGATGCTGCACATTCGCCCGCGAGGCCGGCTTTCCCGCCGGTTTTCCGGCAGGCTTCTTCGAATCGTTTTGCTGGGCCGACAATTCGATCGTATCCGCACTCGCACCCTGCGCGACGCTGCTGTGAGTCCCGCCGACAATGGCCGCCCCCGCCACGAACAAGCCTGCGGCGGTCAGAATCAATCCGGTTCTCGTTGCATGACGCATTGGACCATCCCTTTTTTATCGATTAATTGAATGTGCGCGAGAGCGATTCCCGCCACGCATATTGGTGTCGCGTACCTTCTACAGCACCGCGTTAGTCGCCGGATCGATCACGTGAATGTGGTCGAGATTGGCACGCAATTGCATGGTTTCGCCTGGGCCTTTTGCAGCGGTAGGCTCAACGCGGCCGCACACTTCCGTGTCGTTGATGCGAAAGAAAACCACGGTCTCCATGCCCATCGGCTCGACGACGTCGAGCGCGACGGAAAATTCGTGCCCCGCACCGGTTTCCTGCCCGCGTGTCTCCGTGATGTGTTCCGGCCGCAAGCCGAACAACACTTCCTTGCCGGCATGGCCGCGGTAACGCGCCGACCGGTTCGCCGGCACCGGAAACGACAATTTGTCCGATAGCCGCAGACGCAGCGCGCCGCTCGCCTCTTCGACATGCGCCGGAATGAAATTCATCGCCGGCGAGCCGATAAAGCCCGCCACGAAGCGCGTTTTGGGGTGATGATAGAGTTCGTTGGGCGTGCCAATCTGTTCGATCCTGCCGGCATTCATTACCACCACGCGATCAGCAAGGGTCATCGCCTCAACCTGGTCGTGCGTTACATAGACGGTCGTGGTTTTGACTTTCTGGTGCACACGCTTGATCTCGGTGCGCATTTGCACGCGCAGCTTGGCGTCGAGATTGGAGAGCGGCTCGTCGAACAGGAACACCTTCGGCTTGCGTACGATGGCGCGGCCCATGGCGACGCGCTGGCGTTGTCCGCCGGACAATTGCTTCGGACGACGGGCAAGCAGTTCGGTGATGTCGAGAATGCGCGCGGCGTGCTCGACCCGCTGTTTGATCTCTGCCTTCGGAATTTTTCGCAACTTGAGCCCGAACGACATGTTCTCAGCGACGGTCATATGCGGATAAAGTGCGTAATTCTGGAACACCATTGCGATGTCGCGGTCTTTCGGCGGCAGGTCGTTGACCACCTCGCCGCCGATCGAAATCTCGCCGTCGCTGATCTCCTCGAGGCCCGCAATCATGCGAAGCGTCGTGCTCTTGCCGCAGCCGGACGGGCCAACCAGCACGACGAACTAGTGATTGGGGATATCGAGATTGACGTTGCTGACGGCAACAACGTCGTCGTACCGTTTCACCACATTATGCAACGCAACGTCGGCCATTTTCTTTCCCTCTCCGTCGTCATGCCCGGCCTTGTGTCGGGCATCCGCGTCTTTTTCTTTTTCGAGCCGAGACGTGGATGGCCGGGACAAGCCCGGCCATGACAGAAAAAATTATCCCTTGGTGGCGCCGGCCGTCAGGCCTGCGATGTAGTAGTCCATGAGGAAGGCATAGATCACGAGCGGCGGCGCCGCGGCGACGAGCGCGCCGGCCATCAGCATTCCCCATTTGTAGACATCGGCGCGGATGAGGCTGGTCACGGTGCCCACCGTCAGCACCTGTTGATCCGACGAATAGAGAAACGCCATCGGATAGACGAAGGCCGCCCACGAAACAGTGAAAGCGAAGATGGTCGCGGCGATGATGCCGGGGAGCGCCACCGGAATGAATATCTTCAGCAGCATCTGCATGTGGCCGGCGCCGTCGATCAGCGCCGCTTCATCGAGTTCCTTCGGGATGGACTGGAAATAGCCGATCATGATCCAGGTGCAGAACGGCACCGTCAACGTCGGGTAGACCAGCACCATGCCCCAATAGGAATTGAGCAGGCCGAGCGCCTTCACGATCTGGAACAGCGGAATGAACAGCAGCGTGTCCGGCACGAGATAGGTCAGGAAGATTCCGGTCGCGAGGATGCTCGATCCCCAGAACTTCATGCGGCCGAGCGAAAACGCCGCCAGGATGCTCACCACCATGGTGATGATGACCACGCACACCGTGACGATGACGGTATTCTTGAAGAAGATCAGGAAATCCGTCTGCGTGAACAGGATCTTGAACTGGTCGAGCGTGAAGCCGTCGGCGACGATCCACGGATTGGTCGCCATATGCGCGACTTCCGCATCACTTTTGAGCGCCGTCACGACCATGTAATAAGGCGGTATCAGGAAGAAAATGGCGAACAACACCAGAAAGAAATAGGACGCGATCAGCGCCCAGCGGCGATTGCGGCGCAGACTCCCGCCCAGCGAAAGGCCGCGCGTTGCCGGAACGGATACTGCTGTCGTGCTCATCCGATTTCCCTCCCGCGCTTGCGCACGCCGCGCAGAATGAAGATCGCCGCAACCGCCAGGATCGGGAACATGAATAACGACGTTGCCGCGCCCAGGGGCAAATCGCCGGAACGGATGCCGAGCAGGAATGCGTAGGTCGCGAACACATGCGTCATGTTGCGCGGTCCGCCACCGGTCATGATCTGCACGATGTCGAAGTTGGCGAAGGTCACGATCAGCGAGAACAGCACGGTGATGGCGATGATATTGCGCATCATCGGCAGCGTGATGTGCACGAACTTCTGCCAGGCGCTCGCGCCATCGATAGCGGCAGCCTCGTAAAGCTGTTCCGGCACCGACTTGAGCGCGGCGAGATACATGATCAGGAAGAATGGCGCGCCGTACCAGACATTGACCAGGATTACCGAAAAGCGCGCCCAATAGGGGCTGCTCAACCATGGGATTTCCTCAAAACCCAGGCTGGTCAAAATATAATTGAAGGCGGAATGCGTCGGATCGAACAGCCACCACCAGCCGAGCGAGGACAGCGCGAGCGGGATCACCCACGGCACCAGCAACATGCCGCGCCATTTGCGCTGGCCCTTGGCCGGCAGATTATTGATGAGATGGGCGGTGATGAGGCCTATCAGCGCTTTGAAAAACACCGCCGACAACGCGAAGATCGCCGACTGTTGCACCACCATCCAGAATACGTCGCGCGACAGCAGGAAGGTGAAGTTGCCAAGCCCGATAAAGCGGGTCTGCGACTTGTTCAGCATCGACAGGTAAATCGAATAGAGCGCCGGATAGACGATCAGGCAAGCGATGATAAGAATGAGCGGGAGACACATCAGCAGCGCGATTGTCGAGCGGCGGCGCATAAAACGCTGCAGCCCCCGTTTGGCCGATGAGGCGCCCTCGCTGCGTGGCGTGGGAGCCCATGACGACTGGACGGTGTCAGCCATGCCGGTGATGCCGATCCCCTGGAGATCGGTCCCTCTCTTGCGAGTAAGGATTAGACATGCCGGTCAACCGGGCCGGCATGTCGCTCGTCGTCAACGACTCGAAAAAGACCTCAGGCGCGCAATGTACCTTCGAGCTCTTTCTCGGCCCACTTGATCACGTCATCGAGCTTCTCGTTGCCCTGCGTGAACTTGGCCACCATCACGGTATTGATCGCCTGATTGTACATCTGGGCGCCAACTTCCGAACGCGCGGGCGCGCCGAACATCGACGTCTCTTCGTCGCCGCGCGGCGGGTAGCTGTAAACGACGCCTTTCGGCGGCTCGACATTCTTCCAGGTGGGAAGATCGTACATGCTCTTGAACGACGGCAGGTCGTAACCGACCGACGCTTCGACGAGTTGCGCGATCGACTCCTTCTGCGACATGTGCAGGAGGAGATCCTTGCCCGCCGATTTGTTCTTCGAGAACGACCACAGACCGTAGAACTGCGGAAGCTGTCCGACGTAACGGCCTTTCGGACCCTTGGGCATTGCGTGCAGCCAGATTTTTTCCGCAATCGTCGGATTGTCGCGCTTGGCGACCGCCCATGAGCTCGGCGGATTCATGATGCCGGAGCCTTTGCCGGAAATGATCCAGCGATTATTGCCGGCGTCATCCCATGCATAAACTTCCTGCGGATTCACCGCCATCAGCTTCTTGAGATACTCCATCGCCGTGCGGGTTTCGTTCGAGTTGATCTTGATGTTGTTCTTCTCGTCGACGAACACCACGCCGAACGAATTGAACAATGCACCAACCCAATCGACCGCGTCCGAGGTCTGACCCATCGGCAGACCGACCGGATAGCCAGCTTTGTGAAGCTTCTGCGCACACTCGAGATAGAGATCCCACGTCCACTTGTCGGTCTCGGCTTTGTTGTACTTGGCCTCGTCAGCCGGGAACATGGCCTGAAGATCGACGCCACAATGATCCTTGTACAGGTCGAAGCGCGACTGGCACGGTTTGACCTGGCTGCCGACCGCGGTCGGTACGCCGCGCCATGTGCCTTTGATCTTGGCGAGGTATTCGGCGACCGGGCTGATCGGGCCGTACTGCTTGATGAGCTGCGCGATCACGTCGTCCAGCGGCTCGAGCAGCCGCGCGTGAATCTGAACGTTCCAGTCGCGGTGAGACATGATGTCGTGGCCTGTGCCGGCTTGCGCTTCGGCGGCCGCGGTCAACTTGTCCTTCTCACCTTGCGAGGTGATGTAATCGATATGGATTTCGACTTTGTTTTTCGCGCCCCACTCTTCGCAAATCTTTGTGAGGGCCTTGTTGGCGCCAGGTACCCAGTGATCCCAGCAGCCGAGCGTCAATCTTCCGGCAGCATAAGCACCGTGAACGTAAGGCGCGGCGACAACCGCCGTCGAAGCGAGGGCGGCATTTTTCAATACGGTTCGGCGAGTGGGTCGCGATAGCATCGAAGTCCTCCCTATTTAACGGTGACAATTTTATTATTGTGAAAGAAGCGTATACCCAATCCTTACCGGCGCAAGACGGTATTTTGGGCGGCTTCGTGGCGGCACCGCGGAGCAGGCCGGCCGCCGGATTGCGTCCGGCACGCGCGGGCTTGCTGCACCGCGGAAGGAATGCGGAAGCAATACTATGAAGCAATACTATAATGTAGAGCGGACCAGAGAATCTCGAAAAGAGCAGGAAATTTTCCCCCACCCGGACCATGCGTCCTCAATAACGGCCCAACCCTCCAAACCGGGTCATTCCTTTATCCGTGGCACGACGAAATCCGAACGGCGGCACCGCGCCTGACACTTCGGACGGTCAACTTTCCCAAGGGCGCCGGAGAAGGCCAAAAGACGGCGCGCGCAAGTTCTCGAGGTGCTTCCGACCGCCGGTACCAAGATACGTAGGCCGCCGTCGAGCGTGACGGCCGAGTTTCGTATCCGATCTGCTTTACCGCGGGTTGTCGTCATTCGGAACTAACGACAGGGTCATCGCAACACAGCCTGCATGCATCGCGGCTCGCAACCTTTCCGAATTTTTTCATCGCGCACCTGATTTGAATCGCCGTCGAGGCGGACGGCAAAACGCCGACGCGCCGATCGATGCTTCTCAAACCGCCGCATTACAAAACGGCCGACGGCAAAAGCGCCTTGTCGCCGGATTTCAACTGCGACTTAAAGATGTATTGACAATACTTGTTTTGAGCGAAAGGATCGCGACATCGGATCGTGGCTGTCGTCCGCGACCGATAAGGACCGTCCTCGGAAGCAGTCGCAATTCCGACGGCATGATCGGATCATCGCGACAAAGGAAGTTTTGCAATGTCTCAGGCAGTTCAAAAGTCGAAGGCCGGCGAGGTTGACGTGCGCAGCCTCGTCCCCGCCCAGCGTCACGCGACGATCTTCAAGCTCGTCGGCGAACTCTCGCCCGGAAGCTCATTCGTTCTCGTGAACGACCACGACCCCAAGCCTCTCTATTACCAGCTCGAAGCGGAATATCCGAAAACGTTCTCGTGGAACTATCTCGAAAAAGGCCCCGACGCCTGGCGTGTCGAGATTGGCCGGATGGCTTCAGCAGCTTGAGAAGCAGGTACGAAGAATCGCGCCGATCGTGAAACGGTCGGCGCAGCAAAACCAGGGAAGCACGTCGTGGCAGGTGTCACGCTCTCACGCTGGACAATGTCCTACTTCACATTGGCGCTGTTCGCGCTCTTCGGCGCAGAGTGCCTAATGGCGGCGGGGTACGGATTTCCGGCTGCGCCGATCGAGGCGCCGGAGACCCTGATCCTCGTCCACCTTGTCGCAATCGGATGGCTCAGTCTTCTGCTGTGCGGTGCGCTTTTCCAATTTGTGCCTGTGCTCGTCGCGCGGCAGATTTACAGCAACTGGCTGCCGTTACCCACCCTGATTTGTCTGGTCACGGGCCTTGCGGCGCTGATCCTCGGCTTCCTGCAATTGAACGGCCAGGCGGCGCCAGCCGCACCTTTCTTTCCTGCCGCCGCCGTCCTGCTCTCAACAGGATTTGCGCTCGCTATATGGAACCTCGGCCGGACGCTCTGGGCTGCGCGCCCTTTGACATTGCCGGCACGCTTCGCCGTGACCGGCCTTTTCAGCCTTGCCGCGACAGTCCTGTTCGGAGTCATTTTCGCTCTGACTCTCGGCGGAACGACGACGTACTCGCACTTCCTCGATGTAACGGCAGCGGGCGTTCCGATTCACGCGATCGCCGGACTTGGTGGATGGCTGACGTTCACGGCAATGGGCGTGAGCTATCGCCTCCTCGCCATGTTCATGCTGGCGCCGGAACTCGAAGGAAGAACGACCCGAAGCGTTCTGTATCTGGGGACCGCCGCCCTCACGGTCGCCATTCTTGGCGGCGTAGCGACGATCTGTATTGGCCGCGGAATGGTCGAGGTTCTCGGTGCGGCAGGCTTGCTTGGACTAAGCGCGCTCGCGTTTTACGGGCGCGACATCCTGCATCTTTACCGGGTCCGCCGGCGACGCGCGATTGAATTGAACAGCCGGATGGCGGCGGTTGCGGTCTTGAGCCTTGCCGGCGCGGTCATTTTGATCGTCGTGCTTGTGGCCCTCGGAATACTCGGTCAACAGATCGGCGCCGTTGTCTTTCTTGTCAGCTTTGGATGGCTATCGGGTCTTATTCTGGCAAAGCTCTACAAGATTGTTGCTTTCCTGACCTGGCTCGAATGTTACGGGCCGGTCCTCGGCAAGACACCGACACCCCGCGTGCAGGACCTCGTCGCCGAGCGGCACGCGGATAAATTCTTCCTGCTCTATTTCGCCGCCGTCTGGAGCGCGACAGTCGCCATCCTGGCCGGCTTTCCTCTCGCATTTCGACTCTCCGCCGCAGCGATGACGATAGCGACCGCCGGTATCGTCGTGCATCTGGTGCGAACGCGCAGACTGGCAAACGTGAAGATGGACTTGCGGCTGCCCACAGGCACGCGAATGCCCCGGCTTCTGACTTCATCGCCTAGACATCCTTAAAAGGAGAACAACATGACGACACCTTTCGTGGAACTGGACGTGCGACCGACCTTGCGCGCGGGAGGCGAGCCTTTTGAAGAGATCATGCAGACAGTGAGCGCGCTTAAACCGGGCGAAGGCCTGCGATTGCTGGCGACGTTCAAGCCGACTCCGCTCCTGCATGTGCTTGGTTCGCGTGGCTACACCCATATCGAAAAGGAAATAGGCGAAGGGGACTGGGAGGTCCTCTTCTCGCCGTCGCAAACTGCGCTTGGCCCTGCGGGCACGACGGTCAGCCCGACATCCACCGATGATGCCCCCTGGCCAAATCCGGCGCAGCACCTCGACAACCGCGATCTCGATCCGCCAGAGCCGATGGAGAGAATTCTGATGGTAACGGAGGTTATGGAGCCGGGCGAAGTGCTTTCCGCCCTGCTCTGCCGCGAGCCGCTGTTCCTGTTTCCTCACCTGGCAAAGCGCGGGCACCAATGGCGCGGCGCTTTTGAACCAGACGGGAAAACCTACAAAGTCCTGATACGAATCGGGCGTGCAGCGGAGACCGTTGCATGACCACCGAAGCCTTCGATGCACTCGCAAAAATCGTCAAGGAGGCATTGCGCGGCGTCATCGACCCGGAGCTTGGCTACAACATTGTCGACCTCGGACTTGTCTACGATGTAGCCGTCGAAGACGGCGGCGCCGGAGGCGTCGCCCGTATCGCCATGACAACCACGACGCGCGGATGTCCCGCCACCAGTTATCTCAAGGATGGAGCACGTGAAGCTGCATCCGTTGTGCCAGGCGTCGCCTCGGTCGACGTCAGCCTGACTTACGATCCGCCCTGGACGCCTGAGATGATGACCGACCAGGCCAAGGAGCATCTCGGCATCGGCGCGGGGAACGGCTGGTGATGTCTGAAGCCCGCAACATCGAATCCATCCCGCTTGCAGCAAGTAAACCCGCTACCCTTGCCGACGTTCTGTTGACAAGCCTCGGAACACTCGCCGCCGCCGGTCGTTACGAAGATGCCTGCCGCCTCGCAGGCCACGGCTGCGCCGCCACCCGCCACAACGATCCGCAAACGTGGCGTCGGCTCAACGCATTACTGCACCGATTGACGCGACACCTCACCGGCGAAACATCACCGTCGCGCGGAATCGCCCCGCCGCAAAACTGCGAAACGGACCTGGAGTGAACAGACCATGTCGATGATACAAACCCACGGTGCCATCGTTGAAGTACCCGATCACCCGACCGGCTGGCGCCGCTATCTTTACTCGACGAACCACAAAGATATCGGGACCATGTATCTGGTGTTCTCGATTGTCGCCGGAACGATCGGCGCCGCCTTCTCTGTCGCCATTCGCATGGAACTGCAACTGCCGGGTTTACAGATTTTCGCCAACTCTCACGCCTACAACGTGTTCGTCACAGGTCATGGCTTGATCATGATCTTTTTCGCGCTGATGCCGGCCATGATGGGTGGGTTTGGCAACTGGATGATGCCACTCATGATCGGCGCGCCGGATATGGCCTTTCCGCGCATGAACAATATCTCGTTTTGGCTGTTGCCCGCCTCATTTGCGCTGCTCATCACTTCGCTGTTCGTCGGAGGCGAGCCCGGCACCGACGGCGCCGGCACCGGATGGACGCTCTATGCGCCGTTATCGACGGCCGGGCATCCCGGCCCTGCGGTCGATTTCGTGATTCTGGCGATTCATATTGCGGGAGCATCGTCCATTCTTGGCGCGATTAATTTCATCACAACCATTTTCAATATGCGCGCGCCGGGCATGACCCTGCATAAAATGCCGTTGTACGTCTGGTCCGTCATGGTAACCGCATTTCTGTTGTTGTTTTCGCTGCCGGTGCTTGCCGGGGCGCTTACCATGCTGCTCACCGACCGAAACTTCGGAACGACCTTCTTCAATCCCGAAGGTGGCGGCGATCCAATCCTGTACCAGCACCTGTTCTGGTTCTTTGGCCACCCGGAAGTTTACATCATGATCGTGCCGGGCTTCGGCATGATCAGCCAGGTCGTATCAACCTTCAGCCGCAAGCCGGTCTTCGGCTACCTCGGAATGGCCTATGCCATGGCTGCGATCGGCGTCATCGGCTTCGTTGTCTGGGCGCACCATATGTTTACGGTCGGCCTGTCGATAGGCGCGCAATCGTATTTTATTGCGGCCAGCATGGTGATTGCGGTGCCGACCGGCGTCAAAATATTTTCATGGATCGCGACGATGTGGGGCGGTTCGATCGAATTCAAGACGCCCATGCTGTGGGCGATCGGCTTCATCTTCGTGTTCACGATCGGCGGCGTCACGGGTGTCGTGCTCGCGAACGCCGGCGTGGATCGTAGCTTGCACGATACGTATTACGTCGTGGCCCATTTCCATTATGTCCTCTCGCTTGGCGCCGTCTTTGCCATTTTCGCGGGCTGGTACTATTGGTTTCCAAAAATAACGGGATATATGTATTCGGAAGTCGTGGGCAAGCTGCATTTCTGGTTGACCTTCATTGGTGTCAACGTTGCATTCTTCCCGATGCATTTCCTCGGGCTCGCGGGGATGCCGCGGCGCGTCGCCGATTATCCAGACGCTTTTGCCGGCTGGAATTACATCTCGTCGGTTGGATCGTACATCTCGGCTACAGGCTTGTTGGTATTCTTCGCCGGCATGATCTTCTCTTTCTATCGAAAGGAAAAAGCCGTCGATAATCCCTGGGGCTCAGGCGCAACAACACTTGAATGGACACTATCTTCGCCACCGCCGTTCCATCAATTTCAGACGTTACCTCGCATCAGATAATGAGGAGACAGAGATCCATTAAGCCGCTCTCGTGAGTAAATGTCTGCGCCGATGACCCGGATTTTTCGTACCGGCCGTACATCATGAGCTGCGCTATCAACGCTTGCGGGTAAAAAGTACGGATTGCGCCAAGACCCGTCGGAAGGCTACTTCAGTGAAAGAAGGTTTGCGCCATGCCAAAATATAAGGTCGAGTTTACGGATGGAACGACAGTTCTTCCGGAGCATCAAATTGAATTTCCTAACATAGAGGCCGCCGCTAAAGGCGCTCGGGAGATCGCCAGCAAGCTTCGTGCCAGTGAGATGATTATGTATGGATCGAATTTTTCGGATTGGCGCATGACGATTATGAACGTAGACGGCAAAACCATTGCCGAATTTCCATTGATAGAGCATGAAGATAGCTAGAGACGCGCGCTACAGCGGACGCGCAACAATCGGATCAATTGCAAATGTGGTGCGATTCCGTCGGCAGTTCGGCCTGATTGGCCCCAGCGCGAGCCTCGCTGCCGGCCAAGATGTTGCCCGTAATGCCAACCTTGATAACCGGGCTGTCTTTTCATATCGGCGCGCAGAACTGCCGCTATCAAGCTGAGCTCAGGAGTCGAGTCGCACGCCGGTGGTCGAGAACGCCTTTTCCACGGACTCTTGCATACTATTGAGTACGACGCCGCCGATGGCAGCAATGATAATGGCGGCGATACAGGCGGTGACAAATGCTTTCATAGGCGTCGTTCCTCTTTAGACTCCATAACCTTGGACTATAGCAGATATCGATTGGCACCGCGTCCGACAGGTTGCGCGAAATCGGGTGATGCGGCGCAGCGATTCAGGCACGGGGGATGTACTCGCTTCAAAAAAATAATCGATCGGATTGACCACCGACCATCAAGTTTTGCCATTCGAGCGAATGTACAACTCAACACAAACGGCAAAAACGGCCATGACCAAAGCCGCAATGATTGTCTTCGGTATATCGAACGCGATCGTAAGTAATATCGCAGCGACAAGAGTCCCCGCCCCTATTATCACGATGACGTCGAAATCGGGCATAACGACCCATCAAATGGCACACGAAATCTTCCACCTATGAACGCCAAAATGGACGCGGCAACAGCCGATCATTGAGCGACTTATTCGGCCGGCGTCGCCATCGGCTGACGTTCCGACTCGTTCGGGCCCTTGCGCGCGTTCTCCTCCACCAGCCAAAGGCTGTGATGCTCCTTGGCCCAATTGACGTCGACGGTGCCTTCACCCATAGCCTCAAACGCGCCTTCCATACCGATGGTACCAATATAGATGTGGCCAAGCATGGCAGCGATGAACAACACAGCAACCGTGGCGTGGACGACCTCGGCAGTTTCCATCGTGGAGATGTTCGTTCCGTAGAACGGGAACATCAACACATAGCCGGTCGCCGCCACGGCAACGCCGCCCAGCACAACGATCCAGTAAATTGCCTTCTGGCCGGCGTTGAAACGATAGGCAGGCGGGTGATCGTGCCCAACGATGCCTCCGCCGCGCTTGAGCCATTCGACATCGACCATGTTTGGAATATTACCGGCGATCCACATCAGGAAGATCAGCACCACGCC
>JBARCH010000173.1:0-1647 GCA_049793875.1 Pseudolabrys sp. | reverse complement strand
GGTGGCTTCGTCCATGTAGAGATCAAGCCGTTTTCGGGCGAGCACGAACATCGGCCGCAGGTCGTCGATCCCGTGCGTGTGGTCGGCGTGTTCGTGCGTGAGTAGGACGCCATCCACCCAGCCAACCTCGGCGTCGATCAACTGCGAGCGCAGGTCCGGTGAGCAGTCGACCAGGACGCGCGTATGGCCGCCGCCGCCAGCTTTCTCCACCAGCAGCGAGCAGCGCCGCCGGCGGTTTTTCGGATTGTTCGGATCGCAGGCGCCCCATCCCAGCGCGACGCGCGGCACGCCCATCGAAGACCCGCAGCCGAGGATGGTGAAAGTCAGGCTCATGCGGCGTCAGGCAGGCTCGTGGGGACTTTGCTGAACAGGCGGAAAAAGTTCTCGGTGGTCTGCCGCGCAATCTCTTCGAGCGAAACGCCGCGTGTCTCCGCCAGCACCCTGGCGGTTTCGACGACGAAAGACGGCTCGTTGCGTTTGCCGCGATGCGGGCCGGGCGCGAGATAAGGCGCGTCGGTTTCCACCATGATGCGGTCGGCCGGCAACGCTGCGGCGATCTCGCGCAGAGCGCCGGAATTCTTGAACGTCAGGATGCCGGTGAACGACACGTAATGCCCGAGCGCTACCGCCCGCATGGCAAGGTCGCGCCCGCCGGTGAAGCAATGCAGCACGGCGGGGAAGGCGCCCTTCCCGTTTTCCTCCTCCAGAATGCGCGCCATGTCGGCGTCGCACTCGCGGGAATGGATCACCAGCGGCAACCGGCTCGCACGCGCCGCCGCAATGTGCGCGCGCAGGCCCTTTTCCTGAGCGTCGCGCGGGCTGTCGTCATAATGGTAATCGAGCCCGGCCTCGCCAATCGCCACCACCTTGGGATGGCGCGAGCGTTGCAGGAGATCGTCCGTGCCGATGTCGAGTTCTTCGTGCGCGTGCTGCGGATGCGTCCCGACCGAGCAATAGACTTCCGGGAATCGATCCGCGATCGCCGTCAACTGGTCATGACGACGTACCCGCGTGGAAATCGTGACGATGCGGCCGATGCCCGCGGCCTTTGCGCGCGCAACGACCGCGTCGAGTTCGCTGGCAAAATCTGGAAAATCGAGATGGCAATGGCTGTCGACGAGCATGGCGTCACGCCGTTTCCGGCTCGACATAACGCGGAAACACCGGTGTGGGCGCCGGCAACGTCGTGCCGGGGGCGATGCGATGACCGCCGCCTAGGCGCGAGAAATCGCGCTCGTTGTCCGGCACGGCCAGGATATCGAGCAGCTTTGCCGCCGACGCAGGCACGAACGGCAGCGCCAGAATCGCCACCTGCCGGATCACCTCCGCCGTCACATACAGCACTGTCTTCTGCTTCGCCGGATCGCTCTTGGCCAGAGCCCACGGCGCTTCGCCGGCGAAATAGCGGTTGGCATCCGCCACCACCGCCCATACGGCGTTGAGCACCTGATGAAGCTGCTGCGTTTTCATGTGCTCGCGCGCGGTCGCAATCATCGCGTCCGCCGCGGCCAGAATGGTCTTGTCGGATTCGCTGAAGGCGCCCGGCTGCGGCAGCACGCCGCCCAGTTGCTTGCCGATCATCGACAGCGAGCGCTGCGCCAGGTTGCCGAGATCGTTGGCGAGATCGGCGTTGATGCGGTTGACGAT
>JBARCH010000172.1:0-14299 GCA_049793875.1 Pseudolabrys sp. | reverse complement strand
ATGGCGTGGACCGGTGCCTTTCGACCGGCGCGAAATGCGGCATGCTGGTGGCGGCGGCTTATTGCCATGCGCGCGACTACACGCAGGCGGCCTCGTTCCGCAAAGTCGATCGCGACGACATCACCGGCGCCATTCCGAACGAACAAGGCATTTGCCCCGGCGGAAAATGCGACGACTTCGTCGCCATCGTCTGCACGCGCTGACTGCGACGTCCGCAATCGCGATTGAACGGCCTCGCCTGAATGCCGGGTAATCGCAATCGCTATTTTCGGCGGTCCATTGAGAATGCCCCGCCGCCGCTCGCAGCAATCGCAAGAAAGCCGCCGGCAATGGCCATGTTTTTCATGAAATGGGACAATTGATTTGGATCGGCGAAATGACGGTGCGCGATCAGCGCAGCGATCACAACGTAAATTGCAAGTCCGCAAGCAGCCAAGCGCGTGTGATAGCCGAGAAGAATCAAAATCCCGCCGCCAAGTTCGATGATCACCGCCAGCGCGGCAAAAAACGAAGGCAAGCCCAATTTCGCCATGTAGGCCGCCGTGCCGGCATAGCCGGTCAGCTTGAAATAACCGTACAGGATGAACAGCGCGCACATGAACATGCGCGAAACAAGGGCAACGATGTCGTTTTGATTTTCAGGCTGCATGACGGACCTCCCCCGAACTCGATTGTCCCGCCGCCTGCAAGCGGCGGCCCGCGTCATGAAGATATCACGACGGGCGACGGTAAACAGGGCCGTCAATTCCGACGTGGGAGATTTCCCCAACGGCAGCGCCCGGATTTGGTTGGTGGGCTATCGGAGCCGTCTGACCGCCTTGGCCGGCGGACCACAGAACGCTAGATTGCAAGCCTCCCTCTCAAGCCGAGGTCAAACGTGCAGCTCTATTCCTACTTCCGTTCGTCAGCCGCCTACAGGGTGCGCATCGCGCTCAATCTCAAGAACATCCCCTACGACATGGAGCCGATCCATCTCACCAAAGATGGCGGTCGCCAGCACAGCGCGGAGTTTCGCACGCTCAACCCGGCGAAGCGCGTACCGGCGCTCGTGATCGAGAGCGGCGATATTCTTACGCAATCGATGGCGATCATCGAATATCTCGACGAGACGCATCCGCAGCCGCCTTTGCTTCCGGCCGATCCGGTGCAGCGGGCGAAAGTGCGTGCGGTTGCGCAAATTGTCGCTTGCGACATCCATCCGCTCAATAATCTGATGGTCCTGCAACACCTCAAACGGGCGCTCAAGCAGGAACAGCCGGAAATCGATGCGTGGTACCATCATTGGGTTATCGACGGCTTCAATGCGATCGAAGCGGCGATCGATCCGACGCCCTACGCTTGCGGGGCGCAGGTAACGCTTGCCGATATCTGCCTCGTCCCCCAGGTGTTCAACGCCCGCCGCCTCAAGGTGCCGCTCGACCGTTTTCCCAAGATCGTGGCGGCGGACGCCGCCTGTCAGAAGCTCGCCGCCTTCGACAAGGCACGGCCGGAAAACCAGCCCGATGCGGAGTGACGGCGCCGGCCTCGCCTGCTAGATGTCGCGCGCAACTTCCCACCGACCGGCATCATCGTGGCCATCAACAATCTCGCTCGTGTCGTCCTCTGGATGATCGGCACATTGCTGTCGTTCTCGGCGATGGCAGTGTCGATCCGCGAACTCGCCCTCAGCGGCATGAGCATTTTCGAAGTGCTTGCCGTCCGCAGCGGTGTCGGCCTGGCCATCTTGCTTGCACTGATCGCAGTGCGACCGGATCTGCGCATCTACACCCGGCCACGGCGAATGGGCCTGAACGTGGTGCGCAACACCGTGCATTACATCTCGCAATTCGGGTGGGCGTACAGCCTTACAATGTTGCCGCTGGCGACGGTATTCGCGCTTGAGTTCACGATGCCGGCATGGACGGCCGTCCTTGCCGTCTGGCTGCTGCGCGAGAAACTGACGCCGGGCCGCGTCGGCGTCATCGTTCTCGGCCTCACCGGCGTGTTGGTGATTTTGCGGCCCGGCATCGCCACCATCAATCCGGCCGCCTTCCTCGTACTGGGCGCCGCCTTTGGCTATGCGATCACAATGGTCGCGACGAAAAAACTCACGATGACTGAAACCACATTCAGCATCGTTTTCTGGATGACGATAATTCAGCTTCCGCTGTCTCTCATCGGCAGCGACCCGGCCGTCTTTTTCCGGCTCACCATGCATCAGGTTTTGCCGGCGCTCGGGGTCGGAATTGGCGGCTTGTCGTCACATTATTGCCTCAGCAATGCGTTTCGTGCTGGTGATGCCACGCTGGTCGTGCCGCTCGATTTCATGCGCATCCCGTTGATCGCGGTCGTGGGATGGGCATTTTACAGCGAGCCGCTCGACATCTTCGTGTTGCTGGGCGCCATGATCATCGTGAGCGGTGTAATCTGGAACCTGCGCTCGGAGAGCATACGCACGGCGTAGGGACGAGGCTCGCACGGACCCGGAATTGACGATAAAGTGAAACCCATGACATCCCGACTTTCCTGGATCGCTGCTGCCGGCACGATAGCCGCCATGTCCTGCGCGGCAGCGCTGGCGCAAACGCCCTCCGCAAATCCGGCCTGTCAGCGCATGGAAGCGCAACTCGCTTCACTTGACCGCGGCAATGACGATCCTGCGCGCGCCGACCAGATCCGGCGATCGGAAGATGGCGTCAACCGCCAGCAAGTCGAGGTGGACCGGCTGGTGTCGCAGAGCCGACGCCTCGGCTGCGAAAGCGCGGGCTTCTTCTCGATCTTCACCAATCCGCCGGCGCAATGCGGGCCGCTCAACCGCCAGATCGGCCAGATGCGCAGCGACCTCGAGCGGATGCAGAATCAGCTTCAGCAGGTGCAAGGCGGCACCCTGGAGCGCGCCGAGCAACGCCGCTCGCTGTTGATCTCACTCGCCAATCAGGGATGCGGCGATCAGTATCGTTCGGCCGCGCTTGCCGGTCAGCAACGCGGCTTCTTCGACCGCCTGTTCGGCAATACGCCGCCGGCGACGATGATGCCGCCCGGACAACAACAACAGCAGCAACAAGGCGGCACATATCGCACCATCTGCGTGCGAACCTGCGACGGCTACTACTACCCGATTTCGTTCGCCACCACGCCCGATCATTTCCGGGCCGACGAGCAGACCTGTCAGCGCACATGTCCGGCGGCGGAAGTATCGCTCTACACGTACCACAACCCCGGTGAAGACGTGCAGCAGGCGGTTTCGCTCAACGGCCGGCTTTATACCGAATTGCCGACGGCGTTTCATTACCGTCAGGCGATTGACCCTGCGTGCAGTTGCCGAAAGCCCGGCCAAAGCTGGGCCGATGCGCTAAAGACCCTGAACGACAACACCGTCGAACAGGGCGACATCGTGGTGAACACCGAGCGCTCCAGGAGCCTGTCGCAACCGCGCGATTCCAACGGCCGGCCGATCAAGGCCGACTCCCGTTCGGGCGCTGCGGTCAATCCGCCGCCGGCTGCCAATACGCCTGCCGTCAGCAGCGCCGACGAGGATTCGACGAAGCGAAAAGTGCGAACCGTCGGCCCGACTTTCCTGCCCGCGCATTGAACGCATTCTGTGGCGGGCCGTCGGAAATCCATTCTGCGGCATGCCGTCAGAAATCGAAGGCGTCTGCCTTCACTGGCATGCCTGTCACCAGTGACACGTCTGGCGCCGGCAGCGCCGCCCCCCCATCCCGAAACCGGTTCGTGATTGGGTAGCGGCGGTCGCGACCGAAGTTTTTCAGCGTCACCTTCACGCCAGGCGCCGCTTGCCGCCGCTTATATTCCGCCAGGTTGAGCATGCGCTCGACCCGTATCACCGTCTCGCGGTCGAAGCCGGCCTCAACGATCGTGGCGATCGGTTCCTCGCGTTCCACCAGCCGCTCGAGAATTGGATCGAGCACCGTATAAGGCGGCAGCGAATCCTCGTCTTTTTGGTCGGGCCGCAATTCGGCAGTCGGAGGACGCGTCAGGATACTTTCCGGGATAACGATGCCGGATGGCCCCAACGCGCCATCGGGTTTCCATCCGTTACGCAATCGCGAGAGACGGAACACCTCAAGCTTGTAGAGGTCCTTGATCGGGTTGAAGCCGCCGTTCATGTCTCCATAGAGCGTCGCATAACCGACCGACATTTCCGACTTGTTGCCGGTGGTCACCACCATCAAATTGAACTTGTTGGAAATCGCCATCAGGATCGTGCCGCGCGCACGCGATTGCAGATTTTCTTCGGTTACGTCGCGCGGCTGGCCCGTGAAAGGTTGCGCCAATGTCTTTTCGAGGCCGTCAACCGCCGGCGCAATCGGTAGAATTTCGTAACCGACGCCGAGCGCCTTTGCGCAGGCAGCGGCGTCCGCAAGTGATTCCTGCGCGGTATATTTGTACGGCAGCATGATGCACCGGACGCGGTCGGATCCCAACGCATCGACAGCTATGGCCGCGCACAGCGCGGAGTCGACGCCGCCGGAAAGACCCAGCACCACACCCTTGAAGCCATTCTTGTTGACGTAGTCGCGCAGGCCCAGAACACAAGCAGCATAATCAGCCTGGTCGGATTCGACTGCGATGATCTTAGGCCCATTCTCGCAGATCCAGGTCGCATCGCGCCGCACCCAATGCGTAGTCGCAACCGTTTCCCGGAATGCAGCAAGCTGAAACGCCAACGAACAATCTGAATGCAGGCCGAACGACACGCCATCGAACACCAGTTCGTCCTGGCCGCCGACCAAATTGGCATAAATCGCCGGGATGCCGTGCTCACGGACCCGCGCCACAGCGATGTTAAGGCGCACGTCGCCCTTCTGCCGCCAGTACGGCGAGCCGTTCGGCACCACCAGCAATTCCGCGCCGGTTTCTGCGAGACACTCGACGACTTCCTCGCCCCATATGTCTTCGCAAATGGGGAGCCCAAGCCGCACGCCACGGAAATTCACCGGACCGGGCATCGGCCCTTGTGCGAAGACCCGTTTTTCGTCGAACACGCCGTAATTCGGCAAATCGACTTTGAAACGCAGGGCTGCAATGGCGCCCCCATCGAGTAGCGCGACCGCGTTGTAGAGTTTGCCGGCCTCGACCCAGGGCGTGCCAACCAGCAACGCCGGGCCATTGTCGGCGGTCTCTCGCGCTAATGTCTCGACCGCAGCACGGCAAGCGGCCTGAAAGGCCGGCTTAAGAACCAGGTCTTCCGGCGGATAGCCCGCGATGAATAGTTCGGGAAACACGACAAGGTCGGCGCCCTGCGCAACCGCTTGCACGCGTGCGCGGCGCACTTTCTCGGCATTGCCGGCGACGTCGCCAACCGTTGCGTTGAGTTGCGCGACCGCGATCGCGAGTTTGTCGGAAGGGCGGGCGGTCATGGCATTGATTTAGCGTCTGCCCTCCTGGACGGCAATGTATTCGCCGCATAACAGCCAAGCCGCTGCGAAACTGACCGCCCCGAGCTGCGCGGAATCGCGCGAAAGCACTTCCGTCAGAGTCCGGCCACCGCCGGCATCGGCTTGATACGTCCTGTGCGCTCTTTTTTGAGCAGTCCGGCGAGCAGGAATGCAAGATCGATCGCTTGCTCTGCATTGAGCCGCGGATCGCAAGCGGTGTGATAGCGGTCGTTGAGATCGGCCTCGCTGATGGCCCGCGCACCGCCAGTGCATTCCGTGACGTTCTGGCCCGTCATCTCCAGATGCACGCCGCCGGCATAAGTGCCTTCAGCCTGATGAACGTCGAAGAAGCCGCGCACTTCCTTGAGGATCAGGTCGAACGGCCGTGTCTTGTAGCCGCTCGCCGACGTGATGGTATTGCCGTGCATCGGATCGCACGACCAGACGACCATCTTGCCCTCGCGCTTGACCGCGCGAACCAGCGCCGGAAGATGCTCCCCGACCTTCTCGGCGCCAAAGCGACCGATCAGCGTGAGGCGCCCCGGTTCGTTTTCGGGGTTGAGGATATCGATCAGGCGCAAGAGATCGTCCGCCTTGAGCGACGGTCCGCATTTCAGGCCAAGTGGATTCTTGATGCCGCGCGCGTATTCGACGTGTGCGTGATCGTGCTGGCGCGTGCGATCGCCAACCCAAATCATGTGACCCGAGGTCGCGTACCAATCGCCAGTCGTGGAATCGACGCGCGTAAGCGCCTGCTCGAAGCCAAGCAGCAGGGCCTCGTGGCTGGTGTAGAATTCAGTCGTGCGCAATTCCGGATGGCTCTCAAGATCGAGGCCGCAGGCCTGCATGAAGCCAAGCGCCTCGGAAATGCGATCCGACAGTTCGACGTAAGCCCGCGACTGCGGCGAGTCTTTCACGAAGCCGAGCATCCACTGACGCACGCTCCCAAGATTGGCGTAGCCGCCGGTCGAGAAAGCGCGCAACAGGTTGAGCGTCGCTGCGGACTGACGATAAGCCTCGATCTGCCGGCGCGGCTCAGGACGGCGCGCCTCCTCAGTGAAAGCGGCGTCGTTGATGATGTCGCCGCGGTAGCTCGGCAATTCCTTGCCATCGCGCTTCTCGGTCGGCGACGAGCGTGGTTTCGCGAATTGCCCGGCGACGCGCCCGATCTTCACCACAGGCAATGCGGCGGCATAGGTGAGCACCACCGCCATCTGCAGGAACATGCGGAAGAAGTCGCGGATGTTGTTGGCGCCGTGCTCGGCAAAGCTTTCCGCACAGTCGCCACCTTGCAGCAGGAAAGCCTGGCCGGTCGCCACGCGCGCAAGATGGCGCTTCAGGTTGCGCGCCTCACCGGCGAACACCAACGGCGGAAAGGTCGCTAGCTGCTTTTCAACGTCATCCAGCGCAGCCGGGTCCGGGTAATCCGGCACCTGCAAGATCGGCTTTTTGCGCCAGCTGTCGGGCGTCCAACGTTCGGCCATTTCGCAATACTCCAGCAATTGATGGGGCTTATACACGACCCCACCCCGATCAAGCCAGATAATCACGAAAACCAGTTAGTTTAGGGCTATTCCGCCGCCGCGCGGGTGTAGCTCATGGCCTTTTCGCGCATGGTGACCAGTTCTTCGGCCATTGTCGGGTGTACGGCCATGGTGGCATCGAAGTCGGCTTTGGTCGCGCCCATCTTCATTGCGACACCGACCATCTGGATCAGTTCGCCAGCGTCCGCCCCAACGATATGGCAGCCCGCAACGCGACCGGTTGCGCCGTCAACGACCAGCTTCATGAATACGCGCGTGTCGCGTCCCGAAAGCGTGGCCTTCATCGGCCGGAAGATGGTCTTGTAGATATCGACTTTATCGAGTTGCTCGCGGGCCTGCGTCTCGGTGAGACCGATGACGCCGATTTCCGGCTGGGAAAACACCGCTGTGGGCACATTCGTGTGGTCGACCGGGGTGGAACGGTTGCCGAACACTGTATCGGCAAATGCATGACCCTCGCGGATCGCGACGGGCGTGAGGTTGATCCGGTCCGTTACGTCACCCACCGCGTAGATATTCTTCACCGACGTCCTGGAAAATTCATCGACCGCAATACCGCCGCTCTCGCGAAGCTTTACGCCCACGGTTTCAAGACCAAGTCCCGTGACGTTTGGATGCCTGCCGGTCGCAAACATCACCTTGTCCACCATGACCATTTCGTGGTCAGGCAAGCCCACGCAATAACCGTGGTCGATCTTTTCGATGGAATCCACGATCCGTTGACAGACGATCTTTATGCCGCGCCTTTCCATTTCCTCGCGCAAATGCGCTCGCACATCGTCGTCGAAGCCGCGCAGAATATTTTCCCGACGATAAACCAACGTTACCTTGGAGCCGAGGGCGGCAAAGATGCAGGCGAACTCAACTGCGATATAGCCGCCGCCCTGAATCAGAATCCGCTTGGGCAGTTCGGTAAGATGAAACGCTTCATTGGATGAGATCGCGTGTTCAAGACCGGCAATCTTGGCGCCCATATGGGGCGCGCCGCCGGTTGCAATCAGAATGGTTTCGGCGCGCACGCGCGCACCGGTCGAAAGGACGCGCACGGTATGCGCATCCTCCAGAACAGCGCGGCTTTTGACCAGTTGAACTTTGTAACGCTCAAGCGTCGTCGTGTACGCAGCCTCGAGCCGCGCGATCTCGCGGTCTTTGTTGGCGATCAGCGTTGACCAATTGAAAGTCGGCTTCGGAACGGTCCAGCCGTAGCCCTCGGCGTCCTCGAAGTCCTCAGAGAAGCGCGATGCATAGACCAAAAGCTTCTTGGGGACGCAGCCGCGGATGACGCATGTCCCGCCGACACGGTATTCTTCCGCGACCATCACGCGCGCGCCATGGCTGGACGCAATGCGCGCCGCGCGCACGCCGCCGGAGCCAGCCCCGATGACAAAAAGATCGACGTCGTAATCGGCCATTAGCCGCTACCGCTCCTGTCACACCACGCCTGCGGTGCCCGGCCCTGCTCGCCTTAGAGGTTATGGCCCTTCTTCTTCAGTTCGGTGCGCATCATACCGACAACGGATTCCGACAGCTTGTTGGCCCAGTCCTGCGCAAACCGGAGACTCTCATCGGCAATCACAGGCTGGTCCTTGACCAGCTTGACGCCAAGCGGCGACTTGTAGAACGCAAGGAGTTCCTTGAGCTCCTGTTCGGTGAAGTTGCTCGCATAAAGCTGCGCCACGTGATCGGTGATCTCCGACAGGCGCGGCGCCAACTCCGTCCTTAGTTGCGTAGCCACTAGGTTGAGATCGTTGCTCAGCGACGGATCTTGCTGCAGGAAAAGGATATTCGCCTGTTCGATGACACCTGGAACAAGCGGTGTGAACAGGCTGGTGGCGCCGGTAATCGTGATGATTTCCTTTGCGGTCGCGATCGCGGCAGGCGACGGCTTTTGCTGCGCACTGGCCGGCGAACCGAACGCAACCAACACCGTCGCAACGGCGACGACATGAGCCACCTTGTGAAGTGCCTTGATGACACGCATGCACGTTGCTCCGTTTGTGTTCAGCTTTCAGGGGTGCCCAATGACACGGACACCGTCTGGGCCGGCAATTATAGCCGCCTGCGCGAGCCCAATGAAAAGTCCGTGCTCCATGACCCCCGGAATTCCCGCCAGCCTTTGCGCCAATGCCTTCGGCTCGTCAATGCGCCCCAGCGCGACGTCGATGATCCAGTGGCCGCCATCCGTGACAAAAGCATGGCCGTCCTTGCCGCGCCGCAACACCGCCTTGCCGGCACGGTCCGATGCCAATTCGACGGCTCGCATGGTGGCGGCAAAGCCGAAAGGCGCTACCTCCACAGGCAGAGGGAATCGGCCGAGCGTCTCAACCAGCTTGGAGTCGTCGGCGATCACGATCATGCGGGCAGATGCCGCGGCGACAATTTTTTCCCTCAAGAGTGCGCCGCCGCCGCCTTTGATCAAACTGAGGTCCGGCCCGATCTCGTCGGCGCCATCGACAGTCAAATCGAGTGCCGGCGTCTCGTCGAGCGTGGTCAAACGTATCCCGGCGCGCTCGGCGTCGGCCCGTGTCACCTCAGACGTGGGCACGGCAATAATGTCGAGACCGGCGCGAACGCGTTCGCCGACCAGTTCGACAAAATGGCGGGCGGTCGAGCCGGTGCCGAGCCCAAGCCGCATGCCAGGCCGGACGAATTCGACCGCGCGTGCGGCTGCCGCACGTTTCTGGGCGTCAGAAGTCATCGCTATCGGCTGACGATGTGCGCATGAATCCGGTGCAAAAACAGGCCCTATTGCGGCCTAGCTGACAAAACTATCTACCGCCGTTTACCCTATCCGCATAGCCGAAAATCGACCGCCGTCGCGGATGAGGCCGAAGATGCCGAGCATAACGCCTTGCGTCCACAGCGATCGGGCGCTAGCGATCTGCCCGCATGTCCCCGCCCCCCCTTCTCGTCTTCGACCTCGACGGAACGTTGGTCGATACCGCACCGGACCTCATCGACACACTCAACGTCGTGTTCGCGCGCGAAGGCCTTCCTCCTGTGCCTCACCAGAGCGCGCGCAAGCTGATCGGTGGCGGCATCAAGGCCATGATCGTTCGCGGCCTGGAAGCCGAGCGACGCACCGTGGTGGCCGATGAGGTCGAACGAATGTTCGACGAATTCCTCACGCACTACTCCGTTCACATCGCCGATCGCTCGCGCCCGTTTCCGGGACTGGAATCAACCCTCGATGTTCTTTCCGAACGCGGCCATCGTTTCGCAGTTTGCACCAACAAACTGGAACGGCTTTCGATACAGCTTCTTCGCGCACTCAATCTCGCCGATCATTTTGCCGCCATATGCGGGCAGGACACGTTTGCCGTCCTGAAACCGGATCCGGAAATGTTGCACCGGACGATCGCGGCGGCCGGCGGCGAACGCGAAAATACAATCATGATCGGAGACTCGCTGACCGACATTCGCACCGCGCGCGCGGCGCACGTTCCGGTTATTGCCGTCACGTTCGGCTATAGCGAGCGGCCGGTGGCCGAGTACGGTCCCGATCGTCTGATCGAGGCGTTCGACAGGCTGCCTTCGGCGGTTTTGGAAATCGAGAGTGCGAAATGAACTTCACGCAGCCGCATTTATGGTTAATTCGGTAAGGTTAACGTAAATGTGAAGGTTGCGCCCATTCGGCCGCGCCCGTATCTTGCGGCCGGGGGAGCCTCACTGGGTTCCAAGTGGACGGGATTCGCCTATGTACCGAGTCATCGCGATCATCGTCGGGGGTCTGCTTCTTGCTGCGTGCTCCAGCACGCCGTCGTGGATGAGCCTCGACGCACTGAAGCCGCAACCGATCATGGATAATGTACGGTTTGAGTCCGAGCCGCCGGGCGCCGAAGCAAAAGTTTCCAACGGCCAGACCTGCGTCACGCCGTGCTCACTGTCGCTGGCCGCCAATGGCGCCTACTCTGTCGTATTCTCGCTCAAGGGCTATCAACCCGAGTCAGACAATATCGAACTCGTCTCGATGGGCGACGGCACCTCGAAGCTGCGGCCCGATCCCGTGTTGGTGGAACTGACGCCAGCGCCGCCGCCAGCCAAGCCCACGAAAAAGCCGAGTCACAGGAAGCCTGTCAGCAAGAAGCCGGTCGCGAAGAAATCCACCGGGAAGCCGGCAGCGAAACCGGCGCAAGCTGCACCGGCCGCCGTTCCTGCAGCGCCTGCACAGGCTCAGGCGCCCTCGTCCTCGCCCTGGCCGTCAGCACCGCCGGCTCAACAGACCCAGCAATAACGGCCATCCAGCCAAAGAGAATTCAAAACGCCGGCCATGCGCCGGCGTTTTTGCATTGGCTGCCTATGCCGGATGCCTATGGCGTTTATCGGCCAAAATCCCCATATTTGGCTGTAGCGAAGGCGAAATTCACGGCATTGCAATGTTAGACCGCACCGCCCCGACCATCCAGCGCGCGCTGATCGATCCGTTCCAGCGGGCCATCACCTATTTGCGCGTGTCGGTGACCGATCGCTGCGATTTCCGCTGCGTCTACTGCATGTCGGAGCACATGGCGTTTCTGCCGAAAGCCGATTTGCTCAGTCTCGAAGAACTCGATCGGCTTTGCAGTGCCTTCGTTGCCAAAGGCGTGACCAAGCTGCGGCTTACCGGCGGCGAGCCGCTGGTGCGGCGCGGCATCATGACGCTCGTCGGCTCATTGTCGCGTCATCTTGCGTCCGGCGCGTTGAAAGAGCTCACGCTCACGACCAACGGTTCTCAGTTGGTAAAATACGCTTCCGAACTCAAGGCGCATGGAGTCGAGCGCATCAACGTTTCGCTCGATACGCTCGATGCCGACAAGTTCCGCACCATTACGCGCTGGGGCGAACTCGACAAGGTAATCGCGGGCATCGACGCCGCGCAGGCCGCGGGCCTGAAAGTGAAAATCAATGCCGTGGCGCTCAAGGGCGTCAATGAAGATGAACTCGGCGGCCTGATCAATTGGGCGCACGGGCGTGGCATGGATCTTACCGTGATCGAAGTGATGCCGCTCGGCGACATCGGCGAGGATAGGCTCGATCAGTATTTGCCGCTATCGATTGTGCGGGCGCGCCTCGCCGAGCGTTACACGTTCGACGAGATCGACTACCAGACCGGCGGCCCTGCCCGCTACGTGCGCGTCAAGGAAACCGGCGGACGTCTCGGCTTCATCACGCCGATGACGCATAACTTCTGCGAATCGTGCAATCGCGTGCGCATTACCTGCACGGGCACGCTGTATATGTGCCTTGGTCATGACGATGCAGCAGACCTGCGCAAACCGCTGCGTGCCTCCGAAAGCGACGAGCCGCTTTATTCGGCGATCGACGAAGCGATTACCCGCAAGCCGAAAGGCCACGATTTCGTTATGGACCGGCGCCACAAGCGCCCTGCGCTTGCGCGCCACATGAGCGTGACGGGCGGCTGAACCCCGAGCGGGCGGCCGCGCACGGGTAGACCGCCACCTCCGGCAAATCCGGATCAGCGCCGCGTCGCGCTCCGGCGCCCATATATTTTCTGCACCAAATCGAACCGAGGCGACCCGCCGGAGCCCCTCATAGGCCCGGCACAACAGCATTTTCGGCATTGACGGAGCATCCCGGCATCGGATTAGGTGATGGTATCCGGTCGCAAGAGCGGACGGAGGGGACAAGAAATAACAAAATCCCGGAGATGCCGCAGGCTTTCCGGTTGTTTGGGGGAATACGCGTGGGAGCCCTCGACTCTTTGCTGAAGACGTTGCTGCCGGTAGCGCGCCTTATCGACGCGATCACTACCTGGATCGGCAAACGCGTGGCGTGGCTAATTCTCGCAGCCGTGCTGGTGTCGGCGATCAACGCCACGGTGCGGAAGATTTTCGACGTCTCCTCCAACTCATGGCTCGAATTGCAATGGGTGCTGTTCAGCGCCGTGTTCATGCTGTGCTCGCCGTGGACCCTGCTGTCGAACGAGCACATTCGCATCGATATCGTGAACAATCTTCTCCCCAGGAAGGTTCGCAACACAATTGAACTCGTGGGACACTCGCTGTTCTTGCTACCGCTTACGATCATCATGACGGTAACCGGCATACCGTTCTTCCTGCGCTCCTACGAAATCAACGAGCAATCCGGCAACGCCGGCGGGTTACCGCAATGGCCGGCAAAATCGCTGGTCATGATCGGCTTTGGCCTGCTGTTGATCCAGGCCATCTCTGAATTGATCAAGCGCGTCGCCATCATGCGAGGTCTCATTCCGGATCCCCATGAGACGCAAGTTCATGCGCTCGAAGCGGAAGTCGAACACATCGTCGAGGCAATAGAAAAGCGCTAAAGAATCGTGGGTCTGGGGTCCTGAATGGAAGCCTTTTTCATCCAAAACATGGCGCCAATTATGTTCCTGGCGCTGGTTTTGTTTTTGTTGCTCGGATATCCGGCCGCGTTTTCGCTCGGCGCAGTGGGTTTGCTATTCGGTCTCATAGGAATCGAGCTCGGGCAGTTTGCACCCAACTTCTTGCAGGCTTTGCCTGAACGTATTTATGGCGTGATGAGCAATGACACGCTGCTCGCGATTCCATTCTTCACTTTCATGGGATTGGTGCTCGAACGCTCCGGCATGGCGGAAGATTTGCTCGACACCATTGGCCAGTTGTTTGGCACGGTGCGTGGCGGGCTTGCCTATGCGGTCGTGTTTGTCGGCGCCCTGCTTGCGGCTACCACCGGCGTGGTTGCCGCTTCCGTGATTTCCATGGGTCTGATCTCGCTGCCGATCATGATGCGCTACGGCTATGATCGTCGCGTCGCGGCCGGCGTGATCGCAGCCTCGGGCACGTTGGCGCAAATCATCCCGCCTTCGCTTGTGCTGATTGTCATGGCCGACCAGCTCGGCCGTTCGGTCGGCGACATGTATGAGGGAGCGTTTATTCCCGGACTCGTTCTTGCCGGCCTGTACGCAACCTACGTTTTCATCGTCACTATCCTGTTCCCCAAAGCAACGCCGGGTCTGCCGGCCGAAGCGATCGGCTTCCGTGAGGACGACGGCAACCGCGGGCTGACATCGCTCGGCGCACTGACCGCCGCCGCCGCGGTTTTCGGCTGGTTCATGATGCGGAATTCGGAGTCGCACGGCGCGGACTTTGTCGTCCTCAGCATGTTCTTCGGAATTCTGTTCGCCTTCGGCGTTGCGATCATCAGCTGGATTGTCGACAAGACCACGGGCTTCCGTTTCCTGTCGAAAATGGCGCAGCAGACGACCTTCGTCATGGTGCCGCCGCTGTTTCTCATCTTTCTGGTTCTCGGCACCATCTTCATCGGCGTCGCAACGCCGACCGAAGGCGGCGCCATGGGCGCCAGCGGCGCATTGATCCTGGGCGCCCTGAAGCGCCGTCTGACCTGGGATTTGATCCGGCAAGCCACAGAATCCAC
>JBARCH010000171.1:0-19670 GCA_049793875.1 Pseudolabrys sp. | reverse complement strand
CGGGTGATGGCTCTCTTCGCCGACGGACTTGTCCGCGCGAAAGGTGACGCGGCGCGCGAAGCGGGCGTCAGCGCCGGAGTAATCGATGGGCTGATCGACGAAGGCACGTTCGAGACAGTCGTGCTGCCGCCCGAGCCGGTGGCGCTGCCGCCGGATCCGGATTTCGTCGCAACGGAGCTTTCCGAAGCGCAACGCGCGGCGGCCGACCTTATCCGCGCGACAGTGGTGCAGGGCGGCTTTTCCACGACGCTGATCGACGGCGTCACCGGTTCGGGAAAGACGGAAGTCTATTTCGAAGCGGTGGCGGAGAATATCCGGCGAAAGCGGCAGACGTTGATCCTGATGCCGGAAATTGCGCTGACCGCGCAATTTCTCGATCGGTTTTCCGCGCGTTTCGGCGTGCAGCCCGCGGAGTGGCACTCGCAATTGTCGCCACGCGCGCGTGCGCGTACCTGGGCGGCGGTGGCCGCGAATGATGTGCAGGTCATCGTCGGCGCGCGGTCGGCGTTATTTCTTCCTTACGCCGATCTCGGCCTCATCATTGTCGATGAAGAGCACGATCAAGCCTACAAGCAGGAAGATGGCGCGCACTATCACGCGCGCGACATGGCGGTGGTGCGTGCGAACGTCGCGCAAATTCCCGTGGTGCTCGCTTCTGCGACGCCGTCTGTCGAATCGGAAGTCAACGCCCGGCGCGGACGCTATAAACGATTGCACCTGCCGGAACGCTTCGGCGGCGCGCATCTGCCTTCGATCGAGGCGATCGACCTCACGCGCGAAGGTCCGCCGCGCGGCCGTTTCATCGCACCGCGGCTTGCGGAAGCGGTGAAGGTTGCGCTCGAACGCAAGGAGCAGGCGCTCCTGTTTCTCAATCGCCGCGGTTACGCGCCCCTGACGCTGTGCAGGACGTGCGGCTTCCGCCTGCAGTGCCCGAATTGCGACGCCTGGCTGGTCGATCATCGTTTCAAGCGACAGCTTGTGTGCCACCACTGCGGATTCTCGATGCGGCCGCCGCCGGAATGCCCCAAGTGCCACGCCACCGAAAGTTTCGTCGCATGCGGGCCGGGCGTCGAACGGCTGGAGCAGGAGGCGGCGGAGTTGTTTCCCGACAGTCGCATCCTGGTGCTGTCGAGCGATCTCGTGGAATCCGTCGAGCGCTTGCGCGAGGAACTCGACGACATCGCGCAGGGCAAATTCGATATTATCATCGGCACGCAATTGGTGGCGAAAGGCCATCACTTCCCGAAACTGAATCTGGTGGGCATCGTCGACGCCGATCTCGGCCTCGGCAATGGCGACCCGCGCGCCGGCGAACGCACGTTTCAATTGCTGCATCAGGTTGTCGGCCGCGCCGGCCGCGAACAAGGCCGCGGCTTTGGCCTGTTGCAGACGCATCAGCCCGAACACCCGGTCATGCGCGCGCTGATTTCAGGCGACCGCGAGGCGTTTTATTCGAGCGAGATCGCGCTGCGCGAGACTACGCATTATCCGCCGTTCGGCCGGCTCGCCAGCCTCGTCATCACTGCGAACGAGCGCCACGCGGCGGAATCCTACGCGCGTCAACTCGCATCGAGCGCGCCGCGCAGCGAGCACGCGCGTGTGCTGGGTCCTGCCGAAGCGCCGATTGCGGTGGTGCGCGGCCGCCATCGCTTTCGCCTGCTGGTGAAGTCGCCGCGTAATTTCGAGCTGTCCGCTTATCTGCGCGAGTGGCTCGCCGCTGCGCCAAAACTGCGCGGCAACGTCAAGCTGGAAGTGGATGTCGATCCGCAGAGTTTTTACTGACCTGGGACGTAATCTCAGCCCCGCACGATCCGACTCGATCAGATTCGGTTCTTTGTGGTCACGTCTGCAGTGCTTGCCGCAAACGATACGAGCGGCGGCTTCAAACCGGCCTGATTGAGAACGCTGTGCACGTTTTTTCGCGCGGCGGTGAAATACACAGCTGTGCCTGCGCGTTTGAGCTTGTTGACGAAGGCGACGAGCGAGCGCGCCGCCGTGCTGTCGATCAGCGGTACGTCCGTAAAGTCCAGCACGAAGATGCGCGGGGTGGCACCGACGCGCTCAAGCGCTTGCAGAACGCGGGCCGTCGCGCCAAAGAAAAACGCGCCGCTGATGCGATAGACCATGATTTCGCGGTCTGTCGCCCGCTCCGCATCGTAGTGACCGCGCGGCTCCGCGCTGTCAGCCATATCATCCAACGATGCCGGGCCGTTTTCGACTTCGATCGCTTCCTCCATCCGGTGCAGAAACACAAGCGCGCCCATGACGACACCGACGGCAATGCCCGTCATCAGATTGACGAAAATTGTAAGCAGGAACGTTGCCAGCAATACCGCCGCATCGCCGCGCGACGTGCGCAGCAACGACCAGAATTCTTCTTTTTCCGTCATGTTCCAGGCGACGACGGCCAGGACGGCGCCGAGTGCGGCGAGCGGAACGAAGCCGACCAACGGAGCGGCAACGAGCAGGAAAAGCAGCAAGTAGCCACAGTGAAAGATGCCGGCGAGTGGTCCGCGCGCGCCCGAACGTACATTGGTGGCCGTCCGTGCAATCAGGCCCGTGGCGCAGATGCCGCCGAACATCACGGAAACGATATTGGCTATGCCTTGTGCGCCCAGTTCACAATTCGATCGGTGCCGCCGTCCTGTCATGCCGTCGGCAACCACCGCCGACAACAGCGATTCGATTGCGCTTAGCAATGCAATGGCGAAAGCGTCCGGCAGGACTGCCTGCAGCTTTTCGATGCTGAAAGGCGGTAAAGCCGGCGCCGGCAGCGACCGCGGGATGACGCCGAACTGGGAGCTTACCGTTGCGACATCGAGATGAAACGCCACGCAAATGGCGGCTGAAACCGCGACGGCGATAAGAAAGGCCGGCCATGTTGGCCGCGCGCGCCGCACCATCAGGATGACCGCGACGGACAAGACCGCAACGGCAACTGTTGCAGGGGAAATTGTCGGTATCGCGTCACGGATAGCGGCGAGTTTGGGCAACAACGCCGATGGCTCGTGCGCGATCGTCAATCCGAGCAGATCCTTGATCTGACTCGCAATGATGATGACGGCGATGCCTGCGGTGAATCCGACAGTCACCGGAAAGGGAATATATTTGATGTACGTGCCCACGCGCAGCAGTGCTACGGCGACGAGAATCAGCCCGGCGATGGCAGTAGCGAGCGCCAGCCCATCATAGCCTTGGCGCTCCACCACGCTGGCAACGAGACCGATGAAGGCGCCGGCCGGGCCGCCAACCTGAAAGCGGCTTCCACCAAGGAGCGAAACGATAAATCCGGCCGCAATCGACGTATAGAGGCCCTTTTCCGGCGACACGCCGGAAGCAATGGCAATTGCCATCGAGAGCGGCAAAGCCACCACCGCCACCGTAAGGCCGGCTATGGCGTCGGCGCGCAAGTCACGCCATCCATAACCCTCGCGGAAAACCGTAATCAGCTTGGGCGTAAACAGTTCGACAAATGTAGGTTGTATTTGAGCGGTAGCTGGCGGGCGTTGGGTTGGCATGGCCTGAGAATCATCTTACGGGAGGAGGAAAGAGAATAAGCATTCAGCATTTGGGCTCTGCGGCGCAAGGGTAGGGTCGTCGGACAAGCCGGAAGCTATTCCGGCATTTCGGTGTGCTTCGAATCGGGCTGCAACAACACGCATGACGCGGCTGCGAAGATCAGAACGAAGCCGACGATATCGTTCAGCGTGGGCCGCTCTCCGAGTATGACGGTCGAGGCAACAACGCCGACCACAGGCACCAGCAGCGAGCCGAGCGAAGCGGTCGCCGTCGGCAGCTTGCCGACAATCGCCCACCAGAGGAAATGGGCGAGGCCGACGCCGAATAGGCCAATGTAGACAATGGCCACGATCGACGGCGTGTGCAGCGGCCAGATGCGCGGATAGCCCTCGAACATAAACATGCCGGCGGTGATGACAGCTTCGCCGATGATCAGTTGCCACGCGGCGTTCACCAGCGGTTCGACAGAAATGTCCGCCCATTTCATGTAAACGGTGGCGATAGTCCAGGCGAAGGCGCAACCGAGCGAGAAGAACACGCCGAGCGGCACGCCTTGCGCGAACAACGGCGACACCAAAATCGTCAACCCGACGATGCAAAGACCGAGCGCAATGACGCGCACTTTGTCGAGCCGGTCGCCAAGCACCAGCCAGGCGAGCGCCGTCGACCAGATCGGCATCGAATAGGTGATGATGACAGCACGCGAGGTTGCACCGGAGAGCTGCGCGAAAGCAGAGCAGATGTTGAAAATCGCAACATTGAGAAGGCCGGCGACCGCGATGTGCGTGAGCTCCCGCAATGTCACCGTGAATTTGCGCCCGCTTAGATAGACCGCGGCAAATAGCGTCGCCGCGCCGATGCCCGTGCCAATGAAGCGCAGGCTCCAGGGCGGCACCTCGCGCAGCGCGATCGCTGCGCCGATCCAATTGAAGCCCCAGGCAAAGCCGAGCATGACCACGAGCATTTTGGCCGAACCGCCGACTTCACTCTGACGCGGCATGATGCCGTCGGCGTTGCTCAAGGCGGGCCCCGATTTCGTAAAGAGGGTTGATCGGCATAGCGCTGTTCGGATGCCGCGCTTGGTGGCGGGCTGCGGCACGCTATAGCGGCAATGATGGCGAGGCGAGGCATCGCTGTGTTGCGTTTTTTGCCGGTTCCATCGTTTGCGCGGAGACGGCCACCGCATGACGTGTTTAGCGGCAATGCGCCGTGTTGCACCGCGTTGGTCCGTGTGTTAGCTACCCGTCGATTTTCGAGGGTTTCCGCGGACTCCCGCGTCGTCCTCGATAATCGGAATTCCCTCTTGGATTCCAATGGTTTGTGCCGCCTTCGAGCGACGGCGTAAAGCTTGCGGACAAGAAGCAAAAAACGGGCGGCGACGTGGCAGGCGAAGACCCGATTATTTCCGGCATGGCAGGGCGGTACGCGCACGCCCTGTTCGAACTCGCGCGCGACGAGAAGGCTATCGACGTGGTGAAGCAGGACCTGGAACGGTTCGACGCCATGGTGACCGAAAGCCCCGACCTTGATCGGCTCGTGCGCAGTCCGGTCTTCGGTGCGGACGAGCAACTGAAAGCACTGTCCGCCGTCCTCGACAAGGCCGGAATCAAGGGCTTGGCCTCCAACTTCCTGCGCGTCATCACCACCAACCGGCGGCTGTTTGCCGTTCGCGGCATGATCCGCGCCTATCGCGCGCTGGTCTCTCAGCACAAGGGCGAGGTCGCCGCTGAGGTGACCGTCGCCGAAAAAATCAGCGACAAAAACATGGACGCGCTCAAGAGCGCGCTCAAATCGGTTACCGGCGGCAAGGATATCGACCTCAACATCAACATCGATCCCGCCATCATCGGCGGATTGGTCGTCAAGGTCGGTAGCCGCATGGTCGATAGCTCGCTGCGCACCAAACTCAATTCAATCAAGATTGCGATGAAAGAGGCCCGCTGATGGACATTCGCGCCGCAGAAATTTCCACCATTCTAAAAGAGCAGATCAAGAACTTCGGCCAGGAAGCCGAAGTCTCTGAGGTCGGCCAGGTACTTTCCGTCGGCGACGGCATCGCCCGCGTTTACGGCCTCGATAACGTGCAGGCCGGCGAAATGGTCGAGTTCGAGAATGGCGTGCGCGGCATGGCGCTCAACCTCGAAATCGACAACGTCGGCATCGTGATTTTCGGCGCCGACCGCGAAATCAAGGAAGGCCAGACGGTCAAGCGTACCGGCGCCATCGTGGACGTTCCGGTCGGCAAGGGCTTGCTCGGCCGCGTCGTCGATGCGCTCGGCAATCCGATCGACGGCAAGGGCCCGATCAAGGCTGAGAAACGCGCGCGCGTGGACGTAAAGGCGCCGGGAATTATTCCGCGCAAGTCGGTGCACGAACCGATGGCGACGGGTTTGAAGGCGGTCGACTCGCTCATTCCTATCGGCCGCGGCCAGCGCGAGTTGATCATCGGCGACCGGCAGACCGGCAAGACCGCGATCGCGCTCGACACGATCCTCAATCAGAAGCCGTTGAACGCGCAGCCGGACGAAAAGATCAAGCTCTATTGCGTTTACGTCGCGATCGGGCAGAAGCGTTCTACTGTTGCGCAATTCGTGAAGGTGCTCGAGGAGCAGGGCGCGCTCGACTACTCGATCATCGTCGCTGCGACCGCGTCCGATCCGGCTCCGATGCAGTTCCTCGCACCGTTCGCCGGCTGCACTATGGGCGAATATTTCCGCGACAACGGCATGCACGCCGTCATCATCTATGACGATCTTTCGAAACAGGCGGTCGCTTATCGCCAGATGTCGCTGCTGCTGCGCCGTCCGCCGGGCCGCGAAGCCTATCCGGGCGACGTGTTCTATCTGCATTCGCGCTTGCTCGAGCGCGCCGCGAAAATGAACGACGACAACAAGGCAGGCTCACTGACGGCGTTGCCGATCATCGAAACGCAGGCGAACGACGTTTCGGCCTACATCCCGACCAACGTGATTTCGATCACCGACGGCCAGATATTTCTGGAAACCGATCTGTTCTATCAAGGCATCCGTCCGGCAGTGAACGTCGGCCTGTCGGTGTCGCGCGTCGGCTCCGCCGCGCAGACCAAGGCGATGAAGAAGGTCGCCGGCAAGATCAAGGGTGAACTCGCGCAATACCGCGAAATGGCCGCCTTCGCGCAATTCGGCTCCGACCTCGACGCCACAACGCAGCGCATGCTGGCGCGCGGCTCCCGCCTGACGGAGCTTCTGAAGCAGCCGCAGTTCTCGCCGCTGAAGATGGAAGAGCAGGTTTGCGTGATCTATGCCGGCGTCAACGGCTATCTCGATAAATTCGAGGTGTCGCAGGTGCGCAAGTTCGAAAACGGCTTGCTGTCGCTGATGCGCACCAAGCATAACGATCTGCTCGACAGCATTCGTAAGAGCGGCGATCTCTCCGACGCCGATGCCGCCAAGCTCAAGGGCATCGTCGACGATTACGCCAAATCTTTCGCCTAAGGCCGACGCAGGAAGAGACGAAGACAGCCGATGGCTTCCCTCAAGGACATGCGTGTTCGCATCGCCGCAACCAAGGCGACGCAGAAGATCACCAAGGCCATGCAAATGGTTGCGGCATCGAAGCTGCGCCGCGCGCAAGTGGCGGCGGAAGCAGCACGTCCTTACGCCGAACGCATGGGCAAGGTGCTGGGTTCGATCGCATCGGCGGTGGCCGGCAGCGATTCGGCCCCCAGGCTGCTCGCCGGCACCGGCAGCGACAAGGTGCAACTGCTGGTGGTCTGCACGGCCGAGCGTGGCCTGTGCGGCCCGTTCAATTCCTCGATCGTCCGGCTCGCGCGTGAAAAAATCAACGCGCTGACCGGCCAGGGCAAGGAAGTCAAGATTCTATGCGTCGGCCGCAAAGGCGCCGAGCAGCTTCGGCGCCACTACGGCAGGCTGATCATCGAAGTCATTGAGTTGCGCGGCATCAAGCAGATCGGTTTCGAGCAGGCGGAACTGGTTGCAAAGAAAATCGTTGAGCTGTTCGACAAGGGCGCGTTTGACGTTTGCACGCTGTTCTTCTCGCGCTTCAGGTCGGTGATTGCGCAGATTCCGACCGCGCAGCAGATCATTCCGCCGGTGTTCGAGCAGGCGAAAGAAGCGGGACCTGCCGCTGCCTACGAATACGAACCGGAAGAAAACGACATTCTCGACGACCTTTTGCCGCGCAATTTGTCGGTGCAGGTGTTTCGCGCGCTGCTTGAAAACGCTGCGTCCGAGCAAGGCGCGCGCATGAGCGCGATGGACAATGCCACCCGCAATGCCGGCGAAATGATCCGCAAGCAGACACTCACGTATAACCGCACGCGTCAGGCGATGATCACCAAGGAACTGATCGAGATCATCTCCGGCGCAGAAGCGCTTTAATTCCGTAACGAGGACGATTATGGCCACCACCCAGAACGCAGTCGGAAAGATCACTCAGGTCATCGGCGCCGTCGTTGACGTGCAGTTCGAAGGTCAACTGCCGGCGATCCTGAACGCGCTTGAAACCAGGAACGGCGGCAACCGCCTTGTTCTCGAAGTTGCGCAGCATCTCGGCGAGTCGACGGTGCGCACCATCGCGATGGATTCATCCGAAGGCCTCGTGCGCGGCCAGGAGGTCACCGACACCGGCGAGCCGATCTCGGTGCCGGTCGGCACGGGGCTGCTCGGCCGCATCATCAACGTGATCGGCGATCCGGTCGACGAGGCGGGCCCGGTCAAGAGCGAGACGAAGCGCGCGATCCATCAGCCGGCTCCGGCCTACACCGATCAGTCGACCGAGGCTGCGATTCTCGTCACCGGCATCAAGGTGGTGGACTTGCTCGCGCCTTATGCCAAGGGCGGCAAGATCGGCCTGTTCGGCGGCGCCGGCGTCGGCAAAACCGTGCTGATCATGGAGTTGATCAATAACGTCGCCAAGGCGCACGGCGGCTATTCGGTGTTCGCCGGCGTCGGCGAGCGCACGCGCGAAGGCAACGATCTCTATCACGAGATGATCGAGTCCGGCGTGAACAAGGACCCGCACAAGGGTTCGGTCGAAGGCTCGAAATGCGCGCTCGTGTACGGCCAGATGAACGAGCCGCCGGGCGCGCGTGCTCGCGTCGGTCTCTCCGGGTTGACGGTCGCCGAACATTTCCGCGATCAGGGCCAGGACGTGCTGTTCTTCGTCGACAACATCTTCCGCTTCACGCAAGCCGGTTCGGAGGTGTCGGCGTTGCTCGGCCGTATTCCTTCGGCGGTGGGCTATCAGCCGACTCTCGCCACGGATATGGGCGCGCTGCAGGAACGCATCACCACCACAACGAAGGGTTCGGTCACATCGGTGCAGGCGATTTACGTGCCGGCCGACGACTTGACCGATCCGGCGCCGGCAACCTCGTTCGCGCATCTTGACGCGACCACGGTGCTGTCGCGCGACATCGCCGCGAAGGGCATTTATCCGGCGGTCGACCCGCTCGACTCGACTTCCCGCATGCTGTCGCCGTTGATCGTCGGCGAGGAGCATTACGGCATCGCGCGGCAAGTGCAGCAGATCCTCCAGCGCTACAAGGCGCTGCAGGACATCATCGCCATTCTCGGCATGGACGAGTTGTCGGAAGAGGACAAGCTGACGGTGTCCCGCGCGCGCAAGATCGAGCGCTTCCTGTCGCAGCCGTTCTTCGTTGCCGAGGTGTTCACTGGCTCGCCCGGCAAGCTGGTCGATCTGGCCGACACCATCCGGGGCTTCAAGGGCCTTTGCGAAGGCAAATACGACAATCTGCCGGAAGCAGCCTTCTATATGGTCGGCACCATTGAAGAGGCGGTGGAGAAGGGCAAGAAACTCGCGGCGGAGGCGGCGTAAGCCGGTCAGCCGACATGGCCGCACTTCATTTCGAACTGGTATCGCCTGAAAAGCTGCTGTTCTCCGGCGAGGTCGAGCAGGTTGACGTGCCCGGCTTGGAAGGTGACTTCGGCGTGCTTGCCGGCCATGCGCCGGTTGTCGCGACCTTGCGGCCCGGCATTCTCACGGTGCATGACGACAGCGGAGAGCATCAGATCGTGGTGCTTGGCGGTTTAGCCGAAGTGTCGGCCGAGGGTCTCACGATTCTGGCTGACACGGCGGAGAAGATCGAGGATTTCGACCGCGCCAGCATTGCTGCCCGGATCGCCGAAATCGAGCGTCGCATCGAAAAGACCCACCAGAGCAATGAGCTCGACAAGCTCATCATGCGGCTCGATCATTTCAAGGCGGTCGACCGGCATCTCACCGGCACGGCGATGCACTAACCCGCGTATTTGGCGAACTCTTCCACCACCCGCGCATAAGTCTGCCGCTTGAACGGCACCACGAGATCCGGCAGCGCGTTCATCTTGACCCATCGCCAATCCATGAATTCCGGCTTGTGGCCTTCACCGGGCGTGAGAATATTGATTTCGCGCTCCTCGCCGGTGAAACGCAGCGCGTACCATTTCTGCTTCTGGCCGCGGAATTTGCCGTTCCACGCCGCGCCGACGATCTCTCGCGGAATGTCGTAAGCGAGCCAGTCGGCTACCTCGCCCAGCTTTTCGACCGAACGGATACTGGTTTCCTCGTAAAGCTCGCGCAGCGCCGCTTTGTACGGGTCTTCGTTGTCGTCGATGCCGCCCTGCGGCATCTGCCAGACATGCGTAGCGTCGATGTGCTCGGGGCCGCTCGTTCGGCGGCCGACAAATACGAGTCCGTTGCGGTTGAGCACCATCATGCCGGCGCAAGGACGATACGGCAGGGATTCGAAGGGGGGCATAGCGCTCCTTGTCGTGCCGGCCTTTAAGCCGGGCATCCATAATTTATCTCTCTTTGAATAAGACGCAGGTAGCGTCAAGTCGGGGAATGACACGCGTTGCGAGCGTCAACTCGATTTGGGCTTGAGCGCCACCATGGTGATCGGCACCAGCACGAATCCGCGGGCTTCCACCTGCTTCGCCCACTTCGCGAGACGGTCGATCGTGGACGGCAGCGCAGTGGCCATGCCGACGGCGGTTCCGTGCTCGCGCGCCAGCAATTCCAGGCGGGCGAGCGCGTGGTCGACTTCACCCGGCGTCGGCACCGCGTCGATCACGACGTCGGCCTTGGCGAACGGGAAGCTTCTCCCGCCCGCAATCTGCGACGCGACGCTACGCGATGAGGCGCCGTCGTCCACGTAAATCAATCCGCGCTTGGCCGTCTCGTTCAGCACAGGCGCGAGAGCCGCCTCCGATGCGGTAAATCGGGCGCCCATGTAGCTGACGATGCCGACGTAACCCTGAAATCGGCTCATCAGCCAGTGCAGACGATCGACATTCTGCGCTGTTGTCAGCGACGTCAGCAGCGTTTCAGGACCCGGGTCATTGTCGGGATAATCGAACGGCTCCATCGGTGCCTGCAGCAACACTTCGTGGTCTTCAGCCCGCGCACGCTCGGCGAGATGTTCGAGATCGGCACCGTAGGGCGCGATTGCAAGCGTCACGGGCGAAGGCAGCTTGGACATCGCTTCAGCGGTGCCGGATGCGCTGATGCCGAGTCCGCCGATGATGATTGCGATTTTCGGCGCATCCGCCTTGTCTGCCGGAATCTTGCGCGGGTGCGCGTAGATCGTGGCTGCGCGTTCGCCGTTCGGCCCGAGTTTCGGAATTTTGCCGTGCGAGGATTTTTCCAGCAGCTTCGGGTCGAGTTTGGCCGTCGGCGGCGCGGCATCGCTGGGCTCCTTGCCCGCAGCATTTCCCGGAACGAAAACATCCTCTTTCTTGCCGCTCGATCCATCGATGATGGTGATGACCTTACTGCCTGGCGGTGGCTTCGCGGCTTCTTTGACAGCACTGGCGGTAGAGGCACCTGGTCCGTCATACCGCGCATGCTGTTCGTTCGATTGCGCTGCCTCTTTCACCTTTGCGGCTGACGGCGTGGTGACGGCCACCGCTATTGGCTCGCCGCCCAATGGGTCGTTGGCAAACATGGCCCACAACACGACCACAACGCCGAATAGCCCCAGCGCACCGGCCACCAGATGTGGCAGCGCGACTGGAAGTTTCGGCCTTGTCTTTGGCTTGTCTTGGCCGAGGGGAGCGTTCAGGTCATCCGCCGCCACAGCGCCGATCCCTGCGAATCATCGTGAGAGTCTATCACGGCAAGCAAACGGGGCGGCCCTTGGGCCGCCCCGTTCAAATCGCAGCGATGTCGTGCGCGTCAGTTCGGTATCGGCGCCTTCGGGTTCGGCGGGAACGCCGAATTCACCTTGATGCCGCGCAGAAGTTCGTCTGCCATGATCAGAGCCTTGTCGTTCTTCGGATCAGGCGGGATGTAGGCCTGCGAGCCGGTCTGCTCTTTACCGGAGTCGCCCTTGAGGTGGCCCCGCAGCGAGGCCTCGCCCTTGGTGTCGGTGGTCTTCGACTTCATGTCATCCGGCACGTCCTGCAACACCTCGATATCGGGGGTGATGCCCTTGGCCTGGATGGACCGGCCGGAAGGTGTGAAATAGCGCGCGGTGGTCAAGCGCAGAGCGCCGTTGCCGGAGCCAAGCGGGATGATCGTCTGCACCGAGCCTTTGCCGAACGAGCGGGTACCGAGCAGGGTCGCCCGCTTATGATCCTGCAATGCGCCAGCCACGATTTCCGATGCCGATGCCGAGCCGCCGTTGATCAGGACGATCACCGGCTTGCCGTCGGTCAGATCGCCGGCCCGTGCATTGAATCGCTGCGTCTCTTCAGCGTTGCGGCCGCGGGTGGATACGATCTCGCCCTTTTGCAGGAACGCATCCGACACCGAGATGGCCTGATCGAGCAGGCCGCCCGGATTGTTGCGCAGGTCGATGACGTAGCCCTTCAGCTTGTCATTGCTCACCTTGGCTTTGATGTCGCTAAGTGCCTTTTTCAGGCCGTCCGTGGTCTGTTCATTGAATTGCGTCAGACGGATATAGCCGACATCGTCACCCTCGACGTGCGAGCGTACCGAGCGCACGCGAATGATGTCGCGCGTGATCGACACTTCGACCGGCTTGTCCACGCCCTTGCGCATGATGGTGAGCTTGATCTTGGTGTTGACCGGCCCGCGCATTTTCTCGACAGCCTGGTTGAGGGTCATGCCCTGCACCTGATCGTCGTCGAGCTTGACGATGATGTCGTTTGCCATGACACCGGCCTTGGCGGCGGGCGTCTCGTCGATCGGCGCTACGACCTTGATCAGGCCGTCTTCCATCGTGACCTCGATACCGAGCCCGCCGAATTCGCCGCGGGTTTGCACCTGCATGTCGCGGAAACTTTTCGGGTCCATGTAGCTCGAGTGCGGATCCAGCCCGGCCAGCATGCCGTTGATCGCCGTTTCGATCAGCTTGCTGTCGTCCGGCTTTTCGACGTAGTCGGCGCGCACGCGCTCGAACACGTCACCGAACAGATTGAGTTGCCGATATGTGTCGGCGGCGGCCGCGTTAGCCGTCGTGCCGATCATCATGAGACGCGGCTGAGTCGCGAGCAGCGTCAACGCCGCCCCTGCAGCAGCGCCGAGAAGAATAAGTGTTGTCTTGCGCATCATCCGCGAACCTTTTCGCCTTGGCTTGCGGCCCACCATGGGCCTGGATCGACGGGAATCCCGTCTTTACGGAACTCAACGTAGAGTACCGGTTGGCTGGAACCTGTCGCGAGAATTGCGGCAATTTGGGAGCCGCTTCCCATTACTGCAACGGGCTCACCGGTTAGCACGAACTGTCCCACATCGACTGAAATTCGTTCCATCCCGGCAAGTAGCACATGATACCCGCCGCCTGTATTAAGGATCAAGAGTTGCCCATAAGAGCGGAACGGGCCGGCATAGACGACCCAGCCGTCGGCCGGAGCAGTAACCTGCGCGCCCGCTCTGGTCGCAATTGAAAGGCCTTTCTCAACGTTGCCGGAGCCGTCGGGCGCGCCGAAGTCGCGAATTTTCACGCCATTAACAGGTATAGGAATGTGGCCTTTCAGTGAGGCGAAGGCGACTGCCGGCGCCAGGCGGCCGGGATCGTGAAGGACCGCCGTCGCCGGACGGGTGTCGCGCCGCGCGGTTTCTCGTTCGGAACGGGTGGCCGAATCCAATCCTTTCTCCAGCCTCGCGATCAAATCTTTGAGATCGCTGGCCTGATGGGCGAGTTGATCGGCGCGGGTACGCTCGGCTTCAAGCTGTTTCTCCCGCTCGGCGGACTGCTTTTGCCGTTCCCCGATCAGCGCTGCCAGCCGTGTGCGTTCGAGGCCGAGTGAGGCGACCTCGCCTTTGAGCCGGTCGCTCTCCGTCGCGATCTCCTTGCGCACGCGCACAAGTCCCGCCAGATCGCTGGCAAGGGCTTCGGCCTCGTGGCGCAATTCCGGCACGATGGCGCCGAGCAGAATGGCGGAGCGCACCGACTGAAGGGCATCCTCGGGGCTTACGAGCAAGGCCGGTGGCGGGCGGCGTCCAATGCGTTGCAAGGCGGCAAGCACCTGCGCCGTCACGGCGCGACGCGCATCGAGGGACTTGCGGATCGCGCGCTCGTTTTCGTCGAGCGGTTTCAGGCGCGCCTCGGTCGCCGTGATTTTACTTTCCACGCCACGAACGCGGCCGGCCGTATCGATCATGTCTTGATTGAGCTTGCGTCGGTCGGTGCCGATTTGTTCGATCTCACGCTTGAGCGCCGCTTCGTTGTCGGCCGCTTTCTTTTGTTCGTTGCGGATCGCTTCAAGATCCTGATCGTGCTGCTTCAGCCTGTCGAGTTTTTCAGTGCCGCCGTTCTGCGCAAGCCTAATTTTGTCTGGAACCTGATCTTCCCCGAAAACCGGTGATGCCGTGAGCACAAGCGGCAACAGGAGGCCTACCCCGGCAATCAGCGCGGAGCATGCATCGAAATAGCGGCCAGTTTGGCGGATCATCATCGAGGTCAAATTACGCCCCCGTCAGGCGACGGCAAGCTATCCTGTGCTCAGAGTGCGAATTGACACCGGAATAAGACCGAATCCGGGCCAATGCGGCGGAGCCTAGGAGCGGTGATAGGGATGGCCGGCCAGGATGGTGGCGGCACGGTAAAGCTGTTCAAGCAGCATCACGCGGACCATCTGGTGAGGCCATGTGGCGGCGCCAAATGAGAGGCGCAGCGTTGCTTTCTCGCGTAAACTTGCGGCAAGGCCGTCCGCCCCGCCGATCAGGAAGACGACCGCGGCCCTGTCGTTTGCGCGCCATTTTGCGATCATCCCTGCGAAGCTTGCGCTGTCGATATTTTCGCCGCGCTCATCAAGCAGAACCGTCACGGCCCCGGCCGGGATGACGTTGGCGAGCGCGATCGATTCCTCGAGCATGCGTTTGCCGGGCTCGGCAGCACGACTCTCACGAATTTCGATGATTTCGAGATCCCGCAATCCGAGGCTGCGGCCGGTCTGCGCCGCGCGCTTTCGATAGCGCTCCGCAAGTTCTGTTTCGGGGCCGTGCTTCAGCCGGCCCACTGCGGCAACGATGATGCGCATCGGTGAAGATTATCAGCTCGGGCGGCGGGCGTCCGCACAGCCGATTATCTTTTACCGGACCACATCTTTTCGAGATTGTAGAATTCACGCACCTCCGGCCTGAACACGTGAATGATGACGTCTCCGGCATCGATCAGCACCCAATCGCATTGCCGCATGCCTTCGACGCGTACGCCGGACACGCCGGCAGCCGCGAGATCTTTGCTTACACGGTCGGCAACGGAGCCGACATGGCGCTGTGACCTGCCTGTGGTCACGACCATGTGGTCGCCGATCGAATTTTTGTCGGTAAGATTGATGGTGACGCTATCCTCGGCTTTCATTTCTTCCAAGCTCGCGAGGACAATGCGAAGCGTCTCCTTTGCCGGAGGGCGTTTGGAGACGGATTCGGACGAACGACGTGTCGCCCGAGAGAGTGCATGTGTGGACAGGGGTCCTTATCCTTTCGGTTTGTCGCACTCACCTCGACTCGCGCCGAGGGTCGAACAAAGGATAGTTATTTCCTCCTGGTCTTGCCACGTTTCCCTGTGGCTTTCTTTTGTGCAAGTTCCGCCTTTGCGGACTTTTTCTGAGTCTTGATGCTGCGGCTCGGGTTCCGCCGTAACGCCCGCAAGGCCGTCGACGACAACGGGGACTTGAGGCCGTGCAGGAAAATCCACGCCGGCGGTTTTCGGTTCGCAAGCGAGCGAGCGGCTGATTCCGGTAGACGGAAGCGGGAGAGTGCCTGTCCGGCGATGCCGGCACTGGCATAGAGACTGGGTCCCAGTCGATCCACAACCGCGATCGGAACCAGACTCGCAATGGCGCGCCAACGCTGCCAGCGGTGAAAGCTCCGTAAATTGTCCGCGCCCATGATCCAGACGAAACGGACGCCCGGGCAGCGGCGGACCAGCCAGCTTACGGTATCGTAAGTGTATCGCGTTTTGATGACAGCCTCGAGGCCACTGACATCGATGCGTGAATGCTGAGTTAGTTCGCGCGCCGCAGCCATGCGTTCCGAAAGTGGCGCAAGGCCTTTTGCGTTCTTGAGCGGATTGCCGGGCGTTACCAGCCACCAGACGCGGTCGAGATTGAGCCGCTTCATGGCGAGCAAGGATGCGCTGCGATGGGCCTCGTGCGGCGGATCGAACGTGCCGCCGAACAAGCCGATGGCCATGCCGCGCGCGTGCGGAGGGAGCAGACGCTCGCGTGGCATTGCCGCCCCTCTCGCCTAGGCTAAAATTAAATTGTGTGGACCCGGTTGATCGATCACGGCCTGATCTGCCCCGAACCCCGCACGCGATACTTGAAACTGGTGAGTTGGTCGACGCCGACCGGACCGCGCGCGTGCAGCCGTCCGGTGGCTATTCCAATTTCCGCGCCGAAGCCGAATTCGCCGCCATCGGCGAATTGTGTCGATGCGTTATGCAGCACGATTGCCGAGTCCACCTCGGCCAGGAATTTATCCGCGGCGGCGCTATCATCGGTGACGATCGCATCGGTGTGATGCGAGCCGTAGCGCTCAATGTGATCGATTGCGGCATCGATGCCGTCGACCACTTTCACCGCAATGATCGCGTCGAGATATTCGGTGGACCAATCGTCTTCGCTCGCAGGTTTGACGCGCCGGTCGGCGGCTTGCGTCGCCTTATCACCGAGAATTTCGCAGCCGGCATCGATCAACATTTCGACCAGCGGCTTTAATTCGGTTGCGGCAGCGGCGCGATCGACCAACAGCGTTTCCGCCGCGCCGCATACGCCGGTGCGGCGCATTTTGGCGTTGAGCACGATCTTCTTCGCCATGTCGAGCGAGGCGGCCTTGTCGATATAGACGTGGCAGACGCCTTCGAGATGCGCGAACACCGGCACGCGCGCTTCGGATTGCACGCGACCGACGAGACCTTTGCCGCCGCGCGGCACGATGACGTCGATGGTTCCGTCAAGACCGGTCAGCATCAATCCGACAGCGGCGCGGTCGCGGGTGGGTACAAGCTGGATGGCGTCGTCGGGCAGGCCGGCGGCGCGCAGGCCTGTGGACAACGCGCTGTGGATAGCGCGCGAGGAACGGAAGCCGTCGGAGCCGCCGCGCAGGATGGTTGCATTGCCGGCCTTGAGGCTGAGCGCGCCGGCGTCCGCCGTCACGTTCGGGCGGCTTTCGTAGATGATGCCGATGACGCCGAGCGGTACGCGCACGCGCTCGATAATCATGCCGTTCGGCCGCGTCCAGGATTCCGTCACGGTGCCGACAGGGTCCTCGAGCGCGCGGATGGCATCGATGCTCGCGGCAATCCCTTCGATGCGGGCGTCGTTGAGCATGAGCCTGTCGACGAAGGCCGGCGTCGCCGCGGCGGCGCGCGCGTCGGCCAGATCCTCGGCATTGGCGGCGAGGATAGCGGCCCGTTGCGCGCGGACGGCATCGGCCATGGCGGCGAGCGCACGGTCCTTCTGCACAGCCGGGGCGAGCGTCAAAACACGCGCAGCGGCGCGCGCACGGCGCCCGATATCGGCCATGGCGGCGGCGATATCCCCGGTGCCTTCGACGGTCTTGAGCGGTGTGGCCATTGTCGTTGAAGCGGTACTGCAAGCCCCTGATCGGGCTGGTTTTCCTATCACGTCGGGGCGGCGGGGGCGAGATGAGGCCCGAAACGGTAAATGGTGGCGGCATGCGACCCATGCCGGTGGATAGCGTGGATAACTGTCCCCGGGGAGGAACGGGTCACTCGGCTTACACATTGGGGAGGCACGCTGCCACGTGCGTTCAGGAGATTGTCATGGCGTATGGCGCAAGTCGGCTGCCCCACCGTTTCCCGGTCGGCACCAAATTCGTGATCGAGGCTCGCCCCCGCGGAGAGGGCGAAGTGCAGGTCTTTTCGCGTCATCTCGAATTCCCCGACGGGACCTTCCTGCCGCTTCCGGCGAGCCCGCGGCAGCGTAAATCGGCGTCCACGACCCGGCAGCAGCGGCAATCGCGCCGTCGCCGCCCCTGAGGCGGGAAACACCCCGATTTCTGGCCGTTTAAGGCACGCGGCAATAGCCTGGTGCGGCAGCTGGTCGGCCATTGGCCTGGTGCCGGACGCCCTTGCTGAATCCCTCGGCGGCAATCGGGCAAAAAAATAGAGGCCCCTGCGGGCCCCTTGGGGGTAGTCACGTTTCCTCACACGTCATGTGCGCTTTTTTTATCGGCCTTTGGCGGATGCCTGGCTTGGGTGCGGAATGCGACCCGGCAACCGTGTCCGGCTCTTATGCCTTGAGTGAACCGGCCGACGGGCGCGGCGGCAAGCGTTACGGCAGCGCCAAATCGTCGCGGATTGCCGCCGTTTCGCGCGCCGGCCGCAAACGAAAACCCCAGCCTCCGGTGGGCTGGGGTTTAAGGGCGATCGGTTAATCGCCTTCATGGTCGTCGACTCGTCACGTGGGTCGTCTTCGCGTTGTGTAATGAACGTGAATGCGCGGGGATAGTTCCCGACCGCCCGCGGGGATAAGCGCGTGCCGGCGCCGGATAAATATGAACCGGCCACGGTTACATCGGGCCTTCGTTCGCAAGCGCGGCAATCCTCGGCGCCCGAGGATCGGTGTTCGGCCTCATCCTCCGCCCAGTACGAGATCGTCGCGATGGATCATCGCGGTGCGTCCCGTGTAGCCGAGGACCAACAGCACATCGGCCGACGAGCGGCCCTTGATCTTCTCGGCATCGGCGGCGTCGTAGGCGACGAGCCCGCGGCCGACTTCGGCGCCGTCCGGTCCACGCACCAGCACGGCGTCGCCGCGCCCGAACGAGCCGTCGACGCGAATGACGCCCGCCGGCAACAGGCTCTTGCCCGTGCGCAGCGCGCGCACCGCGCCGGCGTCGATGGTGATGGTGCCGTGCGGCTCGAGCGAACCGGCGATCCACTTCTTGCGCGCGGTCACCGGATGGTCCGGCGTCAGAAACCACGTGCAGGCGGCGCCGTCCGCGATCGCCTTCAACGGATGCGGCACGCGGCCCGACGCGATCACCATGTGCGTGCCGGCGGTGGTGGCGATCTTGCCGGCTTCGATCTTGGTCAGCATGCCGCCGCGCGACAACTCCGAGCCGGACGCGCCCGCCATCGCCTCGATCTCCGGCGTGATGCGCGGCACCACCGCGATGCGCTGCGCCGCCACGCCTTTGCTTTTTCCCTTTTCATGCGGCGGCTTGTCGTAAAGTCCATCGACATCGGAGAGCAGCACCAGCAGGTCCGCGCTCATCATGGTGGCGACGCGCGCGGCGAGGCGGTCGTTGTCGCCGTAGCGGATCTCGGACGTGGCGACGGTGTCGTTCTCGTTGATCACGGGCACGCTGCGCCATTCCAGAAGCTTGGCGATGGTCGAGCGCGCGTTGAGATAGCGGCGGCGCTCTTCGGTGTCCTGCAGCGTGACCAGCACCTGGCCGGCGGTGAGCTTCACCGCGCCGAGACTTTCCGCCCACGCGCGTGCGAGCGCGATCTGGCCGACGGCGGCGGCGGCCTGGCTGTCCTCGAGCTTGAGTGCGCCCTTCGGCAACTTCAGCACGGCGCGGCCGAGCGCGATGGCGCCGGAGGAGACGGCGACGATGTCGCATTTTGCCTTGTGCAGGCGCGCAATGTCGGCGGCGAGCGTATCGAGCCAGTCGCGCTTGAGCCGGCCGGCCGCGCTATCGACCAGCAGCGACGAGCCGACCTTCACGACGATGCGGCGGAAGTCCTTGAGGGACGGGGCTTTCTG
>JBARCH010000170.1:0-2693 GCA_049793875.1 Pseudolabrys sp. | reverse complement strand
GAGCCACGGCTACATTCTCGAGAACGGCCGCGTGGTCATGGACGGCGCCGCCAAATCGCTGTCCGAGAACGAGGACGTGAAGGAATTTTACCTCGGCATCTCCGAAGGCCGCCGCAAATCGTTCCGCGATGCCAAGCACTATCGCCGTCGCAAGCGCTGGCTGGCGTAGCCCCTCATGGCCGAACACTACGACGCCCTGGAGACCCGGAACCCGGCGGAGCGCGAGCGCGAACTTCTGGCCGCGCTGCCGCAAATCGTCGCGCGCGCTATGACTGCGCCGGGCTGGGCCAAGCATCTTGAAGGCACCGATCCGAAATCGGTGAACTCGCGCGCTGCGCTGGCGAAGCTACCGGTACTGCGCAAACCGGACCTCGCCACCACGCAGGCGGAAAATCCGCCGTTTGGCGGCTACAATGTCACGCCGGCCGGCATGGCCAAACGGCTGCACATGTCGCCCGGCGCGTTGTTTGAGCCGCAAGGCTGGGCCAGGGATTTCGGCAACGGCGCGCGCGCGTTGTTTGCTGCCGGCTTCCGCGCCGGCGACATCGTGCACAATTCATTCTCCCATCACCTGACGCCCGGGGCCTACATTCTCGAGGAGGGCGCGCATGCGATCGGCTGCGCAACCATTCCCGGCGGCATCGGCAATACCGAACAGCAGCTTGCGGCGATCGTGCACTACAAGGCGACGGGCTACATCGGTACGCCGGACTTCCTGAAAATTCTGCTCGATACCGCCGGCAAAGCGGGGCAGGACGTATCCTCGGTCAAGCGAGCGCTTGTGTCGGGCGCGGCGTTGCCCGCGTCGTTGCGCGAGGAACTCGGCCTTCGCGGCGTTGCCGTGGCGCAATGCTATGCGATCGCGGAAACCGGGGTGATCGCTTACGAGACCGAAGCGCGCGAAGGCCTGATCGTCAGCGAACCGTTGATTGTTGAAATCGTGCGGCCGGGTACCAACGAGCCGGTTGCGGAAGGTGACGTTGGCGAGGTCGTGGTAACGACGGCCAACCCCGATTATCCGATGATCCGGCTCGCGACCGGCGATCTCTCCGCATCGATGCCGGGGCGTTCGCCGTGCGGACGCACCAACACGCGCATCAAGGGCTGGATGGGCCGCGCCGATCAGGCCACCAAAGTGAAAGGCATGTTCGTGCATCCGGCGCAGGTCGCCGAGATCGCCAGGCGCCACGCGGAGCTTGCGCGCGTGCGGCTCGTCGTCACCCGCGCCGATGAGCAGGACAGCATGACGCTGATGGCGGAGTGCAAAGGCGGCGACAACGCGCTTGCGGACGCAATTACCGCGACCTTGCAATCGGTAACCAAAGTGCGCGGCACCGTGAAACTTGTGGCGCCCGGCACGCTGCCGAACGACGGCAAGGTGATCGCCGACGAGCGCAGCGTAGGGTGATGCGCCCTTGACCACGCGCCACGTTTGCCGCTGAGTGCCGCCATGAGCCCGCCCGATAGCACGCAGCAGTCGCCGCAACCCATGCGCCGCATTGGCGTGTTGCTGGTCAATCTCGGCACGCCGGAGGGTACCGATTACTGGTCGATGCGGCGCTACCTCAAGGAATTCCTGTCGGATCGCCGCGTGATCGAGGTGAACCGCGTCCTGTGGTGGCTCATCCTCAATCTCGTCATTCTGACCGTGCGGCCCGGGCGAAAGGGCCGCGACTACGCGAAGATCTGGAATCGCGAGCGCAATGAATCGATTCTCAAGACCATCACGCGCGGGCAGGCCGAAAAACTCGCGGCTTCCTTCGCCGGCGATCCGCGCCTGGTCGTCGACTGGGCGATGCGTTACGGCAAGCCGTCGATTCAATCGCGGCTTGAGGCAATGCAGCGCGCAGGCTGCGACCGTATCCTGATCGTGCCGCTCTATCCGCAATATGCCGCCGCCACCAGCGCGACGGTTTGCGACAAGGCGTTCGAAACGCTCGCGCAAATGCGCCGGCAGCCATCGGTGCGCATCGCGCCGCCCTATTACGACGATCCGATCTATATCGACGCGCTGGCCGCATCGCTCGAAGCCGAACTCGCGAAACTTCCGTTCAAGCCCGACACGATTCTTGCGTCGTTTCACGGCATGCCGGAAGACTATCCGCGCAAGGGCGATCCTTATCCGCTTCAGTGCGCCGAGACCGTACGGCTGCTGCGGGCGCGCCTCAAGCTCGACGACAGCAAGTTGATGCTGACGTTCCAGTCGCGCTTCGGCACGGCGGAATGGCTCAAGCCCTATACCGACGTGACCGTCAAAGGCCTGGGCGAACGGGGCGTGAAAAATCTTGCTGTCATTATGCCCGGCTTCGCCGCCGACTGCCTCGAGACCCTCGAGGAGATTGCCATGGAGAATGCCGGAATCTTCAAGGCCGCGGGGGGCGAGAACCTCGCCGCCATCCCTTGCCTCAACGACAGCCCGGACGGAATGGCGGTCATTCGCCAGGTCGTGACGCGCGAACTGGCTGGCTGGCTTTAGCCGCCGGAGCCACAAACGGCCCAGTCAACGTCTCGTTAACCATAAGAGTTTTAACTCCGTTAACCATCGCCTGCCGGCCGTCCGGCGGGCGCTTCCGCTTTGCGCGGGGCGCTTCGCCGCGCGGTCCTGCCGGCGTCCGCGTCGTCGCGTTCGTTCGTGTTTCCCGGTTTGCGCCGAGGAGAGGTTCACCTGGTGCCGCGCTCACGCCACCAATGCC
>JBARCH010000169.1:0-3521 GCA_049793875.1 Pseudolabrys sp. | reverse complement strand
GGGGTGGGGGGAGCGATCAGTGATCAGAAGGATCGGACGCTTTCGACTACTGACTACCGATTTTCCCCCCACCCCCGACCCCTCCCCGCCGCGCGCAAGTGCGCGTGGGGGGGGAGGGGAGAAGAATTACGCCGCGCGTTCGGCTGCGTCCGAATGGGTGCTCGCAAAACGCGCGGCATAGGCCGAGAACCGGTCGATGAAGTCCTTCAGGAACGCGCGCACGTTCTCGTCGGGGACGTTGCCTTGTGCGTCGATCAATTCCGGCTTGAAGGAGACATAGGCTTCGCCGCCCATCACATGCATGCCGACGAAATTGCCGAGAATCTGGCGCAGGTGCTGTTGCGCGACCGCCGTCGAGATGGCGCCGCCGGATGTGCCGGTCGTTGCCGCCGGCTTGCCGGTCCAGACGCTGGTTCCGTAAGGGCGGCTGCCCCAGTCGATCGCATTCTTGAGCAGCGCCGGAATGGAGCGATTGTGCTCCGGCGTCACGAACAGAAAGGCGTCGGATGTGGCCGCCTCGGTCTTGAAGCGCCTTACGTTCTCCGGCAGGTCGCTCTCCTGGTCCTGATTGTAAATCGGGAGGTCGTCGACCTTGAGGAATTTTGTCTCGAACTTGTCGGCGCCGAGTTGCGCGAGAGCCTGCGCCAGTTTGCGGTTGATGGAGTCGCGGCGGGCGCTGCCGATGACGATGCCGAGCTTGAGTTTTGCCATGACGAAGCCTATTTGTTGGTTACCTCTTTATACCTAGGCTAGATAGATGACCGTGCAGCAGAGGCAAGAAGGCACATCGCGTATACCGAGGAACCTCGAGGTTCCCGAGGATTGCCGGGCTGTCAGCGAAGTGCTCTCGCGCGTCGGCGATAAATGGACCGTGCTGGTGGTCTCGACGCTGGGCGACGGACCCAAGCGATTCAACGAACTGCGCCGTGCGCTCGGCAGCATCTCTCAGCGGATGCTGACTTTGACCCTGCGCGGGCTGGAACGTGACGGCTTGCTCACCCGCACGGTGTTCCCGACCGTGCCGCCGCGCGTCGAGTACGAGTTGACGCGGCTCGGCCGGTCGCTGCTGGAGCCTGTCAGCGGCCTCGGTTCGTGGGCGCGCAAGAACCGCGCGGCCATCCAGGACGCGCGGCATAAGTTCGATGCCGGGAAGGGTACATAACGCGTTGCTTGCCCGCGCAAAGCGTCGCATTTATACAGAACGTGCGTTGCGCCCTCCTCAAAAGCCCTTGCCGTGCCCACCGGGTCCAAACCACTCGTCATTCTGTTTGGAAGCGTCGTCGCCACCACGGTGCTGGCGGCGCTGATCGCCGTGGCCACGTTGTGGCTGGGCGACCGCGCGCAGAGCGATGACGACTGGGTGCGGCATACGCTGCTGGTGCGCAATCAGACGGTGCGCGCGAACGCGCTGATCCGGCGTGCCGAGTCGAGCCAGCGCGGCTACCTGATCACCGGGAGCGAGGATTATCTCAAGCCGTTCGGCGCGTCGGTCGCGGATTTCGGGCCGGCGCTTGACGGCCTTGCGAAGCTGACGGCCGACAATCCGAAGGAGCTCGCATCGATCGCACGCCTGCGCAAGCTCGGCGCCGAAAAGATCGCCGAGATGCGCGCCACCATCGACAAGCAGAAAGCCGGGCAGACGGCTGCAGCGTTTGCGGTCGTCAATACCAATGTCGGCATGAAGCTGATGGACGATATCCGCAGCACCGCGCTGGGTATGCTGGCCGAGGAAGAACGGCTGCTGAAAGAGCGGCAGGCGAGCGCGGACAGGTTCGGCCATCTTTTGCAGATCGGATCGGCGGCGGGCGTGATTGCCATCTTCGCCGTCGGCCTGCTGGTGCTGCTGATGATCCGTCGGTCTTTCCGGGTGCTTGGCCGGGCGCATGACCAACTCGTGGCGACAAATCACGAGCTGGTGGAACAGATCCATCAGCGCGAAGAAGCCGAAAGCCGGCTTCGCCAGGCGCAAAAGATGGAAGCGATCGGCCAACTGACTGGCGGCATCGCGCACGACTTCAACAACATGCTCGGCGTGATCTCGGCCAGCCTGCAACTGATGCAGCGGCGTATCGAGCGCAAGGAATACACGATCGACCGTTTCATGGACGCTGCGACCAAGGCGGTCGAGCGAGCGGCTGCACTCACGCATCGGCTGCTTGCGTTCGCGCGCCAGCAGCCGCTTTCGCCGCAACCGCTCGACGCCAACCGCATGATCGCCAACATGTCCGATCTGTTGCGGTCGACGCTTGGCGAGCAGGTGCGTATCGAGGCCGTTTCAGCCGCGGGCCTGTGGAGCACGAAGGTCGACAGTCACCAGCTCGAAAACGCCATTCTCAATGTCGCCATCAACGGGCGTGATGCGATGAAGGAGGGCGGCAAGCTCACCGTCGAGACCGCCAACGCCTATCTCGACGAAAGCTACGCGCGGCAGCACACCGAGGTTGCGGCCGGACAATATGTGATGATCGCGGTCACCGACACCGGCACCGGCATGCCGCCGGATGTGATCGCGCGGGCATTCGATCCGTTCTTCACCACCAAGCCGACGGGCGCCGGCACCGGGTTAGGGCTCAGCCAGGTCTTCGGTTTCGTGAAGCAGTCAAAGGGCCACATCAAGATCTATTCGGAGATCGGCAGTGGCACGGCGGTCAAGATTTATCTGCCGCGCTTCCAGGGCGAGTCAGAGGAAACGACAGAAACGGCAACCGCGCGCGTGCGCAGCGGCAGCTTCACGGAGGTGATCCTCGTGGTCGAGGACGAGCCGTTGATGCGGCGGCTGGCGGTCGATGCGTTGCGCGAACTCGGCTACACGGTCTGCGAGGCCGAATCCGCGGCGAACGCGCTGAAGATCGTCGATGAGCGTTCCGATATAGTGCTGTTGTTCACGGACGTCGTAATGCCGGACATGAACGGCAAGAAGCTCGCAGATGAAGCGTTGCGCCGCCGTCCCGGCCTGAAGGTGCTGTTTACCACCGGTTATACGCCCAACGCCGTCGTACACGGCGGCGTGCTCGACGCCGGCGTTCAATTCATCACCAAGCCCTTCACGGTCGAGCAGCTAGGCGGCAAGGTCCGCGGCGTGCTCGAGAACTGAACGCCGCCGGCGCCTGCGCATCAGGCTTCGAGATTGGCGCCCTTCGTCTCCGGTGTCGCGATGATCGCGTAGATTGCCAGCACGGCGTAGAGCATCACCAGCGCGCCGATATAGACGTAAGCCTCATGGATGCCGTAGCTGCGCAGAATCAGCCCCGCGATGATCGGGATGAGGCCGCCGCCGTAAACTTGCGCGATCTGATAGGCCGCACTCGCGCCCGAAGCGCGATAACGCGTCGGGAAATTCTCCGTATAGAAAGTCGGGATCGCGCCGTAGCCGAAGCCGAACACGAATCCAAACCCGACCACCTCGGCGATCGTCGCGTAGAGGAAGCTGCCCGTGTTGACGAGATAGAAGTACGGAATCGCGAAAATCAGAAACACGACTGCCGCAATCAGCAGGATGGTGCGGCGGTTGATGATGTCGG
>JBARCH010000168.1:0-6483 GCA_049793875.1 Pseudolabrys sp. | reverse complement strand
AATCTCTCGGCGCGCACCGATCTGCCGGTGCCGACTCGTCAGGCGCTGCTCACCAAGCTGTCGCACACGCTTGCCGGCTTCGTTACCTCGCGCCATTGGCTCGGCGCCGAACATGCGCAGGATGCCGCGCGCGAAGCATGCGAGAAGGCGACCGTCGCGCTCGCGGCCGAGACGCCGTATTACGAAATCGGCGACCTCGCCCGGCATTTGCGCGAGAGCGGGCAATTGACCGCCGGCATGATTCTGCGCGCGTTGTTATCCGGCAACGTCGTGTTGTTCGAGGAAGCGCTGGCGGAATTGTCCGACGTGCCGATCGAGCGTGTCACCAGCTACGTCCACGACAAGAATATCTCCGGTTTCCGCGCGCTCTATCGCAAGGCCGGATTGCCCGATGTAGCTTATCCTGCGTTCCGCGAGGCGATCGCCGCGATGCGCGAAGGCATGCTCATCGGCGAGCAGGGCGGGGCGGCAAGACTCAAACGCCGCATCACCGAGCACGTGCTTGCGCGCTGCACGGCCGAGGACGGCGACCGGATGGAATCCCTGCTGGCATTGCTGCGGCGCTTTGCGGTCGAGGCGGCGCGTGAGGAAGCGCGTATGTTCTGCGACGATCTCGTGGCGACCGACGCCTTTATCCCCACTGACGGCTTGGACAATCTGCGGCTGGCCGCGGCCTGAGCCGTTCCGTCACGCCCGGCCCTGTGCCGGTTACGCCGGCTGTTCCGGCACGATCGGCGGACTCATGATGAGTTCGATATAGTCCGGCCGATGGCGATTCTCGTGAATCAGGAATTCGTCGGTGACTTCGCGCAGGCGTTTGGTCAGCGTCGTCGCCAGTTCCCTGGCGTCGGAGCGCGCGTACTCGCGGAAGATCGCGCGAACGGCATCGACGTGTTGATCGACGAGCCTTAGCGGAATGCGGTTTGGGTCCGGCGTGTGTTCGACGAGGCGGCAGAGGCTGTTGGCCGCTCCCGCCATCGCCGGAAAGCCGAAAGTCGCAGCTTCGCCCTTGATGTCGTGGGCGGCGTGAAACAGGGCGTCCTTGGTGAGCTTGTTGAAGCCCGACGCCTTCACGACATTGCGCGCCGTATCCAGCCGGACGCACTCCGCTTCCATCCATGTGCCGAATTCGCTCGAAAGCTCCTCGAGCGCATGCTCCGCGCGCGCGACCGGGTCGACTTCGCCCGGCTCCAGCGGCTTCACGGAGACAAGCTTGCGCAGCTTGTTGTGCGGCGTGATGATCTCGTGATCAGCGTAGGTCGAGACCGCCGGTTCGTCTTTGGATGAAGCCATCTTCTCGTTCCGTTTTTATCGTTCAGCCGGGCGCGCGCACTTTTTCGAGCAGCGGCGGCTGGCGGATGATGTCTGCTTTGCCGCCCTTGCGGCGCTCCGGACCGACATAGTTCGGGTTCACGTTGCGGCGGCGGTCGGGGCCGAAATAATTCTTGGTCTTGATGAAGGGGCGCGGATTGGCGACCACGTTGACGATGCGCTGGTAGAGCCCCTTGGCCGAGATCGGCTTCGCCAGGAATTCGGTGACGCCGGCATCGCGCGCGGCGAGCACGCGCTTCTTTTCGGAGTGTCCGGTGAGCATGATCACGGCGACATAGGGGTTCGCGTTGGCGCCCGGCTGGCGGATCATCTGGGTGAGTTCGAGCCCGTCGAAGATCGGCATGGCCCAGTCGGTGATGACGATATCGGGAATGTAGTGGGTGAAGGCTTCGAGGCCGGCGGCGCCATCTTCCGCCTCATAGACTTCACGCGCGCCGAAGCCATGCAACAGCGTGCGCATAATGCGTCGCATATGCGCGTTGTCGTCGATGACAAGGAAACGCAACCGGTTAAAATCGATGCGAACCATTGGCGCCTTGGGGCCGGCGCAGAATGCCGGCACCTCGGGGGGAACCTAACGGCGGCGCGTTAACGAACGGTTTAGGATACCGGCGGACTTGCGAGGGGCGGTCCGGCGGCTCAGTGTGGTTTGCAGCAGGTAACCATGAAGACGATTCTCATCCCGACAGAAGATCACGACGCGATGGCGTCGGTCCTTGAATCGGCCTGCATCGTCGGCCGCAGCTTCGGCAGCTATATCGAAGGAATTGCCGCCCGGCCCTCGGCCGGAACCTATGTGACGGTCGAACCGGTCAGCAGCCTTGCCATTTCCGAGGCCTACGACGGCGACGCGGCGGGGCAGGCCCGCAGCCAGTTCGAATCCTTCATGCAAGCCCATGATGTGCCGCACGCCGACCGGGTGCCGGCGGCGCTCTCATACGGCTGGCCCTTGGTCGATGCGGTCGATGACGCCTTCATCGGCAGCTATGGCCGTACCTTCGACCTGATCGTGCTCGGCCGGCCTGGCCGGGCGCCGGAAAATCCGCGGATGCCGCCGCTGGAAGCCGCGCTGTTCGAAAGCGGCCGCCCGGTGCTGATCGCGCCGCCGGTTGCGCCGAAGATTCTGGGACGAAATATCCTGGTCGCCTGGAACGGCAGCACCGAGCAGGCGCATACCAATGCTTTCGCGCTTCCGCTTCTGCTCAAGGCCGAGAAGGTGACGGTCTTGACCGTGGAAGGCGGAACGACTCCGGGCCCGTCGGGCGAGCAGGCGGCGCGCAACCTCAGCCGGAACGGCATCAAGACCGAGGCGCTGACGGTCAAACCGGGTGGTCGCACGACCGGGGAGGTCATCCTCGACTACGCGGCGTCAAACGGTTGCGATCTTCTGGTGAAATGTGCGTATACCCAAAGCCGCCTGCGTCAGATGATTTTCGGCGGCGCGACGCGTCACATTCTGGCAAATGCGACGTTGCCGGTTTTCATGGCGCACTGACGATCCTTCCGGGCACGCACCAGGATTCGAATCTTTGCCAATCGCGCAAGACCCAAACAAAAATCTGGTTGACCCGTCGGATACGAAGTTTCCGGGTTTTCTGACGATATTCCCGTCGATCATGCTGCCGATGTTTCTGGCGGTGGTCGATCAGACCATCGTCGCCACGGCCTTGCCCGCGATCGCAGCGGGGACCGGCGAGGTCGAACGCGTCTCGTGGATCGTCGTCGGTTATTTGATCGCCTCGACGATCGCTGCGCCGATCTACGGCCGGCTGGGCGACGCTTTCGGCCGGCGCCGGCTGATGTTCGTGGGGCTTGCGTTTTTCATTCTGGCATCGCTGCTCTGCGCCATCGCGCCGACGGTCGAATTGCTGACGCTCGCGCGCGTGCTGCAGGGGCTCGGCGGCGGCGGGCTGATGACTCTGTCGCAGGCGCTGATCGGTGAATCGATTCCGCCGCGGGAGCGTGCGCGCTATCAAGGCTATCTCGCGGCCATCGCCGTCTCCGCCAACACATTCGGGCCGGTCGCCGGCGGCTATCTGACCGAACATTTCGGTTGGCAGTCGATCTTCCTTATCAACATCCCGATCGGGCTCGTCGCGGTCGTGCTGACGTGGCGGATTCCGTCGCGGCGGGCCGCAGGCCAGCAGCCGTGGCAGCCCGACCCGTTCGGCCTTGTCTTGTTCACGATATTTGTCGGGACAACGCTGCTTGCGCTCGAGCAGACGCAACACGTCAATCTTCAGGCGTTGCCGGTGGCCGGCGCCTTGTTCGCGGCCGGCCTGATCGCGCTGGTACTGCTGGTGCGGCAGGAAAACCGGGCTGCTTCGCCGCTCATCCCGGTCAGCCTTTTGCGCCAGCCGGCCATCTGGCGCAGCGATGCGATGGCGGCATTTCACGGCGCGGCGTTGGTATCGTTGATCACCTTCGCGCCGGTTTATCTCGAAGTTGTTCGCGGCTCGACGCCGTCGGAAACCGGATTGCTGCTCGTTCCGCTCACGGTCGGAATCGGCAGCGGTTCGCTTATCACCGGACGGCTCGTTCACAAGACCGGCTGGACGACGCTTTTCCCGATCATCGGCCTGGCGCTCGCCACCGCCGTATTCGTCGTGCTCGCCGTCTGGGCGCCCGATCTCGACACGGCTGAATTCGCATGGCTGCTTCTGGGCAGCGGGCTGTTCATGGGAACGGTGATGGGCGTCGTACAGGTGATGGTGCAGTCGGCGGCCGGCAATTTGCGGTTGGGTGAGGCGGCCGCGTCCGTGCAGTTCTCGCGCTCGATCGGCGCGGCATTCGGGACGGCGCTGGTCGCAACCGTTTTGTTTGCCGTGCTGACGATCAGGAATCCCGAAGCCGCCCGCGTATTCGCCATCATGGTCGAACACGCCGGCAATGCCGGTCCGGCGCTTGCCCCGGATCAACGCGCTGCCATTCAGGGCGACATCACCATGGCGTTTCGTGCGGCGTTTTTGTTGATGGCAGCCTTTACGACCGGCGGCTTCTGCCTGGCGGTCACGCATCCGCTACGGCGGATCTGACAGCGCGCGATCCCGAAAGCCGGACATCGACTTTCGGCAAAGGCACGCGTGTGGAAATCTAGACCCCGAATTGCTCGCGCAGAATCCGTTCGTCGAGGTTGTGGCCGGGGTCGAACAGCATGTCGATCGAAATGGCGTGATCCATGCAAATCTCGACCGATTGGACCGAGCGCACTTCGTCATGGTCGGCGACGGCCGCGACCGGCCGTTTGCCGGATTCCAGCACGTCGATCGTGACCTTGGCCTTGTCGGGGAGGAGGGCGCCACGCCAGCGCCGCGGCCGGAACGGACTGATCGGCGTCAACGCCATCAGCGGCGCGTTGATCGGAATGATCGGCCCCTGCACCGACAGATTGTAAGCGGTCGAGCCCGCCGGGCTCGCCACCAGCACGCCGTCGGCGACCAACTCGGCAAGCCGTTCCTGGCCGTCGATCATCACGCGTAGCTGTGCGGCCTGCGCGCTCTGGCGGAACAGCGAGACCTCATTGATGGCGTGATGCTCGTGTTCGTGCCCTTGCACGTCGCGCGCGCGCATCAGCAGCGGATGGATCACGGTGATGTGCGCCGCATTCAGGCGCTCAAGGAGGCCGTCCTCGGAAAACTCGTTCATCAGGAAGCCGACGGTGCCGCGATGCATGCCGTAGATCGGCTTGCCCGACTTCATGAAGTTGTGCAGGGTTTGCAGCATGAGGCCGTCGCCGCCGAGCGCCACGATGACGTCGGCGGATTCCGGATCGGTGTTGCCGTAGCGCCGCTCGAGCCGCTCATAGGCATCGCGCGCCTCCGGCGTGGTGCCGGGAACGAAGGCGATGGTCTTGAAACGCTGCGACGGGCTTTTCATCGACGGCTCAAGGGATGAAATTAATGGAACGCGCGGTGCTGCTCTATACGACCTACCCCTCGATTGTCGAGGCGGAGCAGGCCGGACGCTTAATCGTCGAAAAGCGGCTGGCTGCCTGCGTCAATATCCTGCCCGGCATGATCTCGCATTACTGGTGGGAAGGGAAAATCGATCGGGGCGAGGAGGTCGTGATGCTCATCAAGACCCGCGCCTCGCTTGCCGAGACGGTGTGCGCGATGGTGAAAGAAAGACATTCCTATACGACGCCGGCGATTTTGGTGTTGCCGGTCGAGAGCGTCGATCCGGCCTATCATAAGTGGATCGTGGGAGAGACGGCGGCGGGCAGCCCTGAAAACGAAATCGCCGGGGAAACGCCCCGGCGATAACGCATTCCGTTTTGTTGCGGCCGACTTAGTAGCTCGCCTTGCCGTCGATCACATCCTTGAGCTGGCGATATTCCTCGCACGAGGTGTTGCCGCACAGGAGCTTTACCTTCTGAAGATCGTCCTCGGCCTTCAGGCGGTTGCCTTGCTCCATCTGCAACATGCCGTAATACGACCATGTGCGCGTGTGGTCGGGATCGGCAGCGAGCGCCTTCTCGTACCAGTATTTCGACTCGTCGTAGTTTCCGAGCTTGCGGTCGGCGTAGCCGATGTAGGTCGCCACATCCGGATGATCGTCGCGGCCGAGTGCGTGCATCGCCGCGATGCCGGCGATGTATTTGCCGGCGACGATCAATTTGCGGGCAGAGCGATAGTCGCGGAGGAAGTTTTCGTATGCGACCTGCTGCTTGTGCGTTTCAAGCGAGCTGCCTTTCTTGTCCTTTTTCTTGCCGTCGTCGGGCGGCGGCGTATCGGTACCCATGGCCATCATCGGCTTCACGCTGAAGGCGACCGTGAGCAGGGCGGCTGCGACGAGAATTCCGGCGCGGCGAAATGCGGTGGATAGGGTCATGAGGCACCTCTGGGGTTCGCATTGGCGCGCTCCCACTATAGGCGAGCGCGCAGGACGCTGACTTCAAAAACACGCGAAGTGTCCGGTTAATCCGTGGGCCGGCATCGAATATTGCGCCCGTCACCATATTGCCGTGGTTTCGACACCGCCCGGCCGGCACCTTGAACGGCGGATAACAGGCGGTTTCAGAGCGGGTTCAGTGCCGGACGCGCAAGTTCGGCCCATCGCCGGCAAAGCCGGCAAGCCGATTCCAACCGGGTTTGCGGCAAACCCATTGATGAGGACGAAAGTCATGTTGAAAACCATCTCGGCGGCAGTGCT
>JBARCH010000167.1:0-6365 GCA_049793875.1 Pseudolabrys sp. | reverse complement strand
ACGCCGCGCGCCGGTGTCGCATTCGCCGATGATGCGTCGAAATGGAATTTCGCCTGGGCGCTGCACGCAGGCGTCGCCTACAAGATCAGCAAGGATCTCTCGCTTGAACTGTCCTATCGCTACGTCGTTCTTGGCGACGCGCAATCCGGCGACATCTTCACGTATCTGGGCCAGAACAACGTAAACAACCCGATGATATTCCACCACCTCACGTCGCAGGACGTGCGGCTTGGCCTGCGCATGAACTTCGAAGCGCTCGACTTCGGCGGGCATCATCAATATTACGCGCCGCCTCAGGTCTACGCGCCGCCGCCGCAGTACGCACCGCAACCGCAATACCAATATGCGCCGCAGCCGCAGCCGCAGCCGCAGATGCAGAGCAGGGGCTGAGTCTTCTCCGTCCGTTTTTTGGCAGTCGTTGCGCGCGTTCATTCGCGCGCCCGCGACAGTTAATCGCGAGCGGGTATGGTGAAAATATATGGTTAATCCGCCCTTAACCTCTCGCGCGCATGATCTCGGCTGAGAAGGTGCGCCACGCGCCTGTGCATCGTTGCGTCAGTGAGGGGTTGTCATGAGTCTGTCGAGATCGTTCGTCGCCGCCGGTGCAGCCACGTTGATTTTTTCCGTGAGCGCGCAAGCCGCCGATATGCCCGGTTACCCAAGACTGCCGCCGCCCGCATCCATCAGGCCGCTGCAAGTCGATGAATTTCTTTCCGGCTGGTATCTGCGCGGCGATCTCGGCTACCGCTTCCAGAGACTTGGCAGCGCGTCGAGCGACATCGCGCCTGACCCGATCGACAACAAAATCGGCAATACCGTTTTTGGCGGTTTCGGCGGCGGCTTTAAGGAAAAGTGGTTTCGCGCCGACCTCACCGCCGATTACGGTTGGCGTTCCGATTATTCCGGCACCGTCGGAGCGACCGGCGACCAGGCGAAGATCGACAGCTATACGGTTCTCGGTAACATCTATTTCGATCTCGGAACCTGGGGCGGCCTCACGCCGTATATCGGTGCGGGCGCCGGCAGCGCATACCTGACGATGAGCAATTTCACCACCACTCCCGCAGGTTCGGTCATTGCGTCGCGGTCGCGCTGGAATTTCGCGTGGGCGGCCATGGCGGGCGTAAGTTATCGCCTGAGCGAAAATTGGCTGATCGATGTCGGCTATCGTCACATCGACATGGGCGATGCAACCGGTGGTCCTGAAGCGAACTCGTTGACGCTCAAGAAATTGACAGGCGACGAAATCCGCGTCGGCCTGCGCTACAAGATCGATTAAGCCCAACTCCCGCGCGTCTATCACCCGTCTTGACGGCGGGCGTCGTCTTCCTTATGCCCGCCAGTGGGACACCCCTCCCCAACGAGGGGCACCTATCTGGAAGGATAGACGCAATGACGAATACGAAGCCCGGCGTGCGGCCGGTCGTTCCGCACTTTTCTTCCGGCCCCTGCGCCAAGCGCCCCGGCTGGAGCCTGCAAGCCCTCACCGACGCAGTTCTCGGACGCTCGCACCGATCGAAGATCGGGAAGGCGAAGCTCAGGCGCGCCATCGATCTTACGCGCGAGGTGCTGGACGTCCCCGCCGATTATCGCATCGGCATCGTGCCGGCTTCCGACACCGGCGCGGTCGAGTTGGCGCTGTGGTCGTTGCTCGGCCAGCGGCCAGTCACGATGCTGGCGTGGGAATCTTTCGGCGACGGTTGGGTGAACGACGTCACCAAGGAACTCAAGCTCAAAGACATTACGACGCTGAAGGTGCCGTACGGCGAGTTGCCCGATCTTTCAAAAGTGGATTTTGCGACCGATGTCGTATTCACGTGGAACGGCACGACGTCTGGCGTACGCGTGCCGAACGGCGATTGGATTCCCGCCAATCGTGAAGGCCTGACGATCTGCGACGCGACCTCTGCGGCGTTCGCGCAGGCGCTCGATTTTCCCAAGCTCGATGTGGTCACGTTCTCCTGGCAGAAAGCGCTGGGTGGCGAGGGCGCACACGGCATGCTCATCCTGTCGCCGCGCGCGGTGGAGCGGCTCAATACTTACAAGCCCGCCTGGCCGATGCCCAAAATCTTTCGCATCACGAAGGGCGGAAAGGTCAACGAAGGTGTGTTCGTGGGCGAAACGCTCAACACGCCGTCGATGCTGTGCGTCGAGGATTACCTCGACACGCTCGGCTGGGCGAAATCGGCTGGCGGCCACAAGGCATTGCGCGCGCGTGCCGACTCCAATGCCAAAGCCATCGCCGATTGGGTTGCTCGTACGCCGTGGATCGAGCATCTGCCGAAAGAACCGGCGACCCGCTCCAACACATCCGTTTGCCTGCGGCTCGCCGATTCCGCGGTGAGCAGTCTGCCGCCGGAAGCGCAACTCGCTTTCGTGAAAAGCATGGAAGCGGCTCTGGAGAAAGAAGGCGTTGCTTTCGACGTTGCCAATCACCGCGACGCGCCGCCGTCCTTGCGCATCTGGTGCGGCTGCACGGTCGAGCGAAGCGACGTCGAGGCGCTCACGCCCTGGCTCGATTGGGCGTTCGCCGAGGCCAAAGCCGCACTGCCGAAGGCAGCTTAACTGTCATGCCCGCGAAAGCGGGCATCCGGTAATCGCAAGCGTTCCAGATCTGATTCCATACGCCTGCGATTACTGGATCGTCCGCTTTCGCGGACGATGACGCCGAACTTAACGCTTCAATGGATGACAAAAATGGCTGTTCCCAAAGTTCTCATCTCCGATGCTCTTTCGCCCGCCGCCGTGCAGATTTTCAAGGATCGCGGCATCGAAGTCGATTTCCAGCCCGCTCTCGGCAAGGACAAGGATAAGCTTGCCGAACTGATCGGCGGTTTCGACGGTCTCGCCATTCGTTCGGCCACCAAGGTAACGTCGAAGATTCTCGAAAAGGCGAAGAACCTGAAGGTGATCGGCCGCGCCGGCATCGGTGTCGATAACGTCGATATTCCGGCAGCCACCGCGCGCGGCATCATCGTGATGAATACGCCGTTCGGCAATTCGATCACCACCGCCGAGCACGCGATCTCGCTGATGCTCGCGCTGGCGCGGCAAATTCCGGAAGCCGACACCTCCACGCGCGCCGGCAAATGGGAAAAGAACCGGTTCATGGGCGTCGAGATTTTCGGCAAGACGCTCGGCGTCATCGGCTGCGGCAATATCGGTTCGATCGTCGCCGACCGGGCGATCGGCCTTAAGATGAAGGTGATCGCTTACGACCCGTTCCTGTCGCCGGAACGTGCGCTCGATCTCGGCGTCGAGAAGGTCGAACTCGAGGAATTGTTCAAGCGCGCCGACTTCATCACGCTGCACACGCCGCTGACCGAAAAGACGCGCAATGTCGTCGATGCCGCGGCGATCAAGCGGATGAAGAAAGGCGTGCGCATCGTCAACTGCGCGCGCGGCGGCCTGGTCGACGAGGTGGCGCTCACCGAGGCGCTTAAATCCGGTCACGTTGCCGGCGCAGCCTTCGACGTGTTCGTGACCGAACCCGCGACCGAGAATCCGCTATTCGCTCTTCCGAATGTCGTATGCACGCCGCATCTCGGCGCCGCCACGTCGGAAGCGCAGGAGAACGTCGCATTGCAGGTCGCCGAGCAGATGTCGGACTACCTGCTGCGCGGGGCCATAACCAACGCGATCAATTTTCCGTCGATCACCGCCGAGGAGGCGCCGAAGCTCAAGCCGTACGTCGCGCTTGCCGAGAAGCTCGGTTCATTCGCGGGGCAGTTGACCGAAACGGGCCTTGGCAAGGTACAAGTCTCCTACGAAGGCATCGTTGCCGGAATGAACACCAAGGCGCTGACCTCCGCGGCGATCGCCGGCCTGCTGCGTCCGATGCTGCAGGACGTGAACGTCGTGTCAGCGCCGGTTGTCGCCAAGGAGCGCGGCATCGTCGTCGAGGAAGTCACGCGCGAAGCGCAGGGCGACTACGAAAGCCTGATCACGGTGACGGTGACCACCGAGCGTCAGTCGCGCCATATATCAGGCACGGTGTTCGCCGACGGACGGCCGCGCATCGTCAACATCAAAGGCATCCGCATGGACGCGGAATTCGGCCCCTCGATGATTTACATCACCAATCTCGACAAGCCGGGTTTCATCGGCCGCTTCTCCTCGACGCTGGGCGAGGCAGGCATCAACATCGCCACCTTCCACGTCGGCCGTGAAAGCCCCGGCGGCAATGCCGTCGCACTGATCGAGATCGATGGCGATTTGCCTGCCGATGTTCTCGCCAAGGTGCGGGAACTGCCGCAGGTGCAGTCGGCAAGGCCGCTGCATTTCTAACGGGCTACGATCCGGTCTTTGCGGCCGGATCGACCGCGCCACCGCTTTCGGCCCAGTCCTTGAATGCGCCGAGATTAAAGACATTGGCATAGCCCATGTCCTTGAGCACCTTGCCGCTCAAGGCCGAGCGGCCGCCGGAGGCGCAATAAAGGATCACGTCTTTGTCCTTGGCAAAATTCTTGTCGTGATAGGGCGACTCCGGATCGGCGCGAAACTCCAGCATGCCGCGCGAGACATTCACCGCGCCGGCAAGCTTGCCGCTCTTTTCCACCTCAGGGGCATCGCGCACATCCACCACCAGCGTGTTGCCCTTTGCCATCATTTCCCGCGCCTGCGTGGGTGTAATCCGCGGCACCGCCGCGTTGGCGGCCTCCATCATCTGCTTGACGCTTGTCGTCATGGCGAACTCCATTGCGCTTAGGGGCGACCGCCCGTTCGGCGAGGTCGTCGTTCTTATATATGTGAGGTTGCTTGGCTGGGTTATTGGTCTAAGGCCGCGTTCAACCGGCACCCGCCGGGCAGCAGGCACCCGCCCGCAGCCTGTGCCACGCCCGCAGACAAATCGAACCCGGCCAATACCTCGGTCGCCGACGCCAAAGGTGGTCCACCGCCGAAATAGTATCCTGAAATCAACTCGTTAGAACGGTGTATGGGCGGGCTCGTTCGCCTTGCCTCAGCCCCGGCCATCCTTTATCCGAATGGGGACCTCGCCCGGTCAGACGACCCGGCATGTTCTTTAGAGTCCGGGCGCTGGCGCCCGCGCACGATCCCGAAAAGCGGTTAGCGGTTTTCGGACGAGATCATGCGCGCACGAAGGAAGTGAAGAACCCGATGGCGAATGTGGTTGTAGTCGGGTCCCAGTGGGGCGACGAAGGCAAAGGCAAAATCGTCGATTGGTTGTCGGAGCAGGCCGATATCGTCGTCCGGTTCCAGGGCGGCCATAATGCCGGACACACCCTGGTCATTGACGGCGTGACCTACAAATTGTCGTTGCTTCCGTCGGGCGTCGTGCGCGAAGGCAAGCTGTCGGTCATCGGCAACGGCGTGGTGGTCGATCCGCGCGCGCTCGTCAACGAAATCGCCCAGCTCAAGAAGCAAGGCGTGGCGGTGACGCCCGAGAATCTGCGCATTGCCGAGAATGCGACCTTGATCCTGCCGCTGCATCAGGAACTCGACGCCTTTCGCGAACTGTCGAATTCGACGACCCGCATCGGTACCACCAAGCGCGGTATCGGTCCGGCCTATGAAGACAAAGTCGGCCGCCGCGCAATCCGCTTCATGGACCTTGCCGATTTGCCGGCATTGGCGCCCAAGATCGAGCGGCTGCTCGCGCATCACAACGCATTGCGCCGCGGCAGCGGTCTTGAGGAAATCAGCGCAAAATCGGTGTACGACGATCTCGCGCAGCTTGCACCGCAGGTGCTGCCGTACATGGATTCGGTCTGGTCGCTGCTCGACGCCAAACGCCGCGAGGGCAAACGTATCTTGTTCGAAGGCGCGCAAGGCGCGCTGCTCGACATCGACCACGGAACCTATCCATACGTCACGTCATCCAACACGGTAGCTGCGCAAGCCGCGACCGGTTCCGGACTTGGCCCGAATGCCATCGATTACGTGCTCGGTATCTGCAAGGCTTACACCACGCGCGTGGGTGAGGGGCCGTTCCCGACCGAACAACTCAATGAGGTTGGCAAGACCCTCGGCACGCGCGGCAAGGAGTTCGGCGTCGTTACCGGCCGACCGCGCCGCTGCGGCTGGTTCGATGCGGTCCTGGTGCGACAAACCGTGCGCACCTGCGGCATCGACGGGCTCGCGCTGACCAAGCTCGACATCCTCGACGGATTCGATGAAATAAGGGTCTGCGTGGCCTATCGCCTCGACGGCCGCGAGATCGATTACCTCCCCGCCGGGGAGCACGCACAGGCGGCTGTCGAGCCGATCTACGAGACGATCGAGGGCTGGAAGGACCGCACCGCTCAGGCGCGCTCGTGGGCGGAACTGCCAGCGCAGGCGATCAAATACGTGCGCCGCATCGAGGAGCTTGTGGGCTGCCCGGTCGCCCTGCTGTCCACGAGTCC
>JBARCH010000166.1:0-1643 GCA_049793875.1 Pseudolabrys sp. | reverse complement strand
GCGAACTCAAGCCGCTCAAGCTCGAGCGCGCGAAATTCTCGACGTCGCTTGAGGCTGACGCCGCCGCTGGCGGCCCGCATGGGATCGACCGCGTCGAGTTCTGGGTGCAGACCAATCCCGGCACGCGACCCGGACCGCTGATGAAGGTCGCTTCCGGCGGCGAGCTTGCGCGCTTCCTGCTGGCGCTGAAAGTGGTGCTGGCCGACCGCGGTTCGGCGCCGACGCTGATCTTCGACGAGATCGACACGGGTGTGGGCGGGGCGGTGGCGGACGCCATCGGCCTGCGCCTCGCGAAACTTGGCTCCGGCGCGCAGGTGCTGGCCGTTACGCATGCGCCGCAGGTGGCCGCGCGCGCCGACCGTCACTACGTCATCAGCAAGGATGCGCTCGAGAAGGGCAAGCGCGTCGCCACCCGCGTTACCGAGGTGGCGGCCGACCACCGCCGCGAGGAGATCGCCCGCATGTTGGCCGGCGCCGAAATCACCAGCGAGGCCCGCGCCGCCGCCGCGCGGCTGATCAAGGCGGCGGGGTAGTCCGTTCCAGCGGCGTTGATGGAAGGCGAATGGCGAAAGTCAAAACCGACAAAATCCCAGTCGAATTCCTGACCGAGCGGCAGGCGAAAGCGGAGCACGCGCGGCTGACTGTCGAAATCGCGCAGCACGACCGTCGCTATTACCAGGAGGACGCGCCGAGCGTCACCGACGCCGAATATGACGCGTTGCGCTGGCGCTTCAACGCCATCGAAGGGCGCTTTCCGGATTTGCGCACGCTTGAATCCTTGTCGCTAAAAGTCGGCGCGGCACCAAGCGGAAAATTCAAAAAAGTCCGCCACGCGATACCAATGCTCTCGCTCGACAACGCCTTCGCCGATGGGGACGTTGCCGATTTTGTTGCGCGCATCCGCCGCTTCCTCAAGCTGGGTGACGACGAAAAAATTGCGTTTTCCGCGGAGCCGAAGATCGACGGCCTTTCGATGTCGCTGCGCTACGAGGACGGCGAACTCGTTACTGCGGCGACACGCGGCGACGGCGCCGAGGGCGAGGATGTCACCGCCAATATCAAAACGCTCAAGGACGTGCCGCACCACCTGAAAGGCAACGGCGTGCCGAAAGTCTGCGAGGTGCGCGGCGAAGTTTATATGACCAAGAAGGCCTTTCTCGCGCTCAACGAACGCCAGAAAGCCGCGGGCGACACGATTTTCGCCAATCCGCGCAACTCGGCCGCCGGTTCGTTGCGCCAGAAAGATCCAGCCATCACCGCCTCGCGCCCGCTCGGCTTTTTCGCTTACGCCTGGGGCGAGATGAGTGAGATGCCGGCCGATACGCAATCGGGTATGATCAGGTGGTTCGAAACCTGCAACTTCAAGACCAATCCGCTCACGAAAATATGCCGCTCGACCGAGGGGTTGGTCGATTTTCACCGCGAGATCGGTGAAAAGCGCGCCAGGCTCGACTACGACATCGACGGCGTCGTTTACAAGGTCGACCGCCTCGATTGGCAGGAGCGGCTTGGTTTCGTTTCGCGCTCGCCGCGTTGGGCCATCGCGCACAAGTTTCCGGCCGAGCGCGCCGTCACCGTTCTCAAGGACATCGAGATCCAGGTCGGCCGCACCGGCGTGCTGACGCCGGTCGCCAAGCTTGAAC
>JBARCH010000165.1:0-25477 GCA_049793875.1 Pseudolabrys sp. | reverse complement strand
GCCGGTGCATTCGGTTGCGGTCTTGTGCTGGCAGCCGGCCCGAGTGATTCTTCGACCCAAGCAGGATCGGCGACCGCCGCCTTTCCGGTTGCAACGGCCGTGCGTGTCGGCGGGGATACGAAGCAGACCCGCTTCGTGATGGATTTCAGCGACAAGGTCGAAGCCGCGACTTTCACGCTCGCGAACCCGTATCGGGTCGTGGTCGATCTGCCGCAGGTGCTGTTCCAGCTTCCGCCCAAGGTCGGCGAGCATGGCCGTGGGCTGGTCAAGGCGTTTCGTTTCGGCCTCATCATGCAAGGCGGCTCCCGCATCGTGCTCGATACCAATGGGCCGGTGCGCGTGGACAAGGCCTTCGCACTGCCCGCCGGCGATGGCCAGCCGGCGCGGCTGGTTCTCGATCTCGCCGCGACCGACCGCCAAAGCTTCCTGCACGACATGGCGCTGACGACACGCGCTCCACGGATCGGCGCAGGGCAAGCCGTGGCTGTGGCGCAGGACACTTCCGGCGACCAGCGCCCGTTGATTGTCATCGATCCTGGCCATGGCGGCATCGACTCCGGCACCAAATCGAGCAGCGGCCAGGATGAAAAAGATGTCGTGCTCGCCTTCGGCACTTTGCTGCGCGACAAGCTGCTGAAGACCGGGAAATATCGCGTGGCGATGACGCGCAGCGATGACACCTTCATTCCATTGAATGACCGCGTGCGGTTCGCGCGCGCGCGCAAAGCGTCGCTGTTCATCTCGATCCACGCCGATTCCATTCCGCGCAGCGAAGGGCAGGCCGAGGGGGCGACGGTTTATACGCTGTCGGAACATGCTTCAGACGCCGAAGCTGCGCGTCTTGCCGATGACGAAAACAAGTCGGACGCGATCGCTGGCGTCGATCTGACTTCGCAGCCCGGTGACGTTGCCAGTATCCTGATCGATCTGGCCCAACGCGAGACCAAGACGTTTTCAATGCAATTCGCGCATACCGTGGTCAGCGAACTCAAAAATACAACACGACTACATCAGCATCCGCTGAAATCGGCGGGCTTCATCGTGCTTAAGGCGCCGGACGTGCCGTCGGTGCTGGTGGAACTCGGCTACATGTCAACCAAAGACGACATGGTGCACCTGATGTCGCCAGTCTGGCGCTCGCGTACGGCGGATTCGCTCGTGACGGCGGTCAATAGCTTCTTTGCGCCGCGGCTTGCCGGGGCGAACGCGGCAACGGGCTCAAATTGACATGGTCTACCGGCCTCAGTTTCAACATAAAACCGCGCGATCCCAGCTTCGCGACGCTTGGCCGCCGGCGCTGGCCAGGACGGGTGGTTGAACCTTGAAAAGCCTGTCACTTTCCCCGGAATCGGCGCAAAAGGCCGCCACAGTCGCCGGGCTTCCGGCGGGGCCTCGCTCATGAAGCTCATTTTGCGGTTTTTCGGATTTTTGTTCGCGGTCGGCACCATCCTGTTCGTGGTGGGTGTTGCTGCGGCCGCCGGCCTGTTGTGGCATTTTTCCAAGGACCTGCCGGACTATTCGCAATTACAGGATTACGAACCGCCGGTGATGACGCGGGTGCATGCGGGTGACGGCTCGCTGATCGCCGAATATGCGCGCGAGCGTCGTCTCTATATTCCGATCCAGGCAGTGCCGAAACTCGTGATCAACGCCTTCCTCGCGGCGGAGGACAAGAACTTCTACGAGCATGGCGGTCTCGATTTTACCGGCATCGCGCGCGCAGCGTTCAATTACGTGCAGAATTTCGGCTCCAACCGCCATCCGCAAGGCGCTTCGACCATCACGCAACAAGTTGCCAAGAACTTCTTGTTATCGAATGAGGTTTCGTTCTCGCGCAAAATCAAGGAGGCGCTGCTCGCCCTCAAGATCGAGCGCACCTACAGCAAGGAAAAGATCCTCGAGCTCTACTTGAACGAGATTTATCTTGGCCTTGGCGCTTATGGAATCGCATCGGCGTCGCTGACTTACTTCGACAAATCGGTGCACGAACTGACCATCGCCGATGCGGCGTATCTCGCCGCGCTGCCGAAGGCCCCGAACAATTACAACCCGTTCCGCCAGCACGACCGGGCGCTCGACCGGCGCAATTGGGTCATTGACCGCATGGTCGAAGCGGGCTTCGTCAAGCTGGCTGACGGCGAGGCTGCCAAGAAGCAGCCGCTCGGCGTCACGCAAAAGGCGACCAGCGGGCACATCTTCGCCGCCGAATATTTTGCCGAGGAAGTCCGCCGCGAGATCTTTGACCGCTACGGCGAGAAGAAACTTTACGAAGGCGGCCTGTCGGTGCGCACCACGCTTGACACCAAGCTGCAGGCTGCGGCCCGGACGGCGTTGATCGACGGTCTGGTACGCTACGATGAAGGTCGCGGGTGGCGTGGCCCGGTGAGCCATATTGACCTTAACGGCGACTGGGGCGTGAAGGTTGCCGATGTGAAGTCACTTGCCGACGTGCAGCCGTGGCGGCTCGCGGTTGTGCTGGAAGTCAACGCTCAGTCGGCGCGCATCGGCTTGCAGCCGCCACGTGAGGCGGGCGGCTTCGTCAGCAAGGAGCGTGAGGTTGGTATCATCGCGCTCGAAGGCGTGAAATGGGCAAAGGCCGCCGAAGGGTCCATGCGCGGCAAGGCGGTCACCAAGGTCACGCAAGTTCTCAATCCGGGCGACGTCATCTACGTGTCGCCGGAGAAGAGTCAGGGGCAATATCGTCTCCAACAAGTACCGGACGTTTCCGGCGCCATTATTGCGATGGATCCCTGGACCGGCCGCGTGCTCGCGATGGTGGGCGGCTTCTCGTACGATCAGAGCCAGTTCAATCGCGCGACGCAAGCGCTGCGACAACCTGGCTCATCGTTCAAGCCATTTGTCTATGCCGCGGCGCTGGACAACGGCTACACGCCCTCGACGCTGGTCCTCGATGCGCCGCTTCAGATCGATCAGGGGCCGGGCCTCGGCATATGGAAACCTGAAAACTACGAAGGTGACTTTTTCGGACCGTCGACCTTGCGCTTCGGCATCGAGCATTCGCGCAACGTCATGACGGTACGGCTCGCCCAGGACATTGGCATGCCGATGATTGCCGAATACGCCAAGCGTTTCGGTATCTACGACGACCTGCCGCCGTATCTTTCGTTTGCGCTCGGCGCGGGCGAGACCACGCTTTTGCGCATGGTAACGGCCTATTCGATGATTGACGACGGTGGCCGTCGCGTGAAGCCGACGCTGATCGATCGCATCCAGGATCGTTACGGACACACGGTCTACAAGCACGACGAGCGTGAATGCCGCGGTTGCGATGCCAAAAAATGGGCCGATCAGCCGGAGCCCACGCTGGTGGATCGCCGTCAGCAAGTGCTCGATCCGATGACGGCCTACCAAATTACGTCGATGATGGAGGGTGTGGTTCTGCGCGGCACTGCGGCCGGGGCAGGCTTCCAGAAGGAGATTGGCAAGCCGATCGCGGGCAAGACTGGCACCACCAACGAAGAAAAGGATGCCTGGTTCATCGGCTTCACGCCGGACATCGTGGCCGGCGTCTATATTGGATACGACAAGCCAAAGCCACTCGGGCGCGGCATGACCGGCGGCCGTGTCGCCGCACCGATCGTGAAGGATTTTCTGAAAGTAGCGCTCGCCGACAAGCCTGCGGTGCCGTTCCGCGTGCCGCCAGGCATCAAGCTGATCCGCGTCGATCTGAAGACGGGCCTGCGCGCAGGGCCGGACAGCAAGAAGGTCATTTTGGAAGCCTTCAAGCCCGGTACTGCGCCGCCTGACAGCTATTCGATCGTCGGTGAGAATGGCAACGACAATGGCCCCGGTAACCGCAATCAATCGTGGAGCACGGGCGTTTCCCCGGACGCCGACCGCGCGGTGCGCTCCGGCACCGGTGGCCTTTACTAACTGCAATCCGTGCCGGCTGTTGCGTCGACCCGGAAGCAACGCTACATCCCCATTCCGTAATTTGAATCGCGGCCACACCGGATCGTCCTGGACTCTATCATGCGTGCCGAAACACAGAGCCTCGTTGAAGAAATCAAGCGGTCGATCGGACTGCTGAGGAGGCATCTTTGACGTCGACACTGCGCAACGCCGCCTTGCCGAACTAAACAAGGCGGCCGAAGACCCAACCCTTTGGAACGACCAAAGCCGCGCGCAACGCGTCATGCGTGAGCGTGATACGCTTGACGCGCAGCTCAACGCCATTGGCCGCGTGACGCAGGATCTCGATGACCAGGTCATGCTGATCGAGATGGGCGAGAGCGAAAAGGACGACAATACTGTTGCCGAAGCCGAAGCGGCGCTAAAGCGCCTGAAGGTTGATGTTGCCCGGCGCGAGCTTGAAGCGTTGCTCTCCGGCGAGGTCGACGCGAACGATTGCTATCTCGAAGTACATGCCGGTGCTGGCGGCACCGAAAGCCAGGATTGGGCCGGCATGCTGATGCGCATGTATGTGCGCTGGTCCGAGCAGCATGGCTACAAAGTCGAGTGGATCGAAGAGACCGAAGGTGACGGCGCTGGCATCAAGTCGGCGACGGTGCTGATCAAAGGCCACAACGCCTACGGCTGGCTGAAGAGCGAATACGGCGTGCATCGTCTCGTGCGCATTTCTCCGTTCGATGCCAACGCGCGGCGGCATACGTCGTTTGCCAGCGTGAACGTCTTTCCGGTGCTCGACGACAGTATCAAGATCGATATTAACGAGAACGACGTGCGCATCGACACAATGCGCGCCGGTGGCGCCGGCGGGCAGCACGTGAACAAGACGGAATCCGCGATTCGGCTGACGCATATTCCGACCAACATTGTGGTGAAATGCCAGAACGACCGGTCGCAGCATCGCAACCGCGCGCAGGCGTGGGACATGTTACGCGCACGCCTGTATGAGCTTGAGCTCAAAAAGCGCGAGGAGAAGGCGTTGGCGGATCAGGCGGGCAAGACCGATATTGGCTGGGGCCACCAGATACGCTCTTACGTGTTGCAGCCGTACCAGATGATCAAGGACCTGCGCACGGGCGTGTCTACATCCAATACCGGTGCGGTGCTCGACGGCGATCTCGACGAATTTATGCAGGCGGCGCTTGCGCAACGCGCATTCGGCGGCGGACCCGAGCAGGTCGAGGACGTCGAGTAAATTTTTCTGCGCCGATCAGATTCGCCATATCCCGTGTCCACGAGGCAAGCAGACGCGGAATTACTGTGCGCTAGAGATTGCCGGTTTCCAGACGTTGCCCGGTTTCTTCCTGCCATGCCGCAAGCCATTGCGCGAAGCGCGTGTCGGGCGCGTCGGCGCGCCAGGCCGCGTAAAGCTCATCTTGCTCGGAGACCATCAACACCGCGTCGAGTCCTTTGGAGCGCAGCAGCGTGTCGACCGCGTGTGCAGGGGTCTGCGCGATCGGACCGGCCACGTTGAACGACGTATTGACCGCGACCTCGACCCCGATGTGGCGGCCGAGCGCCTTCAGGTAGGCGTAGGTGAGGGGATCTGCGCTCGCGCGCACGATCTGTAAGCGGCCGGTGCCGTCGGCGTGCACGACCGAAGGAATGCGCGTGCGCGCCTCCGGCTTTGCGTGTGCGGTCATCACCATGTAATTGTAGGCGTTGTAGTCGTCGTCGCTGGCGCCGTCCGATAGCGTGAAGAACTGTTTGGCGGCTTCGAGCGTCATCATTGGCGCCAGCGGTCGAATCGCCTCGCGATACTTCACGCGCGCGTTGAGATTTTCGCGCGTCTGCGGATTGCACGGGTTGGCCAGGATGGAGCGGTGGCCGAGCGCGCGCGGCCCCGTTTCTGCCGCGCCCTGAAACAACGCGAATATGCCGTCGTGCGCGGTCATATAAGCCATGAGGTCCGCGGCAACTTCAGGAGTGGGACTTCCGAGCCTGATCCACTTGATGTCCGCATGGCTTGCGAGTGCTGCACGAATGTCATCGCCGCGCGGCGCCGAGCCGCAATAGAAGGCGTGGTTGATCTTCGGTGCGGTCCGTACGCCCGAAAGATAGGCGCCCATATAGGCCGCGCCGATGGGAACGCCGGAATCGTTCGGTGTCGGCGGCACCCACAGGTGCAGACGGCCCGGTTTGCCGATCTCTCGCCGGTAAAAAGAATCGTCGAAATGCTCCAGCAGCCGCATGTTGCCGAGCGCATTGAGGCCGATCCCGCCGGTCACGATTAGCCTTTCGCTGCCGGTCGAGCGGATAAAGTGATCGATGACGTGAATGAGCGCGTCCTCGAACACCATCTGCGTCGCTGCCGCTTTGTCCAGGCGCTCCTGCGTATCTTGCCGGTGGTGAATATCCTCGACGCGCAGCACAGCATCTGGATTCCACAAGTCTTTAGGCGAGATCGGATTGCCGAGGATGCGGACGAGTTCTGCACTGTAGGGCTTGTCGAAGATGCTGCGCTGCCAGTTGGCGAGATCGCGGTTGAGGAAAATCTTTCCGTCTGCCCGCAACTCGAAAATCGACTTGAGCGCGGCGTAATACGGGTTGCTCTTGCGGTCGTTGTCGCCGTAGGCGGTCGCGCCCATGTAGCGGCCTTCGCTCGACAGCCAGGTCCAGCCGCCCTGCGTCGAACTGATGATCGAGTAGAAAATGCCGAGGGAATCGAAAACGCTGTCATTGCCTGATATCCGGCGCATCTCGCCGCGACGGCATGAATAGAGCGAGATGGAGCCGCCATCGCCGAGTCCGTCGAGCACCGCGACCATCACCGGCGTCTCGTTCTCGGAAAATGGCGACACCGCGAATGAGAACCATGCGTGATTGTCGTGATGCGGCGTTCCGATGATCGGCGCAGGTTCGGACAGCCCAAGTTGCCGGTTGAGGTGGCGCGTCGAGCGTATGCCACGGTCGAGATCGCGAAGACTGAAGAGTGGCTCTGACTTTTGCCGCGCCATGTTGAGGCTCGCGGGAGCTTCTTCCAGCGCGGTGCGGACCAGCGTGGCAAAAAGTGCGGCCTGATCCCACGAGGCGATCCACGCGTCGATGTGCCTGGGTGCAAGGCCCATGCGGCCAATCGTGGCGGTCAGCGCATCGATCGAATGAGTGGGAAATTTGTTGGTATGTTTCTCGCCGGAGAACCGTTCCTCTTCATTGTTGAAGAGCAGGCGCACGCCGTTTTCTCGTGTCGCCTCAACGAGCGCGACGCCGGAATTGTGCGTCCCGGTAGCGGCAATGCCGGCGATATAGACGGTCTCGCCGCGGTCGATCTTCTCGCCGATGGCGCGGAATCGTTTGGCTGCGAATTCGCTGCTGGAACGATGGATATTCCGGCGGCGCAGGTATATTTCGAACAGCGCCAGCGCGAACCGGTAACCGATAGCGCCGAGCCGCGGATGCCGTGGCTCTATCCGCATGTCGCGGCGTCCCCCCGATCGGGATTGCAGTCTGGATCAGTCTATACGGATATTCGGCTGCAAACGGTACCGCGCCGTGATGCCTCAGAGTCCGCCGAGTCGGACACCGGCACGCAGGAATTTCTGCGGATCGACCGCGATATGGTTGATTCGGGTCTCGTAATGCAGATGCGGGCCGGTCGAGCGCCCGGTCGAGCCGATCTCGCCGATGACCTGGCCGATGTGAATTTTTTGACCGACCTTGACGTCGATCTTCGACAGGTGGCCGTACCGCGTCGAGAGGCCGTTGCCGTGATCGATCTCCACCATATTGCCATAGCCGCCTTCGCGGCCTGCAATCGTCACGGTTCCGGCAGCGGTTGCGTGTGCGGGTTCGCCGATGCTTCCCCGGAAATCGATCCCCGTGTGCATGGCGAGTTGATGTACGAACGGGTCCATGCGCGTGCCGAAGGGCGAGGTCATGTCGATCTCGCCATAGACCGGCTTGCGCACCGGTACGGTGACGAGAGCTTGCGAAAGGTGGTCAGCCTGTGCACGCGCGAGATTGACGCGATAAAGCTGCTGGTCGAACGCACTCGCGCTTGGGCGCGGCCGCCTTACCGGAATGAATGGCCCGCCGACGCCGCCTTGCACCCGTATCTTGTCCGGCTTGACACCGAGATCCGCTAGGACGCCGCCGATGCGGTGGGCCCTGTCGTCGTAGTGTTCTTCCAGATTATTGAGGGCGAGTGTCTGTTGATGTTCGACACGGTCGAGCGAGGCGGAGATACGGGACAGCGCGTTATCGAGGCCGCCGGCGATTGGCTTGCTGGCGACGCGCGCGGGAGATTCCTTTGGATGGCGCGTTTCAAGCCGCGCGTCGCGGTCGCGCGGCGCCTTCAGGATCACCGTGTCACTGATGGGAGACGGCTTCACGGAGGTTTGCGGCGCTGCCTGCGCCGGTGCGCGCGAATTGTGCACAGAGCCCGTGGCGAGCAGGTCATTGGCGATGGCAGAGGTGCGTGATTCCAATGCGCTCTGCCGGCGCAATAGTGTATCGAGCTTGCGCTCGAACTGTTCCTGGTCGAGCAGCTGGCGGCTGGTGATGCGATCGACCGTCGCGCGCAATTCTGCGATGCGGTCTTCGTAGGCGAATTGCATTTCGGTCTGATGGCCGATCAGACGGGTGAGCACGTTTTCGCGGAACGCAAAATAAGTGCCGGTGGCGATCGACCACACACCCATAATCACAAGCGTGCCGACCACGATCCAGAACGCGACAGGTCCGATACGAACCTGCCGGCCGGCGTGCGCGAGCGTGTAGCCGCCATTAGTACGGTGGATGTGACGGGATACGGCGCCTGCAGATTGCGCGCGGGGTGAGCCGCTGCGGTTTGCCGCCTCGGCATAGCGCGGGTGGGAATTGGCTGCGTACGGCATCGACGCTCCCGGTTCCGTCACGCGGAAACACGCGGGACCAGCTCGTCGATATGAATCTTTTATGGTTAAAAATCCGGTAATCCGGTCCGCAAAGCCCGTCGTTACAATGCTTTTGCCGCGGCCAGCACTTCGTCGGCATGGCCGGGAACAGACACTTTTGGCCACACCTGCACCACCCGTCCGCCGGCATCGATCAAAAAGGTCTTGCGGATAACGCCCATGAATTTCCGGCCGTACATCGATTTCTCCCCCCACGCGCCGTAGGATTCGAGCATGCGATGGGCTTCGTCGGAGGCCAGCGCGATCTTGAGCTTGTGCTTGGATATGAAGCGATCCTGCGCCGCGATCGGATCGGCGGAGATGCCAAGTATTTCGGTGCCGGCCTTGGCAAAGGCGGCGCGCAGCCGGGTAAAATCGATAGCCTCGCGCGTACAGCCCGGCGTGTCGGCGCGCGGATAGAAATAGAGGACGAGGTTACGGCCCTTGAAATCTTTCAGTGACACCGTCTCTCCACCGTCGCGCGGCAGGGCAAAGGCTGGCGCCTTCGCCCCTACGCGGGGTCCTGCGGCAAGTTCACTGGCCATGTGCCTTCCTTTCGTCGCTTTCGCCCCGACAATAGCCGAATTGCCATGTGATATTGAGTGGGCGCAGTTGATCTCGCGGACATTCTCGAAGGGTCCGGCAGGTCGATCCGTTCATTGTTGGCGATAGACTCGCAATGCGGCAGACGAGGGCGCCCCATAGCGCATGACAAGCTCGGATAACAGCCACACGCATACCGGGTCGCACCGGTCGGCCAAGGCCGATCATCCGCATCATCATGCCGTGCATGCGAGCCGCCGCCGCGTTTTGGGGTGGATTCGCCGTGGCCCCGGCCGCATTTGGCGGCGGCGTTTTATCCGCCGCACGATCTACAGCCTCGGCGCTATTGTCGGCGTCTTTATGATAGCTCTTCTTGGCCTGTGGTGGCGCCTCAACAGCGGGCCGATCGAGATCGATCTGGCGACGCCGTGGCTGACCTCGGCAATCGAGGACAATTTCGGCAGCCATCACTCCGTTGCGCTCGGCGGTACGCAGATCGAGCGGGACGAAAATGGGCGGACGTCGTTGCGCATTCGCGACATTGTCGTGCGCGACGCCGACGGGACGGTGGTTGCGAGCGCGCCGAAGGCGGAAGTCGGAATTTCCGGATCCAGCCTGCTCAGCGGACATATTCGCGCGGAGAGTCTCAATCTGGTTGGCGCGGAAATGGCCGTGCGCATCGAGAAAGACGGTACGATCACCGTATTCACTGGCGCCGACAAGCGCCCGCTCGCAACATCGCCACCACCAACCGTGCAATTGCCCTCGCCGCAGCAGAGCAGCACCGAGCCGGCCGCGGGCGACAATCCGTTGCGCAAAGGCTTTGAGAGCTTCGCGGCCGCGATGGCCTGGATCGATGGCCTCGGCGCTACCGGCCTTGACGGTCACGACTTGCGTGAGCTTGGCCTCAAGAACGGAAATCTCATCGTCGACGATCAGCGCAACGGCAAACGCTGGACCTTCACCAGAATAAATTTGAGTCTCACGCGGCCGGCGCAAGGCGGCATTCTGTTTCGGATATCGTCCGAAAATCCGGATCAACCCTGGGTTCTGAGCGCCGCGATGCGGCCGTTAAGCGGCGGCATTCGTGCGATCGGCGTCGAGGCGCGCAAGGTGTCGTTGCGCGACCTGTTGCTGGCTGCGCGTTTAGGCGAGGGTGACGTCGACACCAACTTGGCGCTGTCGGCAAGCTTCCGCGCCGAGATCGCTGCCGACGGCACGCCACAGACGGCGCAAGGGCAAATTCTGACAGAGCCCGGCTATATTGGTGATCCCAAAAAGCCCGAGGTGCGGCTGAATATCGACCACGCCGACGTGCGCTTCACATGGGACACGTTGCATCATGCGATGGTGGTGCCGTTTCAGGTGCAAGCCGGCGGCAACCAACTCACATTGCTGGCGACGCTCGAAGCCCCTGCCGACAAAAGCGGTGTCTGGACGCTCGGCGTGACACGTGGCGATCCGGTAATTGATCCGGTGATCATCGCTGGAAGCGGACAGGGCGACGATGCCAGTTTTGCGTTCAATCGCGCCTCCGGGCGCATGCGCATCGACATGGTCAAACAACGAATCGATCTGGAGCAAGCCGATTTCAACCGTATCGATGTGCGGCCTTCGCATAATATCGGTGTAGCGATTTCAGGCAGTTACGATTACTCGGGCGCGGTGCCGCGGCTTTCGTTCGGCGTCGCCGGCAATCGGATGCCCGTGTCGTTGCTCAAGCGGCTGTGGCCTCCGGTCACCGCTGCGCATGTGCGCAGTTGGGTCGAGGATCATCTGTTCGGAGGCACTGTCGAACGTGTCGTCATTGCCGGCAACGCGCTGTTGCCGGATTTCCAGGACGGCGGCCCGCCTCTGCCGAACGAAGGCCTCTCTGTCGACGTTGAAACCAGCGGCACCACGCTACGTCCGGTCGAGGACTTGCCGGCCATCCACGATGCCGATCTCACGGTGCGCGTCACCGGTGGCACCGCCAGTGTGAGTCTCGGGCGTGGCACCATCGAAGTGTCGCCAAATCGTAAGCTCAATATCGCCAACGGGTTGTTCGAAGTCCCCAATACCCATCCGAAGGGGGCGCCCGCACGGGCGAGCTTCCGGATCGATGGATCGATACCGGCGGTTGCCGAATTGCTCAACAGCGATGCGTTGCGCGATTCCGTCGGCATTCCGATTGATCCGCAATCCAGCCGCGGAACGATCGCAGCGCGGGTGACGCTCAACCTCAACCTGAAGCGCGATGCATCGATTGGATCGCCCGATTATGCGATCACCGCCGACCTTACCAATTTCGCCGCCGACAAGATGCTCATGGGCCAAAAGGTCGAAGCATCCACGTTGCGGGTTGTTGCCAATAACCTCGGTTATCAGGTCAAAGGCAATGTGAAGGTCAACGGAACGCCGGGAACACTTGACCTCCACAAAACCAAAGGCAACTCCTATTCCGACCTGCGGCTGGAAGCGTCGCTCGATGAAGCAGCGCGTAATCGGCTTCACATCAACTTCGGCGGCGCCCTTGTCGGCGCGGTCCCGGTGGTCGTCACAGGTCAAGTCGGCAACAACGACAAGGCCGACCAGATCGATGTGAACGCCGACCTCACGCCCGTGAAGATCGATAATCTTCTGCCTGGCTGGGTGAAACCGGCAGGCAAGCCGATGCATATGAGCTACTCGCTGGTGAAAGATGGCCAGTCGGTCCGCTTTGACAATTTCACGATCGAAGGGCCTGGCACGCTTGCCAAGGGTTCGGTCGAGCTCGATTCCAGCGGCGATGTCGTGTCGGCGAATTTCCCGACCTATAGCCTTTCCGGCGGCGATAAGGTTTCGCTCAAGGCGGATCGCGGGAGCGACAACACGCTTCATGTCGTCATGCGCGGCGATGTCTATGATGGACGCGACTTCGTGAAGTCGGCGCTCGCCAGTTCGTCGGAAAAGAGCAAGAAGAAGCCGTTCGATCTTGATCTCGACCTCAAGATCGGCGCGGTTGCGGGCTTTAACGGTGAAGCATTACGCGGTCTTGATCTCAAGCTGTCGCGGCGCAATGGCCGTATTCGCACCTTCCTGATGAACGCCAAAATAGGCCGGGATGCACCGCTGAATGGTGATCTGCGCTTGCGTGCGCGCGACAATCATCAGGTCATCTACATCGAAACCGACGACGCCGGGGCACTGTTTCGCTTCACGGACATGTACCCGCGCATGGTGGGCGGTCAGATGTGGATGGCGATGGACCCGCCGAGCAACGACGCTGCGCCGCAAGTCGGAATTGTGAGCATCCGCAATTTCGCGGTTCGCGGCGAGGCCGGGCTTGAACGCGCGGTTGCGACCGCGCCGGCGGTGAATGCGCGCTCCGGCGTGGAATTCACCGAACTGCGCGCCGATTTCACCAAATTCCCCGGCCGAATGGCAATACGCGACGGCGTCGTGCGCGGACCGTTGGTCGGCGCCACGATTGACGGCCAGATCGATTATGCTCGCGATGAAGTGCACATGCGTGGCACCTTCGTTCCGCTGTACGGTATCAACAACATGTTCGGGCAGATACCGATTGTCGGCATTTTCCTCGGCGGCGGCAGCAATGAGGGATTGTTCGGTATCACTTATGAAGCGTCGGGGCCGCCGAGTTCGCCGCGTGTGGTGGTCAATCCGATTTCCGCCGTCGCGCCAGGTCTGCTACGCAAGTTCTTCCCGGTTCCAGGCGGTGCCAGCGACGGAAATTTCGTGCAGCCGACGCGTTGAGCGAATTACACCGGCTTGAGCAGGATGTGACGCTTGCGTCCGAGGGATAGCTTGATGACGCCTTCCGGCGTCAGGTCGCGTAGCGTCAATGTCATCTTCTCATCTGTGACGGCTTTATCGTTCACCTTCAGGCCGCCGGCCTTTATCTGACGGCGTGCTTCACCATTGGAGGCAACGAGCCCCGTCTTTTCCGCAAAAGCGGTGAGCACCCCCAAGCCTTTGTCGAGCTCGGCTCGCGGAATTTCCACAGTCGGCAGTGTTTCTGCGAGCGCACCTTCCTCAAAGGTGCGGCGCGCGGTCTCCGCCGCCTGGTCGGCGGCGGCGCGACCATGTACGAGCGCGGTAGCCTCGGTGGCCAGCACTTTCTTGGCTTCGTTGACGTCTTGTCCCTTGAGGGCAGCCAGGCGTTCTATCTCGCTGAGCGGCAGCACGGTGAACAGCTTGAGGAAGCGCGCGACGTCGCCGTCCTCTGTGTTGCGCCAGTACTGCCAATAATCGTACGGGCTCAGCAAATCGGCGTTGAGCCACACTGCGCCAGCGGCGGTCTTTCCCATCTTCGCGCCGGACGATGTGGTGAGGAGCGGCGAGGTGAGCGCAAACAGCTGTGCGCTCAGCATGCGGCGGCCGAGATCAATGCCGCTGACGATATTGCCCCACTGGTCGGAGCCGCCCATCTGGATGACGCATTTGTGGCGCTTGTGCAGTTCGACAAAATCGTAGGCTTGCAACACCATGTAGTTAAATTCAAGGAACGACAATTCCTGCTGCCGGTCGAGCCGCATCTTTACCGAGTCGAATGAGAGCATGCGGTTGACAGAGAAGTGCCTGCCGACATCGCGCAGGAAATCGATGTAGTTGAGAGAATTCAGCCAATCGGCATTGTTCGCCATGACGGCGTTGCCGCCGGCGTCTTCGAACTTCAGGAACTTCGAGAAGACCGCGCGGATGCCGGATAGATTCTGATTAATCATGTCCTCGGTAAGAATGCGGCGGCTCTCGTCCTTGCCGGACGGATCGCCCACGCGAGTCGTACCGCCGCCCATCAGCGCGATGGGTCGATGACCCGTCTGCTGCATCCAGTACAGCATCATGATCGGCAGCAGCGATCCCACGTGCAGAGATGCGGCGGTGCAGTCGAAGCCGATATAGCCTGTGATGCTGCCGGTCTTCGCCATCGCGTCGAGCGTTTCGGGCTCGGATATCTGATGGATAAAGCCCCGCTCGGCAAGAATGTGGAGAAAGTCGGATTTGTAGGCGCTCATGTGGCGGCCTTATCGTCTCGGTAAGGCCGGTGGTGTAACAGGTCCCGCGTCGGATTCAACCGGCGCCTGATCCCGAAAAGCGGCGGCTGTTTTCGGGTAAGATCGTGCACAAGGAATCACAAGGAGGGCGCGGGGGTGACGACGGTACGGGCAATCGGGCTCATGAGCGGCACCTCGCTCGACGGCGTCGATGTGGCGTTAATCGAAACTGACGGTGACGGCGTCGTTGTATTCGGTCCGACCGGTTACCGGCCTTATTCGGACGCCGAGCAGCTCTTGCTGCGCCGGGCGCTCGCCGAAGGTGCAGCGCTTACCGATCGCTTTGCGCGACCGGGCATTCTGGCTGAAGCGGATGCGTTCGTAACACGCGTGCATGCCGAGACGGTCGAAGCCTTTATCCAGACCGAACACATCGACAAGAGCCATATCGCGGTCGTTGGCTTCCACGGTCAGACGGTGCTGCATAAACCGTCGGAACGCCTGACCGTGCAGATCGGCGACGGGGAAGCGCTGGCGACACGTCTCGGCTTGCCGGTGGCTCATGATTTTCGTGCGGCCGACGTCGCCGCTGGCGGGCAGGGCGCGCCGCTCGTGCCGGTGTTCCATCAGGCCTTGGCGCGCAATCTCGATCGTCCCCATCCAATTGCGGTGCTCAATGTCGGCGGCGTTGCGAATGTGACCTATGTTGACGGCGGCGATCCGGTCGCTTGCGACACTGGCCCCGGCAATGCACTGATCGACGATTTCATGCGCGCACGCACAGGCGCGCCGCTCGATCGCGACGGCGATCAGGCCGCGAAAGGAAGAGTAGATGCGGCGTTCATCGCGCACGTGCTCGAAAACCCGTTTTTCGTCGCACCTTGTCCGAAGTCGCTCGACCGCAATGCCTTTGCTTTTTCCAATATTGGTCTGCCGGATTTTTCCGTCACCGATGGTGCGGCGACTTTATCCGGGCTTACTGCCGCGGCGGTGGCACGCGTGGTGCCGCATTTGCCGTCCGTGCCGAAGGTATGGATCGTGGCGGGCGGAGGCGCACGCAATCCGACGCTAATGCGGATGCTGGCGGGCTGTCTGGTTCCGGCGGCGGTGGAAACAGCAGACGCCGTCGGCTGGTCGTCGCAGGCAATTGAGGCGCAAGCGTTTGCCTATCTTGCCGTGCGCACACTCAATGACATGCCGATAACGTTCCCGGCAACGACCGGCGCGCCGAAGCCGATGCGCGGCGGCGTTGTGGCGCGACCGTAGTCGGTCATCTCCAGAAGGGAGCGTGTCGCACACCCCTCCTTGAGCGCAGTCATCGTGCCAGGTTAATCGGCTTCGCCGGCTTCATGCCTCAGGACGACGTCAGCTTTACGCCGCAGCAGTCGGTTTGCGCTCTGTCTTGAGGCGCTTGTCGAGATAGGCGCCGATGGAAGTCATCAGTGGCTCGACCTTTGCGTCGAAGAAGTGGTTGGCGCCGGGCACGACCTTCTGCTCGATCACGATGCCCTTCTGTGTCTTGAGCTTGTCGACCAGCGTCGTGACGTCCTTGTGCGGAACGACCGCGTCCTTATCGCCGTGGATGATCAGGCCGGACGACGGGCAGGGCGCAAGAAACGAGAAGTCGTAAAGATTCGCGGGGGGGCAAATCGAGATGAAGCCTTCAATCTCCGGGCGGCGCATCAGCAACTGCATGCCGATCCATGCGCCGAACGAGAATCCGGCAATCCAGCAGCTTTTCGCTTCGGGACTGATGGTTTGTGCCCAATCGAGCGCGGCGGCAGCATCCGACAATTCACCCGTTCCGTGATCGAACGAGCCTTGGCTGCGGCCGACACCGCGGAAATTGAAACGCAGCGCCGAGAATCCGCGGTGCACGAAGGCGTAATAGAGCTGATAGATGATCTGATGATTCATCGTCCCGCCGAATTGCGGGTGGGGATGAAGCACGATGGCGATCGGCGCGTTCTTCTGCCGCGCAGGATGATACCGTCCCTCGATGCGTCCGGCAGGGCCGGTAAAGATGACTTCAGGCATGACTATCGACCTCTACCCGGGCTTGGCGGCCGCGGCGGAGGCCGGGCCAAAATCCACAAGGCGCGCAAGGATCAGCGAATTCAGCGTCTCTTTGGAATTATTCTAAATATAGAGAATCTCGCTGCGCTTGGCCTCGGCACACGCTATAAGCGGACCGTGAATGGCGGCTTCTACCACGACCCCCCAGTCAAAAAGCAAGGTTTTTGGCGGGTCCCGCTACGAATCGGTATTTAGGTACAGTTCTCCGTGAAGGCTGATCGCGCTTATTTCGACTGGAATGCCACGGCTCCCCTGCGTCAAAAAGCCCGGGCAGCCATGACGGCGGCGCTTGGGCTGACAGGCAATGCCTCGTCGGTCCATGCCGAGGGACGCGCAGCCCGGCGTCTGATTGAGGACGCGCGCGGACAGGTCGCGCGGCTGATTGGGGTTGAATCCAAGAACGTCACCTTCACCTCAGGCGGCACGGAGGCGAACATGCTGGCGCTCACGCCGGCCATCGAGGCGGGCGGGCGCAAGGAACGGTGCGACCGTTTGTTCGTTTCCGCGATCGAGCACCCATCGGTTTTAAGCGGCGGTCGTTTCGCCGCCGATACGGTCGAGCAACTGCCGGTCAATGCGAACGGCGAAGTCGATCCGCTCGAGCTTGAGCGCCGTATTGCCAAAGCGGAGCGGCCGCTCGTCTCGGTTATGCTCGCAAATAATGAGACCGGCGCGATTCAGCCGATCGCAGCGATCGCTGACGGCGTGCATCGTGCGAACGGCGTGCTGCATGTCGATGCCGTGCAGGCGGCAGGGCGGATTGAGTGCGATATTGAGAAGCTTGGTGCCGATCTTCTCACCCTTTCAAGTCACAAGATCGGCGGCCCGCAAGGCGCTGGCGCGCTCGTGCGCCGCGGGGACATTCATCTGACCGAGCCGCTGATCAGAGGCGGTGGGCAAGAACGCGGTCAACGCGCTGGCACTGAAAACGTCGCGGCGATTGCCGGTTTCGGCGCTGCTGCGCGGGCTGCGCACGAGGCCCAGCAGGGCGATGCTGTTCGCATGGCGGGATTGCGCGAACGGTTCGAATCGGGCCTGAAGGCTGCCAGTTCTGATGTGATAATTTTCAGTGCTAACGCATCACGTCTCCCCAATACGACGCTTTTCACCGTTCCCGGCCTGAAGGCGGAGACAGCGATAATCTCCTTCGATCTCAATGGTATAGCGGTTTCATCCGGTTCCGCATGCTCCTCCGGAAAAGTGCAGGCCTCGCATGTGCTTGCGGCAATGGCGGTGGAACCGGCGCTCGCGCGCGGTGCAGTGCGCGTCAGCCTTGGCTGGGAAACCACCGAAAGTGACGTCGAAAGCCTTCTGATTGCTTGGAATACTGTGGTTTCGTCATTACTTAAGAACCGAGACAAACAAGGCATTGCCGCATGAAGCGGCACTGCGAAAGGGTGATCGGCGCGATAAGCGAACGACCATAACCGACAAATCCAACCCGCGGTCCTTGAAACCGTGAGCGGAGGGAAGAATGCCGGCCGTACAAGAGACCGTCGATCAGGTCCGACGTATCGACGTTGATCAATACAAGTTTGGGTTCGAGACCGTGATCGAATCTGACAGGGCCCCGAAGGGTCTGTCGGAAGATACCGTCCGTTTCATTTCGGCTAAAAAGAACGAGCCGGACTGGATGCTGGCTTGGCGGCTGGAAGCCTATAAGCGCTGGCTGACCATGCGCGAGCCAACCTGGGCGCGCGTCGATTATCCGAAGATCGACTACCAGGATTATTATTATTACTCGGCGCCGAAGAAGAAGGCGCTCGCCTCGCTCGACGAAGTCGACCCCGAAATTCTCAAGACCTACGAAAAGCTCGGCATTCCTCTGCGCGAGCAAGAAATTCTCGCCGGCGTCGAGCGCGGCGACGGCACGCGCTCGCGCGTCGCGGTCGATGCGGTGTTCGATTCCGTTTCGGTTGCGACTACGTTCAAGGAAGAACTCAAGAAAGCCGGCGTGATCTTCATGCCGATTTCGGAGGCGATTCGCGAGCATCCTGAGTTGGTGAAGAAATATCTCGGTTCGGTCGTGCCGGTAACCGACAACTTCTTCGCGACATTGAATTCGGCGGTGTTTTCGGACGGTTCGTTTGTCTACTTGCCGCCGGGCGTGCGCTGCCCAATGGAGCTTTCCACCTACTTCCGCATCAACGAAAAGAACACGGGACAATTCGAGCGCACGCTCATCATCGCCGACAAGGGTGCTTACGTCAGCTACCTCGAAGGCTGCACCGCGCCGATGCGCGACGAGAACCAGTTGCACGCCGCCGTGGTCGAACTGGTCGCGCACGACGACGCCGAGATCAAGTATTCGACGGTGCAGAACTGGTATCCGGGCGACGCCGACGGCAAGGGCGGCATCTTCAATTTCGTCACCAAGCGCGGCGACTGCCGTGGCGACCGCTCGAAGATTTCATGGACACAGGTCGAAACCGGATCGGCGATTACTTGGAAATATCCGAGCTGCATCCTGCGCGGCGATAATTCGCGCGGCGAATTCTATTCGATCGCGATTTCGAACGGCCGCCAGCAGGTCGACAGCGGCACCAAGATGCTGCATCTCGGCAAGAACACCACGAGCCGCATCATCTCCAAGGGCATCGCGGCGGGTAAGTCCAACAACACTTATCGCGGGTTGGTATCAGCACACCGCAAGGCCAAGGGCGCGCGCAATTTCACCAATTGCGATTCGCTTCTGATCGGCGACCAATGTGGGGCGCATACCGTGCCCTATATCGAAGCAAAGAATTCTTCCGCCACATTCGAACACGAGGCCACCACCTCGAAAATCTCCGAAGACATGCTGTTCTATTGCCGCCAGCGCGGCATGTCGGCGGAAGATGCGACCGCGCTCGTCGTCAACGGTTTCGTCAAGGACGTGTTGCAGCAATTGCCGATGGAATTCGCGGTCGAGGCGCAGAAGCTGATTTCAATCAGCCTCGAGGGTAGCGTCGGTTAAGAAATACAGGAAAAGAAATGTCACTGCTTGAAGTCAAAAATCTGCACGTCGAAATCGACGGCAAGAAGATTCTCAACGGCCTCGATCTCACGGTCGAGCGGGGCCAGGTCGCGGCCATCATGGGCCCTAACGGCTCGGGCAAATCGACGCTCGCTTACGTGCTCGCCGGTAAGGCGAGTTACGAGGTTACTGGCGGGCAGGTACTGTTCGACGGGCAAGACATTATCGGCATGCAGCCGGATGAGCGTGCCGCCAAGGGGCTGTTCCTCGCGTTCCAGTACCCGATGGAAGTCCCTGGCGTTGCGACGATGACGTTCCTGCGCACGGCGGTTAACGCGCAGCGCAAGACGCGCGGCGAAGCGGAATTGTCCACTCCCGAATTCATGAAGCGCGTGCGCGAAACCGCAAGCCACCTCGGCATCGACCAGGAAATGCTGCGGCGCTCGGTCAATGTCGGCTTCTCCGGCGGCGAAAAGAAGCGCAACGAGATCATGCAAATGGCGATGCTCGAGCCGCGGCTTGCCGTGCTCGACGAAACCGATTCCGGTCTCGATATCGACGCGCTCAAGACCGTTTCCGAAGGTGTCAATCGGTTGCGCTCGCCGCAACGTTCGATGATCGTCATCACGCACTATCAGCGTCTGTTGACTTACATCGTGCCGGATGTCGTGCACGTCATGGCGAAGGGCCGCGTCGTGCGGTCCGGCGGCAAGGATCTGGCGCTTGAGCTTGAGGCAAAAGGTTACGCGCAATATCAGGATGAGGCAGCGCTCGCGTCATGACCGCTGAACTGCGTACAGTTAAAACACCGGCTGAACAGGCGTTGAGCGACGCCTATACCTCCGCGCGTGCCAATTTGCCGGGAAAGGGCGTGTTTGCGACGCTGCGTGAGGATGCGTTCCGTCGCTTCGACGCCAAGGGGTTGCCACACCGGCGTGTCGAGGAATGGAAATATACCGACCTGCGCGCGTTGATGCGCGATGTGAAGCCACTCGCGGGTGCGCCTGATGCATCAGCCAAAGCGCGCGCAAAAAATACCGGCAAATTGCTGGCCGGCATCGACTGCCGCCGTCTGGTATTCGTCGATGGCGCGTTCGCGGCGGAACTTTCCGATCTTTCGTCCGAACAGGGCCTCACCATCGGCTCGCTTGCCGACGCACTGGCCAAGGGGGATGGGCTGGTTACCGCTCATGTCGGCAAGGTCATCGAGACTGATGACGCCGCCGTTGCGCTCAATACGGCGCTGATGGGCGACGGCGTGGTGGTCCGAATTGCCGCCGGCACCGCGGTGAAACGGCCGATCCTGATCGATTTTGTTTCCGGCGGGCAGCCAGTTTCGATTTTCTTGCGGTCGCTAGTCGTCGTCGAGAAGGGCGCCAAAGCGCTGATCATCGAAAACCACGATGCGCAAGCGTCGCAAATCAACAGCGCGCTGGAACTCGTCGTCGGCGACAATGCTGATGTCGACTACGTGAAAATCGCGCGCGGGCAAAACCTGCATATCGGAACGCTGATGGCGTCGATCGGCGCCAAAGCCAAGGTCAATACTTTTGGCTTCACGCTCGGCGGCGCGACTGTACGCCATCAGAGCTTCGTGCGTTTCGACGGCGAGGGCACGGTAGCCGGCATTCGCGGTACGACCTTGCTCAAGGGCAAGGAGCATGTCGACACTACGCTCGTTATCGATCACGCGGCCGGCCGTTGCGAGAGTCGCGAGCAGTTCAGGTCGGTGCTGGACGGCGAAAGCCGCGGTATTTTCCAGGGCAAGATCGTCGTGCGCCAGCATGCGCAGAAGACCGATGCCAAGATGACGAGCAATGCGTTGCTGATTTCCGACGATGCCGAAGCCGATAACAAGCCAGAGCTCGAGATTTTTGCCGACGACGTGCAATGCGGTCACGGCGCCACCTCCGGCGCGCTCGACGAAAGTCTCAAATTCTATCTGATGGCGCGCGGCATTCCGGCCAAGGAAGCCGAGGCGTTGCTCATTCAGGCCTTCGTTGGTGAAATCATCGAAGCGGTCACGCACGATGGCTTGCGCGAGGCTTTGCTCAACGCGGCGATCGAATGGCTGAAGGAGCGGGAATGATGAACAGCCCCGGCCTCCGTTCATTCTTAAGCAAGCGGGAATCCGGCCATTCCGGCGCACAGGCGTTCTGCGCCCCCGCTTGCGCGGGAGAGAACGGAGATATTTTCGGAGTCATGCAATCATGACTCATCCAGCAGTCTCGAACGGCAGCTACGATGTCGCCCGCATCCGTGAGGATTTTCCGGCGCTGGCAATGCAGATTTACGACAAGCCGTTGGTGTATCTCGACAACGCCGCCTCGGCGCAGAAACCGAAGGTCGTGCTCGACCGCCTTCAGCAAGCTTACACGGCCGAATACGCCAATGTGCACCGTGGCCTGCACTATCTCGCCAACGCCGCGACCGAAGCCTACGAGGGCGCGCGCGAGAAAGTTCGCGGTTTTATCAATGCCGAGCGCGCCGAAGAGATCGTCTTTACCCGCAACGCCACCGAGGCGATCAATCTTGTGGCCTACACGTTCGGTCGTGAGCGCATCAAGCCGGGCGACGAAATCGTTCTTTCGATCATGGAGCACCACTCCAACATCGTGCCATGGCATTTCCTGCGCGAGCGCCAGGGTGCCGTGATCAAGTGGGCGCCGGTCGACGACGAAGGCAATTTTCTGCTCGACGAATTCGAGAAGTTGCTCACACCGCGAACCAAAATGGTCGCCGTCACGCAGATGTCGAACGTTCTTGGCACCGCGGTGCCGGTAAAAGAAGTCGTCAAACTCGCGCATGCGCACGGCATTCCGGTGCTGGTCGATGGTGCGCAGGGCGCGGTGCATCTCGACGTCGACGTGCGCGATATCGACTGCGATTTTTATGCTTTCACCGGCCACAAGGTTTACGGACCGACCGGTATCGGCGTGCTTTACGGCAAGCATGCATATCTGGCGGCGATGCAGCCGTTCAATGGCGGCGGTGAGATGATCCGCGAAGTATTCGAGGATCGCATCACTTATGGCGAGCCGCCGCACCGATTCGAGGCAGGGACACCGCCGATCGTGCAGGCGATAGGTCTCGGTGCTGCGATCGATTATATCAATTCGATCGGCAAGGAGCGGATACGCACGCACGAGAGCGGCGTTTCCAAATACGCCCACGAGCGCCTGCGGCAGATCAATTCTCTGCGTATCGTCGGCAACGCGCCTGGCAAGGGGCCGATCGTGTCGTTTGAAATGAAGGGCGCACATCCGCACGACGTCGCCACGATCATAGACCGGTCCGGCGTCGCGGTGCGCGCCGGCACCCATTGCGTCATGCCATTGCTTGCCCGTTTCGGGTTAACGGCGACATGCCGGGCTTCTTTCGGTCTCTACAACACCAGAGCGGAGGTTGATACGCTTGCCGCCTCGCTCATTAAGGCACAGGAATTCTTCGCATGAGTGAAGACACCCCCACCGTTGACAAGCCGGCTGAACCCATCGTGACGGAGCCTGCCGCTGAATCCGCGCTGCCGCAGGGCGAGCTCAACAGGCTCTCCGACGAGGTCGTGTCGGCGATCAAAACCGTCTACGACCCGGAAATTCCGGCCGACATCTATGAGCTTGGCCTCATCTACAAGATCGATATCGGCGACGATCACGTGGTGAAGATCGACATGTCGCTGACGACCCCCAATTGTCCGTCGGCCCAGGAACTGCCGATCATGGTGGAAAACGCTGTTTCCAGTGTGCCGGGCGTGAAGGAAACCAAGGTTTCCGTGGTGTGGGACCCGCCGTGGGACCCGAGCCGGATGTCCGACGAGGCCCGACTCGTGCTCAATATGTGGTGACGCCCAAACGCTGGGGTGAGTTGCTCTCGCGCAGGTGAGACACCAAATAAAGACTTGGAATTAACGAGGACTAGCCATGGCCACAGCACGGCCCCGACCTCAGGTTATGCGGCTTACCGATGCCGCCGCCGCGCGCATCAAGGACGTCATAGCGCGTTCGGAGCGGCCGGTTATGGGCGTGCGTGTCGGCGTCAAGAACGGCGGCTGCGCCGGCATGGAATACACAATGGAATACGCCGACGGACCGAAGCCACACGACGAAATGGTTGAGGACAAGGGCGTGAAGATCCTGGTCGATCCGAAGGCCGTGCTGTTTCTGCTCGGTACTGAGATGGACTACAAGACCGAGAAGCTTTCTGCGCAGTTCGTTTTCAACAATCCGAACCAGACCTCAGCTTGCGGCTGCGGCGAGTCAGTTCAGCTCACGCCGGCGAAAGACGAGACCGCGAGCACGAATTGAGCTGACGCGCGCCGTCCCTTATTCTCGTCTATGCAACCTGCGCGGTCCCGACCGAGACTTCAGGGTCAGTTTCACTCATCACACGGTTACGGCCGTACCGCTTGGCCGCGTAGAGACAGGTATCGGCGCGTTCGATCAGCGACTGTACGGTGTCGCCTTTCTTGAGTGTGGCGACGCCGATCGAAATCGTCACCCGGCCGAGATGCTCGCCGGTCGAACGCTTCATCAATTCCTTGGTCATGACGGCGCGACGGATGTGGTCAGCAACCGTAATGGCGGACCGCAGGACGGTGTTCGGCAGAACTACCGCGAATTCCTCGCCACCATAGCGCGCGGCGGTGTCCTGGCCTTTGACGTTCTGCTTCACCGACATGGCGACGAGTCGCAGCACCTGATCGCCGGTGAGGTGGCCGTAATTGTCGTTGAATGCCTTGAAGTGGTCGATGTCGGTCAGTAGCAGCGATAGCGGTTCATTGCCGGCGTGCGCGTCGGCGATAGCCTGCGCAACGGCGGTGTCGAAGACTTTGCGATTCGAGAGCTGCGTCAGCGGATCGGTGAGGCTTTCCGTGCGCGCTGTTTCGAGGTTTCTTTGCAGGTCATGGATTTCCTGCTTTGAGGCGTTGAGCCGCTCTTCCAGCTTCTGGTTCGACGATTCCATTTCCTTGGTCGTTTGAACCAGACTTTCGACGATCGCGCGCAAGCCTTCGCGATCTTTCGACTGGCCGATCTTCTCGCTCATGTCGGCGAGGCTTTCGGTGTAGCTGTTGGCGCTGCCGGCGGCGGCATCGATCATGGCCATGACCTGGTCAATCTCGTCCACGACCTGGTTGCCGACTTTGTCGATGCGTTCGGTGATACGCGACGGTGAAAGATAGGCTTCGAAGACCTGCTCGATGTCGGCCTCAGTCAGTCCGCCGTTCTTGTTGAGGATTTCGTTGATGCGGTGGTTGAGGGCCGGGTTGTAGCCGGTCGCGTAAGTGTACCAGATTTCGTAATTGCGCGGGGTAGCCGACTGACCGAGAGCTCTGATTTGCCCAAGTGCGATTTCCGCGAATGCCATCGTGCGTTCGTGGTCGTCCACTTTCCGCCCTGACATTGCAAATCCCGTCTCGGGCAGGCGCCCGGCACATCGCAGCTTGGGACCGAATTGAAATTCAGCCTGAGCCGAGAAAAACCCGTTTCGGGCACGGTATTGGAGAGCGGTAAATCACTAGTAAATTTGCTGCCGCGCGTGGTCGCCGCTTCAGCAACTGCAACGCGAATTCGCAAACTATAAATTTACGCTTTCAGGGAGACTGGCCGCAGCAGAAATGCCGGCAGGTGGCTGTTGTCTGCCTCGTCGCCTTGGTCGCGGGGCGGCTGGGGGCGCTGGCGCGATTGATGAGGCGGGCGGTCCTCCTGCCGCTGTTGCGGAGGCCGTTGGCCTTGATGGCTGGCTTGCTGGCCGGCACCGCCATTGTGGCTCTGCCTCGGGCGCGGTCGCTGCTCTTCCTGACGAGGACGTTCCTCGTGGCGTGGACGCTCTTCGCGGTGTGCTGACGCGCCGCGTTGCAGACGTTGTTCGCTGCTGCCTTCGGCGGAGGAGGGAGTTGTCGCGGCAGGTTTACCGGCCCAGGGGATGGTCTGGCCGATCAGCTTTTCGATCGTGCCAATCGCGCGCTGGTCGATCGGGGCGACGATGGTGATCGCGGTGCCGGATCGGCCGGCGCGGCCGGTGCGGCCGATACGGTGGACGTAATCGTCCGGGTGATGCGGCACATCGAAATTGAAGACATGACTCACTTCGGGGATGTCGAGACCGCGTGCGGCGACGTCCGA
>JBARCH010000164.1:0-6935 GCA_049793875.1 Pseudolabrys sp. | reverse complement strand
CCGTTTCCACCATCGGTGAGGAGAAACGCTACAACCCGCGTCTGCAAGTGAAGTCGATGGACGAATACGTCGAACTGATGCGCAATCTGAAACTGCCGAACCCGAAGATGATGGACGTCGCCGTGCCCTCCAACATGAAGGTCGGCCTCGCGCAGCAGGAGATCGCGCGCCGCGGCTGGGCGCTGGGCGCCGCGCAGGCAATGGCTTTGAGCGGAAGGCCGGACGTTGCCTTCATCGACTTGCGTGAAAAGAGCGAGCGCGAGAAATACGGCAGCATTCCCGGCGCATTGCATGCGCCTTACGGCGAATTACAAAACAACATTCGCGCCGGCGGTGTGCTGCACGCGTTAGCAGCGGCGAGCGATAAACGCATCGTCTTTTATTGCGCCTATGGCGAACGCTCGGCGATGGCCGTGCAGGCGGCGCAGGAAGCAGGACTTCTTACGGCGGTCCATATCGAGGGCGGCATTGACGCCTGGAAGAAGGCCGGCGGCGCGTTGATGCGCTAAGACGTACACTCATAAAAGTGCGTTAGTCCGCGTTAAGCGCAGCGAGATACCGCAGTGCCTTAATTCCGGGAAGGAAGAAATAGGCGCCACCCTTGAGCGTCGTGAAGGCTGGCAGGCCGGTTATCTTTCTGCGGATCGGACGTTTGGGAATCGTGAAGTCGAAAGTGCCGTCCTGATTTCCGATAAGCGGGTCTCGTTCATTGCCGAGTTCATGAAAATTTGGATCATTGTTCCAGACATTTTGCGCGAACTCGAATTGCCTCACGAGACTCGCACAGAGAATGAAAGCTGCAATTCCGCGATCGACACCATCTTCTGGGGCGCCTTCCGGCAACGGAGGGCCGTAGGTCGCGCCACGGCGGATCATTCTTCGGCGCTGAATGTTCGCCGCCGTGTCCCGAGGGTTCATCCGCCGAATATGCGCTCCCAGCGGAACTGCATACCCTTGCGGATCCATTTGCGCGTAATTGAAGTTGTTGTTGCGATGGTAATCAGCACCAAGGGCCGGATCGTCCTTTTCGGGAGCCAGGACAAGCGGTGCTCCACTCCGCCAGCGTCCCATCAATTTTGCTGCGATCAATTCTTGGCCATCGGTTGTTGGCCCACCCTGCTGGCGGAGAAAGTCGCGAAAGGCGCCGACGTGCTCCTGCAATCTGCGATAAGCCATGAAGGTGCCGTTTCGCGACAGAACTTCCGGCTTTGGCAACGGAACCAGTTGGCCGCTCTCATCCACTTGTCCGAGAATGAACTCACCCGCCTTTACAGGCGCGCCCGAACCGGGCGTCGGCTGTATTCCGCTTCCTTCGATTTGCGGTTCAGAGAGTCGGTCTCGATATCCGAAATGCTCGTGCGCGTAATCAAACGGTGGAATGCCGTCAAGGTCCAGTGAAGAAAGTGTTTCGACACCGGGAATACTCGCCAGGAACGCTTGATGTTCCCGGGTTACACGCTCGCGTTCGGTCGCATTGCGCGCGAAAAGAATTGCGATGGCGTGCAGCGCCGGACCGGCAAAGCCACCAATCCACTTTTCTGGACTATCCTTCCCTGTATCCCCGAGCATTTTCGCACGCGCCGCCATGCCCTCCTGAAATTCTTTTGGGAACGTGGCGAGGGATTTCTCATCTACTCCGAGCGCGCGAAGTCCTCGCCACGTGAAAGCAACGGACACCCATCTTTGCTCGTGTTCAATAGATTCTCCGGCCTGTCGAGCCGAAGCAACCTTGTCCAGGACACCTGCCAACCAGGCTCGTCCTTGGGCAGCCTGACGAAACGAAAGGAATTCATATCGACCCGTGATCGCAGGTACGCGCGTCAGCAGAAGATGTTGGATGTCCTCACGCTCAAGCATGGGCGCATCTCGGGGGTCAACTCACGTTGCGCCGGGTGAAGGGCGTTACTGCATTTGATCAAGCATTGCGGAGAGCGAACTCTTGACCCGCAAAGCCTTCTTTACCTCATCCGCCGTCACATACGGATATTCTCCATATTCCAGAAAACTCGGCCTTTGGTGATCTCGGAAGAATTTGATCACGGCTGCGCTGTTTGTCCTCCAATCTGCCGGCCAGCCTTCCAGATTCACAAATACGGTCGTGATGCCGGTCGAGTTGAAAAGCGCCACGGCATCCTCAACGTATTTATCGAAGTCAGTATCGAAGATGCCCTGGTACATGAAATGTAGACCGGAGCCGACGTCGAACAACACCCAGCGGAGATAATGAAGGCGCAAAGGCGCAAGCACCGTGGGGGAGCCCTTCACCGCGTCCTCGATCGTTTTACCGTACTCACGAATTGCTTGTTCTCTTCCGGGTTTCACCTTCGCAATGACAGTAAAGCCGTAATTCGCGGGAGTTCTTGGAAAGACCGCACCATAGCGGCCTTGTTCAAGTTTGAAATATCCCTCCTTGGGGATCGCCATTGCGGTAGGCCGTGTCCAGTCAGGTATTCCAGTCGCAGTTGACTGCACATTTTGAGCGGCCGCCAGTTGCGCAACTTGGACTTCGTCGGATTTGACAGGAGCGGTTTGCGCTTCGACACCCGGCGACGTGCCGAGGGTCAATGCCGCTGTGGCGGTGGCTGTCCCCAGGAAGTCGCGGCGAGTGGTGTTTCCGATCAGATTATGTGACATGAAGCTCTCCATTATGCGCTCATAAATGGACCTGCCGCTTATCCCTTTGTCGCGAGGTTGTACCAAAAGTTATCGAGACTCTCGGCGCCGCCAAAAAGAGTGGTGAAAATTGTCAGGTCCGCAAGCATGATGTGGCCAGCGCGCGCGCGTGCCGGCGGCATCCAGAGGAATGAATTGAATTCAGTGTTGCCGGCCTCGATGAAAGGATGCGGTCTGGTCAAATCAACGGGCTGTCGAGCAAGAACACGAATTGAGTTTGTGTCTTCAGTCGTCAGCGCGTAGTGCGGCAAGTGTTGGTGAAAGTTGAAGGTTGTTACGTTTGCGAGCCAACCATGCCTGTCGAGATCGCGCATCGCCGTCAGCGGCGCGATCTGATTGGTGTCCTTGACGACCGCTGGACGAAGGCCGAAGCGATTCTCCACAGGCACTCCCAGGCCTTTCATGAGAGATCGTGTGTATAGGCCGAAGCGCTGCTGGCGGGGGACCAGGGGATCGCCATGATGGGCGTACTCCATTTGAAGCCGTTTCACGTCCTGTGATGCGCCAACATCGTGGTGCGGCCCAATCATCAGGCAGGTGCCTTCACGCGCCAGAAACTTCTTCAAGGCTTCGATTTCTTCCGGAGCGGCTTCCTGCTCGGTAATCATGTGATCAAGACCGAACACCATCAGAGTATCGGTGTCCGCGAGGATTCGTTCATCGATGGGTAATTTCTGGCCGGCTTGGTCGATCCGTTGGTAAACCACGACCGGCTGCCCCGTGACTTGGCCGACGATCGTTTGGAAGCGAACTGTAGAAAGGTGGAACAGTTCAAGCGTTCCGGCGATTCCCTGCAAAAACACCTTCTCTGAATATTCCGATTTTTCGTAATCGGGCCACGCTACGCGACGCACCTCGGTCATGGTTGAAAAGCGATTGTCCAATTCGGCTACATCGCGATTGGCCTCCCAAGGATAGCTCCACGTCCAGTAGATCGTAAATCGACGGCCAACGCCGGATTTTCGCGGCACATTCACTTGGTTGTATGCGCGCGGGGAATGCTTGATGATGATATTGAATTTTTGCGGCGCAGATTGCGTGGGCGGCGACAGCCCCTCGTACCATTGCGCAAGGCTGCGATCTGACAGCATTGGACTTAAGCCCGCACCGAGCGCGATTCGATTGAAGTCTCGCCGCTTCATTTGAGCCTCCCACAATATCGGGGCCGTGCTTCACAAATTGAGCTTGATCGGTGCGCCTTGATAGACGTCCGCTGGCTTCGCTACATCCGGAACTCTGTCCTCCGGAGTCGAAGGCAGCCGTTGGCCAATGCTGCAATACAGCTTCACCATTTGATTGTTATGCAGTCGATCGGTAGCGCAATGAATTGGACTGAGGTCCAACACGGTTGAATGTGCGCTAAAGGCCAGCAGCGGAAATCTCCAGCATGTGGCCGGAGTCATGCGGCCGGCTTACTACTTTACCACCTAATGCAAAATCTGACTGAGAAAGAGCTTCGTGCGCTCGTGCTGCGGATGGTTGAAAAACTCCTCCGGCGCATTGGCTTCGACAATCTGCCCTGCATCCATGAAGATCACGCGATTGGCGACCTGGCGCGCGAAACCCATTTCGTGCGTGACGACAAGCATCGTCATCCCGTCCATGGCCAGCGCCACCATCGTGTCGAGCACTTCTTTCACCATTTCCGGATCGAGTGCCGATGTCGGCTCGTCGAACAGCATGATCTTGGGATTCATGCACAGCGCACGGGCGATGGCGACACGCTGCTGCTGCCCGCCCGATAGCTGGCCCGGGTACTTGCCGGCCTGCTCCGGGATCTTCACGCGCCTGAGGTAATGCAGCGCGATTTCCTCGGCGTCCTTCTTCGGCGTCTTGCGCACCCAGATCGGCGCCAGCGTGCAATTCTCCAGCACGGTGAGATGCGGAAACAGATTGAAGTGCTGGAACACCATGCCGACGTCCCGCCGCACCTCGTCGATCTTCTTCAGGTCGTTGGTCAATTCGACGCCATCGATGATGACGCGCCCCTGCTGGTGTTCCTCAAGCCGGTTGATGCAGCGGATCATGGTCGATTTGCCCGAGCCGGACGGCCCGCAGATCACGATGCGTTCGCCGCCCATCACTTTCAGATCGATATCGCGCAACACATGAAACTCGCCGTACCACTTGTTCATGCCGATCAACTCAACGGCCACCGGATTATTGAGCGGGGTCGGCTTGAGCCGGACGTCTGCGGTCGCGGTGTTCATGATCATCACCTTTACTTCCCTGCGCGCAATCTCGTCCGAAACCGGTTCTCACTTTTCGGGATCGTGCGCTAACGTTTATCGCTCAAAGCGAGACGGGTTTCGGTAGCACGGGCATAGCGCGACATGCCGTAGCAGAAGGTCAGATAGAAGATCGCGGCGACCGCATAGCCGGTCGTGCTGGTCACCGGCGTCGCCCAGCGCGGATCGATGCGCGCGACCTCGATGGTGCGCAGCAGATCGAAAATGCCGACGATGAAAACCAGCGTCGTGTCCTTGAACAGCCCGATATACGTGTTGACGATGTTCGGAATGGTGATTTTCAGCGCCTGCGGCAGGACGATAAGCCGCATCATCTGCCAATAGCCGAGGCCGACCGCCATCGCGCCCTCGAACTGCCCTTTCGGAATCGCCTGCAGCCCCGCACGCACCACTTCCGCCATGTAGGCCGATGCGAACAGCGCAATGCCGACCAGCGCGCGGATCAGCTTGTCCGGCGAAAATTGCTCCGGCACGAACAGCGGCAGCATCACGCTTGCCATGAACAAAACGGTGACGAGCGGCACGCCGCGCACGAATTCGATGAAAACAACCGAGGACAGCTTGACCGCCGGCATGCGCGAGCGCCGTCCGAGCGCAAGCAAGATGCCGAGCGGCAGCGAGACCACGATGCCGACCGAAGCGACGACGATCGTCACCAGCACACCGCCCCACAGCACGGTATCGACCGACTGCAGGCCGATTGCATCCCAGCCTGCAAGCAGGATGAACGACGCGATCGGCAGGACAACAAAGAAGTAGAACACGCCGATGTCATGCCGCGGCGCCCTGAGCCACAGCAGCCACGCCACCCCGATTGCCAGCAGCAGAAAAAACACGTCGACGCGCCATCGTTCCGAAATCGGATAGGAGCCGTAGATGAAATACGGCAGCCGCTCCCATACGAACGGCCAGCACGCGCCGATTTCGCGGTGCTGCACGATTTCCCGGCAGACGTCGCGGTTGTCGCCGGTCCACACCGCGTCGATCAGCAGGAATTTCAGCAAATCCGGAATCAACCATGCCAGGAACAACACGATGACGATCGTGAGGACAATGTTGAACGGCGTGGACAGCAGATTGGTGCGCAGCCAGAACAGCGCGCCGCTGGTTGCGACCGGCGGCGCTTTCGGCGCAATGGTGTTGCGGCGCACGAACGCAAGCTCGGTAACGGCAAGGTCGCCTTCGGCCATGGTCATGGCGGCGCCCTCACCGTTCCACCAGCGCGATGCGGCTGTTGTAGATGTTCATCAGCAGCGACGTGGTGAGGCTGATGGTGAGATAGACCAGCATCGTGATGGCGACGACCTCGACAGCCTGCCCGGTCTGGTTCAGCACCGTGCCGGTAAACACCTGCACCAGGTCCGGGTAGCCGATCGCCACCGCCAGCGAAGAATTCTTGATCAGGTTCAAATATTGGCTGGTGAGCGGCGGCACGATCACGCGCATCGCTTGCGGCACGACGATCAGCCTCAGCGTCGGTCCCGCCTTGAGGCCGAGCGAATAGGCCGCCTCGGTCTGTCCTTGCGACACGGCAAGGATGCCGGCGCGCACAACCTCCGCGATGAAGGCCGCCGTGTAGATCGAAAGTCCGAACAGAAGCGCCGCAAATTCCGGCAGGACCTCGACGCCGCCGGCAATATTGAAGCGCCCGGCTTCCGGAAACTGAAACGCCAGTGGGAAGCCTTCGAGCGCCAGCACGGCGAGCGGCAGACCGATCACCAGCGCCAGCGTCGTCCACAGCACCGGCGCCTGCTCGCCGGTCTTCTCCTGCCGCTTGCGTGCCCAGAAATAAAAAACGGCCGAAACAACAATACCGAAAACGATTGCGATCTCGACCGCACCAAATCCGCTGTTGAAAATCGGTTTCGGCAGAAACAGACCGCGATTGTTGAGTACCGTCCCGCCCCAAAAATGGACGCTGTCGCGTACCGGCGGCAACGCCTTGAGAACGGCGTTGTACCAGAACAGCAACTGCAGCAGCAGCGGCAGGTTGCGGATGGTTTCGACATAACC
>JBARCH010000163.1:0-19911 GCA_049793875.1 Pseudolabrys sp. | reverse complement strand
ATGTCCGCCACCCGCGCGGTTTCCGTCATGAACTGCTCATGCACGCAAACGAAAAGATCGTTGCGCGCGAACCCGCGCTTGACCTGCGTCTGGTCGGGCGCGACCGAACCCGGATTGGTATTCTGGATCAGCAGCGCCGTGACCGGCGGGCCGTCCCGCAACGCTTCCCGTTCTCCGGTGAGGATCGCGCCGATGCGCGACTGGTCGAGCATGCGCACGGCCGGATCGCGCGCGCCGTGTCCCTCGATCATGCTCTTGTTCCAGTGGTAGATATCGGCGTTGTTGTGGAACGCGCCGCCGCCTTCGTATTGCCAGGCGCCCGTCACTGACGGAATGCAGCTTGCCGCGTGCATGCTCACCGCGCCGTTGCGCGAGCGCGAGAAGCCGTAGCCGAGACGGAAATAAGCGCGCTTGCGCTCGCCGACCAGCTTCGCGAACTGCTCGATTGTCTCGATTGGCGCGCCGGTGATCGCCGACGCCCAGGCCGGGTCGCGGCTGCGCACATGCGCTTCAAGTTCGTGCGGAGCGTCGGTGAAACGCTCAAGATAATTCCAGTCCGCCTTGCCGTCGCGAAACAGGCAATGCATCACCGCACAGGCAAGCGCCGCATCGGTGCCGGGTTTCAGCAGCACCGGCACATCGGCCTGCTTCATGGTCGGATTCATGTAAACGTCGACGCAGGCGATCCTGGCGCCGCGCTCTTTGCGCGCACGGGTCGCGTGCGTCATGAAATTGACCTGCGTGTTGGCGGCGTTGGTGCCCCAGATCACGATGAGATCGGATTTTGCAACTTCGCGCGGATCGGGACCGGCGACGCGTCCGGTGCCGGCGGCAAAGCCGGTATAGGCCGGATTGACGCAGATCGAGGAATGATAGCCGGAGTATTTCTTGACGTGGCGCAGGCGGTTGATGCCGTCGCGCATGACCAGCCCCATGGTGCCGGCATAATAATAAGGCCAGACGGCTTCCGCGCCGTAGCGCTGCTCGGCTTTGAGGAATTCTTCGGCGACCAGATCGAGCGCGTCATCCCACGCGATCGGCACAAATTCGCCGGAACCCTTCGCGCCCTTGCGCCGCACCGGCGTCAGCAGGCGGCCGGGGTGATGCTCACGCTCGGCATAGCGCGCGACCTTCGCGCAAACGACACCGGCCGTGTAATCGTTGTCCTTGGCGCCGCGTATGCGGCCGATCGTGCGCTCGTCGAGGAGTTCAACTTCAAGCGCGCAGGTGGACGGGCAATCGTGCGGACACGCCGACGCACCGATCCGCACCGCGGCCGCAACAGGTCGCACCGCCTGATTCATGCCACCTAGGTTACGCCCGTCGCCTAGGCTTTTTCCAGCGCGACGTGATGCCGGCGCCGCCAGACATAGCCCCAACCCACGACCAGGACGGCGCCAACGATCGAAGCGACAATATCCACGTGTGCCGGGTTGAAGTCGGAAAACAGCCTCAGGACGATCGGGTCGCCCGCGAAGATATCGCCAGCCACCCAGCCGAGGATCGCCGCGCCGCCCCAAACCAGAATTGGCAGGCGCTCGAGCAGCGCGAGGATGATGGCGCTGCCCGCGATCACCATCGGGATGCTGACAGCAAGCCCGAGCGTCAGCAGCAGATATTGGCCCTTGGCGACCGCAGCGACTGCGATCACGTTGTCGAGGCTCATGACGATATCGGCAACGACGACGATGCGAACCGCGCGCCACAAATCATCGACCGCCTCGGCCGTGTCTTCTTCGTCATGCGCTTGCGGCGCAAGCAGCTTGACGGCGATCCAGACCAGCGCGATTGCGCCAACGAGCTTGAGATAAGGCAGCGTCAGCAGAACCGATATGACCCCTGTGAAGACGATGAGCAGCACCGAAGCAAAGCCGGCGCCGATGATCATGCCCCACATCCGCTCGCGCGGCGGCAGCCCGCGGCAAGCGAGCGCGATCACGACCGCGTTGTCACCGGACAAAAGGATATTGATCCAGATAACCTGAAGAACCGACAGCCAGAATCCGGCCGAGTCAAAGTTCGCGGCGAGTGCGCTCCACACGTTTTTCCTCCACCTGATCTCTCGTTTTTATTATTGGCCGTTGTAGGCAATCTGTTCGAAAGCGTAATCGCGCCGGCCCCGTATGGCCAGCGCGAATTATCAGCCGACGATTTCGTTTTCGGAAAAGAACTGCGCAATTTCCTTCGCCGCCGTGTCAGCCGCGTCGGAACCATGCACCGAATTCTCGCCGATCGACTTGGCGTGAACCTTGCGGATGGTTCCCGGGGCCGCCTTCGCCGGATCGGTCGCGCCCATCACCTCGCGATATTTCGCAACGGCGTTCTCGCCTTCCAGCACTTGCACGACGACCGGCGCCGAAATCATGAACTCAACGAGCTCGCCGAAGAATGGCCGCTCACGATGCACGCCGTAGAATTGTTCCGCCTGTTTGCGCGTAATGTGCACGCGCTTCTGCGCGACGATGCGCAAGCCGGCCTGCTCGATGATCGCGTTGATCGCACCCGTCAAATTACGCGCGGTGGCATCGGGCTTGAGGATCGAAAACGTACGCTCGACGGCCATCGGTATGGTCCTTTGCCTTGGTTCTTGGGGAAAAATGCTGCGGCGGCTTATACCGGCAGGCTATTCGCCCTGCAAGATCGCCGTGCCCGCGCAAAAGCCCACGGCCGATAGCGGGTTGCCGCCGGATTTCCTATGCTTTCACCGCAAAGCGGGAGGCGGCCGATGAAATCGCGTTACCTGATGTTTGCGGCCTACAACGCCTGGTGCAACGAACGGCTCTACGACGCGGCGGCCGGGATTTCCGACGCCGATTATCGTGCGAACCGCGGCGCCTTCTTCAAGTCGATGCACGGCACGCTCAACCATCTGCTGCTCGGCGATCGCATCTGGATGCGGCGTTTTACCGGCGCAGGTGAACATCCGCACAATCTCGACGCGATCCTCTACGATGACTTTGCCTCCCTGCGCGTCGCCCGCCGCGCCGAGGACGCGCGCATTAGCCGTTATATCGACGGGCTGAACGAAACCGACCTTGCCGGCACGATCCGCTACCGAACCATCGTGCAGCCGGTCGAGATCGAACAGGCGCTTAGCCCCGCGCTCGATCATTTCTTCAATCACCAGACCCACCACCGCGGGCAGGCGCACGGACTGCTCACCGCCATCGTGGGCGATGCGCCCTCCTTCGACCTGATCATGTTCCAGCGCGTAAGCGGCCAGGGCGGTTTACGTAAAATCGGCTGAATGGCTCGCAAGGGATTGCGTAGTTCGCCGCTCTCCGTCAAAAGGCCGCATGCTTGTCATCAACGATCTCACCGTACGCATTGCCGGCCGCGCTTTGCTTGAAGGCGCCTCGGCTCGAATCCCCTCCGGCGCCCGTGTCGGGCTTGTCGGCCGCAACGGCAGCGGCAAGACGACGCTGTTCGGCGTGATCGCCGGCGACATTGCCCCGGAACACGGCGACGTCGAGCTTTCCAAGCGCTGGCGCATCGGCCGGCTCGCGCAGGAAGCGCCCAACGGCCCGGAGAGCCTGCTCGACGTCGTGCTCATGGCGGACCGCGAACGCGCGCAACTCATGGCGGACGCCGAAACCGAACAGGACCCGCATCGTATCGCCGAGATTCAGATCCGGCTTGCCGACATCGACGCACATTCGGCGCCGGCGCGCGCCGCTTCGATCCTGTCGGGTCTCGGTTTCTCGGCGGCCGACCAGTTGCGGGCCTGCAGCGAATTCTCCGGCGGCTGGCGCATGCGCGTCGCACTCGCCGCAACCTTGTTCGCCCAACCCGATTTGCTCCTGCTGGACGAGCCGACCAACTATCTCGATCTCGAAGGCACGCTCTGGCTGCAGGATCACCTCGCGCGCTATCCGCGCACGATGATCATCATCAGCCACGACCGCGATCTTCTCGACAATGCGGTCGGCCACATTCTCTCGCTCGAGAACTGCAAGCTCACGCTGCATCGCGGCGGCTACTCGGCATTCGAGCGTCAGCGCAGCGAGCGGTTGATGCTCGATCAGAAGATCGTGAAGAAGCAGGAGGCCCAGCGCAAGCACATCCAGGCCTTCATCGATCGCTTCAAGGCCAAGGCTTCGAAAGCGCGTCAGGCCCAGTCACGCGTGAAGATGCTCGAGAAGATGGCGCCGATCTCGACCATCGTCACCAGCGACGTGCTCCCGATCAATATTCCCGCTCCCGAAAAGCTGCTGTCTCCGCCGATCGTCGCACTGGATGACGTATCCGTTGGCTATGAGCCGGGCCGTCCCATCCTGTCCGGCCTCACGTTGCGCATCGACAACGACGACCGCATTGCGCTGCTTGGGTCCAACGGCAACGGCAAGTCGACGCTGGTGAAGCTGATTGCCTCGCGGCTGGCACCGTTCGAAGGCGATATCGTTCGCGCCGCGCGACTGAAGGTTGCCTATTTCGCGCAGCATCAACTCGACGAATTGGAAGTCGGCGCCTCCGTTTACGATCACGTCCGCAAATTGATGCCCGATGCGCCCGAGGCGAAGGTCCGCGGCATGGCGGGTCTCATCGGCTTTTCGGGGCTTGCCGCCGACAAGAAGATCGAGAAGCTCTCCGGCGGCGAGAAGGCGCGGCTCATGCTCGGGCTGGCGACCTACGGCGGCGCGCATCTCCTCATCCTGGACGAGCCGACCAACCATCTCGACATCGACAGCCGCGCGGCGCTGATCGAAGCGATCAACGATTATCCCGGCGCCGTCATTCTGGTGTCGCACGACCGTTATCTGCTGGAAGCTTGCGCCGACCGGCTCTGGCTCGTGCGAAACGGCCGGGTCACGCCGTTCGACGGCGATCTCAACGACTACAGGCGGCGTGTCCTCACCGAATACGATGACGACAAGCCGGCGCAACGTGAACGCCCTGCTCCAGCCGACTCTGCACAGACGCGCCGCGCCGGCGCAGAACGGCGTGCGGAAACGGCAACCTTTCGCAAGCGCGTCTCGCACGCGGAAGCCGAGATCGCCCGTTTCAACCGGAAGCTTGAGGAGATTGATGCCATGCTCGCTGACGGAGGCTTGTTCGCGCGCGATCCGGCGAAGGCCGCGTCGCTCGCCAAAACGCGTTCGGACACGGCCAATGCTCTGGCAAAGGCCGAAGAGGAATGGCTCGCCGCCAGCAGCGCGGCCGAAACGGCTTGAGGTTTTACTGGACGTAGACCTGCGGCGTGGCGCCGGCGGACTTCGGCCTCGCCGATTTCTTCTTCTTCGTCTTTTGCGCCTTCGGCGGGGCCGGTGGTTGCGGCGCCTGATCGATTTCCTTCAACCGCCCCGACGCGAAATGGTAGATGCCCGGCCAACTGCCGGTCTGATAGGTGACGACGACAGCGCGCTCGCCACCGGCGCTCGCGCTGATGTCGACCTTTTGCGGCTGGCCGGCCCTGCGCACGACCTGACATTCGGTCATGCCGAGTGCGACACCGCCGCCAGCGGGAAAGTTTCCAGGCGATGGACCCGCGCCAGCGCCAGCCGGCTCAAGCCGGTCGGGCGGCGGCGCTGACGCCGCTCTCACCGTGCCAGGGTCGCCCGCCGCCGTTCCTGCTGCACTGTCCGTCGTGGGCGTTGCCGCCGCTTGTGCCTGTGTTGCCTGTGCCGGCGCTTCAGCCGCGGCAGCTGCGCAAGCGCCATCGGCGCTGACCAGATCTTCCGGCTGCACCGGCCGGCTTGAGGCAAACTCGGGCGCGCTGCTGGAAACCTTTGCCCACTCGGGCGTCGAGAAATCCAGCGGCTTGGCGAACCAGCCGCTTTCGCCCGCAAACATCGAGTCCGCGGTACTGCCGCAACCGGCAAGCATCGTGGCCGAAGCGAGAGCCGCCGCGCAGCACAGCATTGTGCGATATGGTCGCAAGATCATCACCCCGATTATTGCTATCCGCTTGCCCGTTATGAGGGATTTTGCGTCATGAAGATGGCCGTGAGCAAGGCCGCCGCTTGGCGTGGTAAATCAGCCACTGACCTATAAGCCAATGGCCTATCAAGCCATAACGAGCGTTTTCAGGCCTTTTTGACCCAACGGCCACGCTCATCGGACTGCCAATAGGTCGCTTCGAATCCTTTGGCTTTGGCGTCCGCCCAATGCGCGCGGGCAGCCGAAACCGCCTCCTCGTCGTCGCCGTCAAACAGCAGAACGATGCGCTGGTAGCTTTCGGCGTCCGCCGGCACCGGCACGCCGTCGATCAGGAAACGTACGGTGGCGGCGTTGGGGTTACCATCGTTGACAGTGAGCAGCACCGGCTGCATCGCCGCTTCGGCTTCGCGCCAGGTGCCGTGCGGCAGGAAACCGTCGTCGCGGTAAGTCCACAGATGCGCGTCAAGCGCTTCGACGCGCTCTTCCGAAGCTCCCTGCACGATCACACGCCAGCCCCGCTCGATCGATTTCTCAAGCAGCGACGGCAACACGCCTTCGAGCTTTTGGCCCTGCAGATGATAAAAAAGCATCTCGGTCATGGCGCACCGGCGGCGCGGCGATCAAACGTCACTTCTCGTAATAATCCGCCACCAACCGGTTCAGCAGCAACACGCCCCAGCCCGATCCCCAGCTTTTGTTGATCTCGTTCTGGCGTGAATCAAAACCGGTGCCGGCGATGTCGAGATGTGCCCACGGCGTCTTGTCGGCGACAAAGCGCTGCAGGAATTGCGCGGCTGTGATTGCACCGCCCCATCGGCCGCTGCCGGTATTCTTCACGTCGGCGAATTTTGAATCGATCTGCTTGTCGTACTCCGGCGAGAGCGGCATGCGCCAGACGAGTTCGCCGGTCGCAAGACCCGACTTCGTCAATCGCTCAGCGAGCTTGTCGTCGTTGGAGAACATGCCGGCGTGCTCATGGCCGAGCGCGACGATGATTGCGCCGGTCAGGGTCGCAAGATTGACCATGAATTTCGGCTTGAATTCCTTGGCCGTGTACCAGAGCGCATCGGCCAGCACGAGCCGGCCTTCCGCGTCGGTGTTGATGATCTCGATTGTCTGCCCCGACATCGACGTAACGATATCGCCGGGACGCTGCGCGTTGCCGTCCGGCATGTTCTCGACGACGCCGATAACGCCGACGGCGTTGACCTTCGCCTTGCGGGCCGCCAGCGCCTGCATGAGGCCGACCACGCAGGCCGCGCCCGCCATGTCGCCCTTCATGTCCTCCATGCCGCCGGCCGGTTTGATCGAAATGCCGCCGGTGTCGAAACACACGCCCTTGCCGACGAACGCCACCGGCGCGTCGTTTTTCTTGCCGCCGTTCCAGCGCATCACGACCATGCGGCTGTCGCGGCGCGAGCCCTGGCCGACACCGAGCAGCGCGCCCATGCCGAGTTTTTGCATCGCCTTGACGTCGAGGACGGCGACGGCGACGCCGTGCTTCTTCAGCGCCAATGCGCGACGCGCAAATTCTTCCGGATAAAGGATATTCGCCGGCTCGTTTACGAGATCGCGCGCGAACACGACTCCTTCGCCAAGCGCCTCGAACGGCGAAAATGCCTTCTTCGCCGCGGTTACGTCCGCAACCGCGACGGAAACTTTCACGTCGGCGGGCTGATCGTCATCCTTGCGCTTCGTCTTGTAGCGATCGAACCTGTAAGCGCGCAGCTTCACGCCAAGCGCAAGCTCGGCTGCCTGCTTCGCCTTGATGGCGCCGCCGGGCAGTTCCGCGAAGATCGTTACGGCGCTCGCGCTCGACGGCACTTTGCCCATGGCAGCGCCGCCAAGCCTGATGATGTCTTTCGATTGCAACGTTGCCGTCTTGCCGGCGCCGATCACGATCAGCCGCGACGCTTTGAGACCCTCCGGCATCACGATGTCGAGGCTCGAACCGCTCTTGCCGGTGAAACGCTCGGCTTTGGCGGCGCGCGCAACGAGGTCGCCCGCCTCCGCAAGCGCATGGCGCGTCTCGGAACCGAAGGCGAGGGCTTCACTGCAAAACACGATCAGGACGCCCGTGGCCGGCGCGGCATAGGGGATGAATCCGAGTTTCACGGCACCGGGCATCGTGGCGATCCTTCGTCGTTAACGGGTATCGGGCGGCGGGACCCCAATATGGCCACCCCGCAGGCCTCCTGCATACCCCAAAAGAGGCGCAGTCACGGGCATTTGCGCCCTGTCGGAAGCCGATTCTCGGCCGGAATGTCGAATTCGCTCGAATCGAGCCGGAGAAGGCGCCGGATTCGGCCCCGCGGAGGCCGCGCGCCTTAACAATTTATTGTGTATATTCAAAGGGTTTGCCTTTGGGCGGCCACTTTGTCCACCGATCAAGGTAAATCTGCGGGGGGATCGGTTTACCTTGCGGTACCGCATCCGGTCGGGGAACCGGAGCGGATGCGTTTGCGTGGCTGCAACTGGGGGACAGCGCAGCGGATGGGGTCGATTAACAGCTACATTTTCCGCACCACCTTCGGTGTGTTTCTAGTCGTGCTTGTCAGCCTGACCGCGGTCATTTGGGTCACGCAGGCCCTGCACGACATCGACCTGATGACGAGCCAGGGCCAGACCATCCTGGTGTTTATCGGCATCACCGGATTGATCATTCCCCTGCTCATCCTCGTCATCGCTCCGATCGCGCTGCTGATCGCGGTCGCGCATGTACTCAACAAGCTGTCGAACGATTCCGAAATCATCGTCATGAACGCAGCCGGCATGTCGCCCTGGAAACTGTTTCGCGCGTTCATGACCGTCGCCGTCGTCGTCTCGCTGATCGTGACGGCAATCAGCGCCTATTTCGCGCCCAAAGGCCTGCGCATGCTGCGCGACTGGCTGACGGAGGTGCGCGCCAACGTCGTAACCACGATCGTGCAGCCGGGACGATTCACGACGATCGAACGCGGCGTGACCATCCACATCCGTGCGCGGCGGACTAACGGACAACTGCTCGGCATTTTCATCGACGATCAGCGCGATCCGGCGGAGCGTTTCACAATTCTTGCGGAGGCCGGCGACCTTCTGGAAAACGACAAGGGCACGTTCCTCGTTTTGCAGAACGGCAGCGTGCAACGCCAGGAAGCCAAGCAGCCCGATCCCAACATGGTGGTGTTCGACCGCTACGCATTCGACCTGTCGCGTTTCTCCGGCGGCCCGCAAACGGTGAAGTATTCGATCCGCGAGCGCTATCTCTGGCAACTGCTCTGGCCCGACCCGGCCGACCAGATTTACGTCGAACAGCCCGCGCAATTCCGCGCCGAATTGCATGACCGCCTGGTCGCACCGCTTTATCCGCTCGTATTCGTCGTGCTCGCGTTCGCCTATCTCGGCGCCCCACGCACCAACCGGCAAAGCCGCACGATGTCGCTGGTCGGCGCAATTGGAGCCGTCGCCCTGGTGCGTCTGGTCGGATTTGCGTCGACCGTCTTCGGCGTGACCCATCCGGCTGCGCTGTCGGCGCAATACATCGCAATCGCCGCGGCAACCGCGTTCGGCCTGTTCGTGATCGATCGCGGCCTCATCATCGAGCCGCCCGCTGTCCTCTCGAACTGGCTCGCCGCGTTGTCGCAACGCCTGACGCGGCGCTTCGCGCCGCAATGATGTAACGCCCCATGGTCATCGCAGGAACACTCACGCGGTATTTCGGCATGCGCTTTCTGGGCGCGGTGATGCTCGTGTTCCTTGGTATCTTCGGGCTGGTGGCGCTGCTGGATTACATCGAACTGATGCGCCGCGCCGCCGACATCCCGAACGTCTCGGCGTTGCTCGTCGCCAAGACGTCACTCTATCGCGTACCGCAGGTGACCGAGCGTATCTTTCCGTTCTGCGTACTGATCGGCGCGATGTCCTGTTATCTCAATCTGTCGCGCCGCAACGAACTGGTGATCGCCCGCTCGGCCGGCATGTCCGCGTGGCAATTCATCGCTCCGGCCCTGCTGGTGTCGTTCCTGCTCGGAATCATCGCCACCACGATCTACAATCCGGTTTCGGCCACGTTACAGGAGCGCTCGAAGCGCTACGAAGCCGAGTTGTTTGGTCAGAAGCAGTCGGATAGTTTTGGCGGTGGCGGCGGCAGCTTCTGGGTCCGGCAGCGCAACGCCGAAGGCGAGGCCATCATCAACGCCAAGTCGAGCCGCGACCAGGGCGTCGAGCTCAGCGGCGTGACGGTGTTCACGTTCGACAAGGCCGGCCACTTCAAGGACCGTATCGAAGCCCGCAATGCGGTCCTCACACCCGGCGTCTGGCAGCTGCTGGATGCCCGGGTTTATGTCGCCGGCGCAGTTCCGACCAAACAGCCAGAGTATCGGCTGCTGACGGATCTGACCCCCGAGCAGGTCCGCGAAAGTTTTGCGACGCCCGAAACAGTCCCATTTTGGGAACTTCCGATGTATATCAATATAGCCGAGCACGCTGGACTTGCGGCGTCAGGCTATAGACTTCAGTTCCAGAAGCTTTTGGCTTTGCCGTTTTTGCTGGGCGCGATGGTGTTCCTTGCCGCCGCGGTCAGTCTACGTTTCTTCAGGTTCGGCGGCGTGCAAAAGATGGTTTTAAGTGGCGTGGCAGCGGGCTTTCTGCTTTATGTGCTGTCGAAAGTAACCGAGGATCTGAGCAAGGCTGAGCTGATGCACCCTGTGGCAGCAGCTTGGCTGCCTGTGCTCGTCGGCGGTCTCACCGGATTTGTGGCGTTGTTGTACCAGGAGGACGGGTGATGGCTGAGCTGCCTTCCACTCGTCCGTCCGCGACCCGTGGCGCGCGCGTGCGTAATTTCGTCTGCCTTTTTGCGATTGCCGCCCTGCTCGGCTGCGGGCTTGCGCCTGCTTTTGGCCAGTCTCAGCAACTCGACTTTCCGCAACGCCCGCCGCCACGCCCGAAATCCCAGGCCACCATCGAGCGTGAAAAGGCTGGCGACAAGCAGATGCTCGTGCAGGCGCGCGAGATCGACTACGACTACACCAACAACCGCGTCTCCGCCGTCGGCAACGTGCAGATTTACTTCGGCGGCTCGACGCTCGAAGCCGACAAGGTCGTCTACGACGAAAAGAAAAAGCACCTGCACGCCGAAGGCAACGTTCGGCTGACCGAGGAAGACGGCAAGGTTACCTACGGCACCATCATGGATCTGTCCGACGATTACCGGAACGGTTTCGTCGATTCATTGCGCCTCGATTCGCCCGACCAGACGCGCATGGCCGCGGCGCGCGCCGAACGGTCGAGTGGAAACTTCACCGTCTTTCATAGCGGCGTCTACACTGCGTGCGCCGCTTGCCGCGACGACCCCAAGAAGCCGCCGCTGTGGCAGGTGAAAGCCGCGCGCATCATCCATGATCAAAAAGAAAAGATGATCTACTTCGAGGATGCGCACCTCGAGTTTTTCGGAAAGCCGATCGCGTACCTTCCGTATTTCTCTGCGCCGGATCCGACGGTCAAGCGCAAGACCGGCATGCTGGTGCCGACGGTCGGCTTCAACTCGATCTTCGGCGCCAACGTAACGGTCCCCTATTACTGGGCGCTGGCGCCGGATTACGACGCGACGATCGCGCCGATGATCACGAGCAAGCAAGGCCCAATGATGCAGGGCGAATATCGCCAGCGCTTCGAAAACGGCGCCGTCGTCGTTCGCGGAGCCGGCATCTACCAGCTTGACCCCGGCGCGTTCGACGCCGGCGCGCCCGGCGACCGCACATGGCGCGGCGCCGCCGAAACTTCCGGCCAGTTTGCCCTCAACAACAAATGGGTGTGGGGCTGGGACGGCGTCGCGGTATCCGACCAGCAATTCCTCAACGACTATCACCCGAGCCTGCTGCACAGCGGCAACAACACCGATCCGCTGCAGCCGAGCGTCAACGAGGGCGTCTCGCAGATTTACCTGAGTGGCAAGGGCGACCGCAGCTATTTCGACGTCCGCAGCATTTACTATTACGGGTTCTCGACCGCCGACGTGCAGAGCGAGCTACCAATCGTTCATCCGGTTCTCGACTATAACCGCACTTTGGCGGACCCAGTGCTCGGCGGCGAGTTGAGCTACAAGGTCAATCTCACCAGCCTGACCCGAAGCGACGCGGATTTCGACGCGATCTCGTCGACCGCTCTTGCCAACGGAACCTGTGCGCAAACCGCCGACCCCGCGATCAAGACGAACGCCAACTGTCTGTTGCGCGGCGTACCCGGCACCTACACGCGCTTCTCGGCAGAATCGACATGGCGGCGCAGCATCACGGATTCGTTCGGGCAGGTATTCACGCCGTTCGTCACCGTGCGTGCGGACGCTGCTTCGATGGACATCACCAACCAACCGGGCGTGTCCAACTACATCCAGACCGGCGACAGCAATCTCGTGCGCGCCATGCCCGCCGTCGGCCTCGAATACCGCTATCCGTTCGTGAGCGTGGAATCCTGGGGCACGCAAACGATCGAGCCGATCGCGCAGGTCATCTTCCGCCCGAATGAGACACAGATCGGACGCTTCCCCAATGAAGATGCGCAGAGCCTGATCTTCGACGACAGCAATCTTTTCCGCGTCGACAAATTTTCCGGTTGGGACCGCGTCGAAGGCGGCAGCCGCGCCAACGTCGGCGGGCAATACACCGCTCAAGTCAATCAGGGCGGCTTCGTCAACGCGCTGTTTGGCCAATCCTACAGCCTGTTCGGCCAGAACTCGTTCGCGGTCGGCGGGCTTACCAACACCGGCATCGAGAGCGGCCTCGACACCGCGCAGTCCGACTACGTCGGCCGCGTTTCATACCACCCGAACAAGACCTACACGTTCACGTCGCGCTTCCGGTTCGACCACGACAATTTCTCGGCGCAGCGCACCGAACTTGAGGCCAGCGCCAATTTCGACCGCTGGAGCACGTCCGTGCTGTATGGCGACTACGCCGCCCAGCCAGAACTCGGCTTCCTCACCCGCCGCCAGGGCGTCCTCAGTTCGGTATCCTTCAAGCTCGATGCCAACTGGGTGCTGTCGGCCGGGGCGCGCTACGACATCAGCGCCGCCAAATTCGATCAGACCCGCGTCGGTCTCGGCTACGTCGACGATTGCCTTATATTTGGCCTGAATTACATCACAGGTTATTCTTATGACGTGGTCGGAAACCCGACCCTGGTTCACCAAGTCATGCTGCAGTTGAGCCTGCGTACGCTCGGCGGCACGGCCGTCAGTGAGAACCTTGGCAGCTCAGGCGGACGCTAAGCGCTGATGCGGCTGATGCCGCAGTGGCGGTCGTGATCGATGAAATGGATGCTGGAATTACGATGATAAGCGCTATGAACCCCTTGTCAGCCCGCTTGATGGCCGCTGCTTTAATTGCCATCGCCTTCACCATCCTGCCCGGCTCAGCCGAGGCCCAGGTCGTCGCCATGGTCAACGGCGTGCCGATCACGGCGCTCGACATCGACCACCGCATCAAGCTCGACCAGGTCTCGACCCATAAATCCGTCAGCAGGCAACAGGCCTTGCAGGAATTGGTCGACGATCAGGTCAAGATTTCCGCGGCCAAGCCCTATCAGCTGGTGGTCAGCAACAAAGAGGTCGACGACGCTTTCGCCAACATGGCCAAGCGGAGCGGCTTGCAGCCGGCCCAATTCGCGCAGCAGATCGCGAAGTCGGGCGTATCCGTCGAGGCGCTCAAGTCGCGGCTGCGCGCCGATCTCACGTGGGATCAGTTGGTGCGAGGCAGATACCAGTCCTCGCTGCGTGTCACCGAAGCAGATGTGACCCAGGCGATGAAGGGACAAACGCCGAGTGAATCGTCCGCGGTCGGCTACATCTACCGGATTTACCCGATCATGATCGTCGTGCCCGGCGGGTCGAGCCAGAGCGTCGTCGCGGCCAAGCACAAGGAGGCAGAGGAACTGCGCGGGCGTTTCCAGAACTGCAAGGAAGGACTAGCCATGGCGCGGGCGCTGCGTGACGGTGCGGTACGTCCGCCGGTCATGCGCACGTCGACGGCCCTGCCGGAAAAATTGCGGGAAATTCTCGACACCATGCCGCTCGGCCACCTCACGGCTCCTGAAGTAACCGCGCAAGGCATCGAGATGTTTGCGCTCTGCGACCGCACCAAAAGTACCGAGGATTCTCCGGCCCGAGACGAAATCCGAAAGCAGATTTTCGCCAAGCGGTTTTCCGCCGAGTCGAAGAGATACCTGGAAGACGCACGCAAATCCGCGATGATCGACTACAAATGACACGCGACGCCGGCCCTCTGGCGCTCACGATCGGAGAGCCGGCGGGCATCGGCCCTGACGTCACGTTGATCGCCTGGTTGCAGCGCGCCAAACTCGAGCTGCCGCCCTTCTATCTGATCGGCGACGAGCGATTCATCGCCCAGCGCGCCGCGACGCTCTCGCTCGACGTTCCCATTGAAGTGACCGAGCCGGAAAATTCCTCTGCCGTCTTTTCGCGCGCGTTGCCGCTAGTGCCGGTCGGCGTGGCGGCAACGGCAAATCCCGGCAAGCCTGACGCATCGAGCGCGCCGGCCGCAATTGCGTCGATCCGGCACGCGGTCGAGCACGTCATGGCGGGTCGCGCCGCAGCCGTCGTCACCAATCCGATCGCCAAGAACGTGCTCTACCGCTCCGGCTTTGCGGAACCCGGCCATACCGAATTCCTGGCGCGGCTCGCGCAGGAGGCAACCGGGCGCGCCGCGCATCCGGTGATGATGTTGTGGTCACGCGAACTTGCGGTCGTGCCTGTCACCATCCATTTGCCGCTGAAGGATGTGCCTGGCCGCCTCACCGCAGATCTCGTGACGGAAACCGGCCGCATCGTCGATCGCGACTTGCGCACGCGTTTCGGCCTCGCTCGACCGCGGCTGGCGATTGCCGGCCTCAATCCGCATGCCGGCGAAGACGGCGCACTCGGCGAGGAAGACGCAGCCATTGTCGCGCCCGCGGTGGCCCGGCTCAAGGCGGAAGGCATCGATGCGCGTGGCCCCATTCCGGCCGATACGATGTTCCATGCGCGCGCACGCGCGACCTACGACGTTGCGCTGTGCATGTATCACGACCAGGCGCTGATCCCGATCAAGACACTCGCCTTCGATACCGCCGTCAATGTGACGCTCGGGCTTCCTTTCGTTCGCACCTCGCCCGATCACGGAACGGCATTCGACATCGCCGGCACAGGCCGCGCCGATCCGTCGAGTCTGGTCGCCGCGCTGACGCTTGCGGCACGCATTTCGGCACAGGCCCGCGCGCCGGCCGACGCCAAATAGCGCATGATCCCGAAAAGCGTATACCGGCTTTCGGAAACGACCATGCGCAACCGCCCATGAGCCAGATCGACGACCTGCCGCCGTTGCGCGACGTAATCCGCCGGCACGGCCTTGCTGCCAGAAAATCGCTCGGCCAGAATTTCCTGCTCGATCTCAACCTGACGGCGCGCATCGCGCGTGCAGCCGAACCGTTCGGAAATACGACCGTCATCGAGATCGGTCCCGGCCCCGGCGGACTGACGCGCGCGCTGCTCGCCCTCGGCGCCAAACGCGTCATTGCCGTCGAGCGCGACGACCGCGCCGTCGGCGCGTTGCAGGAGATCGCCGCACACTACCCGGGCCGCCTCGATGTCGTCGGCGGCGACGCGCTGGAATTCGATGCCCCGGCCTATCTCGGCAGCGACCGCGCGAAAGTCGTCGCGAACCTGCCCTACAACATTGCGACTGCTTTGCTGGTCGACTGGCTCACCACCGAGCCGTGGCCGCCCTGGTACGACATGCTGGTGCTGATGTTTCAGCGCGAGGTCGCCGAGCGCATCGTGGCAAAACCCGGCAGCAAGACCTATGGCCGCCTGTCGGTGCTCACCGGCTGGCGCGCGGAGGCCAAAATCCTGTTCGACGTCTCACCGTCCGCATTCGTGCCGCCACCGAAAGTCACGTCGTCGCTGGTGCGGTTCATGCCGCGCGCCGAACCGCTCGCATGCAATTCACGGCTGCTGCAACGCGTGACGGAAGCGGCCTTCGGCCAGCGCCGAAAGATGCTGCGGCAAAGCCTCAAGTCGCTCGGCGCCGATCCGCAGGTATTGCTGGGCGAAGCCGGCATCAATCCGACCGCGCGCGCGGAGGAGATTCCGGTCGCGGGCTTTGTCGCGTTGGCCCGCGCGCTTGCCGTGCATGGCGCCGCGACTGTGTGATAGCGTTTCGTCATGCCGTTCCGCCGCCAATCTCTCACCGCCTACGCCGCGCCGCTATGTGAAACGATCGCCCAACTCCCGGCGCCCAAGGGCACCGAGGTACTGGTGCGCGTGTCGCGCTGCGGCGTCTGCCACTCGGACCTGCATATGCAGGACGGCTATTTCCAGATGGGCGACGGCAAGCAACTCGACGTGCGCGCCGGACGCGAGCTTCCATTCACGCTCGGCCACGAGATCGCCGGTGTGATCGACAGCGCCGGACCCGACGCAACAGACGCAAGACCCGGCCGCGCGGTCGCGGTCTATCCGTGGATCGGCTGCGGCCAATGTCCGGCCTGCCGCGCCGGCGACGAAAACATTTGCGCCGCTCCGCGCCACCTCGGCGTCACGGTCGACGGCGGCTTCGCGACGCACGTGCTGATCCCGCACCCGCGTTACCTGCTCGATTACGCGCCGCTCGCACCGGCCTACGCCGGCGCGCTGATGTGTTCGGGACTGACCGCCTATGCCGCGCTTAAGCGCCTCTCCGGCCGTGCCACCCGCGGCCCAATGCTGCTGATCGGCCTCGGCGGCGTCGGCCTTATGGGGCTCGCGCTGGCGCGCGCGATGTTTGCGACTAAAATATTCGCCGCCGACATCGACGCGAAGAAACGCGAGGCGGCGCTTGCCGCCGGCGCCGACGCCGCCTTCGATCCGGCCGACCCCGGCGCCCGCAAGGACGTGCTGAAGGCGAGCGGCGGTATCCATGCCGTCTGCGACTTCGTCGGCTCCGACAAATCGCTCGCCTTTGCAACCGGCGTGCTCGCCAAAGGCGGAAAGGTTGTCGTCACCGGCCTCATCGGCGGCGCCTATACGACCGCCGTTGCGCTGTTTCCGCTCAAGGCGATGACGATCGAGGGCACCACAACCGGCACGCTCGCCGAGACGCGTGAATTGCTCGATCTGGTGCGCGCCAAAAAAATCGCGCCGCCACCGATCGCGGAGCGGCCGTTTTCCGCGGCGCAGGCGACATTGGACGATCTGCGTGCGGGCCGCATCGTCGGCCGCGTGGTGCTGAGCACTTGAGCCTTACGGGACGATCTTCTTCAGATCGGCCAGCAATTGCGCGACGAAATTTTCCAGATCAGGCGTCTGCACTCGCTTGAGACGCTCTGCCGTCAGGATCGCGCGCACCCGCGCGAAGCTCTTGTCGAGGTCGCGGTTGACGAGCACGTAGTCGTATTCCCGCCAGTGCGAGATTTCCTCGACGGCGTTGCGAAGCCGCTGCGTGATGATCGTCGCGCTATCCTCGGCGCGCCGTTCCAGCCGCGATTTCAGTTCGGCCGCCGATGGCGGCAAGATAAAGACGCTGACGACATCGTCGCGCATTTTGGCGTAAAGCTGCTGCGCACCTTGCCAGTCGATGTCGAACAACACGTTGCGACCATCTGCGAGCGCCTTTTCGACCGGTTCGCGCGGCGTTCCGTAATAATTGCCATGCACCTCGGCATATTCCAGCAAATCGCCGGTGTCGCGCATGACCTCGAACTGGTGCTTGCTGACGAACCTGTAGTGCACGCCCTCGATTTCACTCGGCCGCCTCTGCCGCGTAGTAACTGAGATCGACAGCGCGACGTTCTCTTCCTGGTCGAGCAAGTTGCGGGATAACGTCGTCTTCCCTGCGCCCGAGGGCGAGGACAGGACGAACATGATGCCCCTGCGGGTTATGTCGCCGGTGTGACTCATTCCAGGTTCTGAACCTGCTCGCGGAATTGCTCGACGACCGTTTTTAGTTCGAGGCCAATGTTGGTGAGCGCAACATCATTCGCCTTGGCGGTAAGCGTATTCGATTCCCGGCCCAGCTCTTGCGCCAGAAAATCGAGCCGGCGGCCGATGGCGCCGCCTTCCGCGATCAACCTCTGCGATTGGACCACGTGGGCGGCAAGCCGGTCGAGTTCTTCCCGGATATCGGCTTTGGCAGCAAGCATCACCGCTTCCTGATGCAGCCGGTCGCTATCGAAACGTTGCGAAGCTGCGAGCAGCGTCGCCACCTGCTCGGCGAGCCGCGCCTTGACAGCCTCCGGCTTGCGCCCCGGTGCAGCGTCGGCGCGCGCAGCCAGCGCCGAAATCTCCTTCAGCCGCTCGGCGAGCACGCGTCCCAGCGCCGCGCCTTCCTCCTGCCGCATGGCGAGCAGGGCCGCGAGCGCATCGGCAAAGCCGGCCGCGATCGCCTCCTCGGCGGCGCGCCGGTCGTCCTCCCGTTCGCTTTCTTCGGTGACTTCCATCACGCCCTTGAGCGAGAGAATGCCGTCGAGCGTCGGCGGCGTGGCTTGCACGCGTCCGGTCAGGTCCCTGATCGTGGCAATCACCGCCGCCAGCACCGGCTCGTTGATCTTGACGGTCGACGTAACGCCTTTGCGCTCGGCGGTAAGGTTCGCATAGACCGTGCCGCGCGCAAGCTGCGCCGACGCACGCGCGCGCACCGGCGCTTCGATCGCGTCCCAGCCCGGCGGCATGCGCAGCCGCAGATCGAGGCCCTTGGCGTTGACGGATTTAAGCTCCCATGCCCAGGCGTAGGAGCCGACGACGCCGTGGCGCCGAGCGAAGCCGGTCATGCTCGACAAAACCATCGCCGCCGATCTTTCTTCGATGAATGCAAAAGCCGCGGAAACCTTAGCGGCGCGCTTGGCGCCTCACAAGGCTGCTATCGCCGCGTCGCAGGGCGCTTGTTGACGGCCGGCGCCGGATCGGGCGTGACTTGAACGTCGGGCACGCTCTGGCCGCCCTGCGTCCCTTGCGTATTCTGATTGTGCTCGAGCGCGCGCAAATGCGCGACGTTCTTCTGGTGCTGGTCGTAGCTGTCGGAGAAGATGTGGCCGCCACTACCGTCAGCAACGAAATAAAGCTCCTTGGTGCGCGCCGGATTGGCGGCTGCCTCGAGCGAGGCGCGGCCCGGATTGGCGATCGGTCCCGGCGGCAAGCCGTCGATGACGTAAGTATTGTACGGCGTGTGCTGCTCGATCTCGCTCTTCATGATCGGACGGCCGAGCGATCCCTTTCCGCCGGTCAACCCGTAGATGATGGTCGGGTCGGATTGCAGCCGCATCTTGTTCTTGAGCCGGTTGATGAACACCGCGGCGACGCGCGAGCGCTCTTCGGGGCGGCCGGTTTCCTTTTCCACGATCGAGGCCAGCGTCACCAACTCTTCCGGCGTCTTGATCGGCAGGCCTTGCGTCCTGTGCTCCCAGACTTCCTGCAGCACACGCCGCTCGGATTGCTGCATGCGCTGAATGATCGCCTCGCGCAGCGTGCCGCGAGTGAATTTGTACGTTTCCGGCAGCAACGTTCCTTCGCGCGGAATTTCCTTGATCTGTCCGGAGAGAGCGACGTTCTCCAAAAGACGCGCTACGATCTGCTCGGACGTCAGCCCTTCCGGAACGGTAAGCGCGTGCTGCACGACGCGGTTCTCGATGATCGTCTCGACGACCTCCGCCAGGCTCGCGTGCTTCGTGAATTGGTATTCGCCGCTCTTGAGGCCACCACGCGCCTTGAGCACCAGCACGCCGCCCATGAACACCAGTGGCTGATCGATCACGCCCTCACGCACCAGCACTTCCGAAATATCCTTGATGCCGAGCCCGCGCGGAATGTTGACGATCTTGTCCTGCGCGAGCGGACCCGGCGCCTCAAACCGCTGCCTGCCGACCCAGATCGCGCCGCCAACGGCGACGGCGAACACGACGAGCACTGTGAAAATAGCGTTGCCGACGATCACCAGCGGATGGCGCACCCGGCGCGAGCGGCGTGCCGGCGCCGGCACCCTTTCCGGCTCCAACGCTGTCCTCGGACTACGCGGCGTTATCGGGCGCCTGTCC